>PMND01000037.1 GCA_003161955.1 Ignavibacteriota bacterium | reverse complement strand
GATCTGTACTCCCTGCCCGTCGTTGCCGTGACATGTCCGGCAATTCTCCCGGAAGAGAGTCTTCCCCCGTTCGGGATCGAGCGCCTCGACCGGAATCAGGCTGTCAGGCTGGATCATATTCTGCCCCCGCCAGGGGAGTTTTTCCCTGCCCCGGATCCCTTCCGAAAGCCACTGAATGTACGCGGCGAGAGCCGCGACTTCCTCTGATTGCGGGATGGGCCCGGGGATATGATCACGCGCACTGTCCGGCCCGGCCGGAGAAGCGCCCGGGATGCCTGCGTAGCCTGTGGCGTTTTCGCTCCGCATGAAGCAACCGACGATCCTGTCTTCGAGAGAGAAGGGGCGTCCCTCCCGCTCATTGTATTCGGGAAAGACTCCGGCCACACCTACAAGGGGAAGAGCGCGCTCTCTCTGTCCTCCGTTGAGATGACAGTTGCCGCAGGAGAGCCGGTTTCGAGCGAACTTCGGAGCCTCCTGCGGGGTCCACATGAATATTCTGTACCCCCGCCTGATCTCCTCAGTCCGCGGGGAACTCCCGAGTGTTGAATCCTTCAGAGGATCCCTCGGGATATCCCAGGCGGTGGTCATTGTCGCCCGGGCCGGGACAAGCCGCCCGGGGAGAGGACTTTCCGTCTGCTGGCTTTTTGATTCCTGATTTGTATTTCCAGACATGAGACGGCATAACACGAGGAAGCATATGGGAGCCATGCTGAACGCGAGTTTCATTCTCATTCCGTCCCTTTCTCCTGTCCTCCAGATAACAATATGAATTTCCAGACCGTTCCTGAGATATCTCCTCTGGAGTTCGCCGGGGTATTGGAAGCTGGGGAGACCGTTCACGTTGTCGATGTCCGGCCTCCGGAGAGAGTAGCCGCAGGCCATATCGACGCCGTACCGCGGGAGCGGTTCCAGCGGGAATCCGAAGCACTCGAATCCGGAAGAAACGAATGTGCCCTAGGGGGAAATTAATCCGCCCCCGATGCAGCCCCCCCTCCCTCCTTGACGCTTCAATGTGTCATCGCGTCATCAATGAATCTCAGCGGCCATCTGATTGTCCGGGCAACGTCTGTCGGCGATGGGACGCTCATTTCAGTCATCATACGGATGGTCGAGGGAGCGCTCTCGGTCAAATCTCCCCTTGAGCGATCGGTCGACAGGATTGCGCGCGTGTTCATCCCGGCCGTGCTTCTTCTTGCAATAATGACAGGACTGTTCGTCCTCGTGACCGCGCACAACGGCGAAGAGGCGTTGCTCCGGGCCATCACCGTCCTCGTGATTGCATGTCCCTGCGTTTTAGGGATGGCGACCCCTCTCGCCATCGCGGCGGGGATCGGCAGTGCCGCGAACAGGGGGATACTGATACGTGATGTGGAAGCTCTCCAGCGCGCGGCGGCCTCGTCGGTGGTCGTGTTCGACAAGACGGGGACCCTGACGGAGGGGCGGTTCGCGTTCAGGGAGTGCCGGGCGCCGGACGCCGACGAACGGACCGCTCTCCGGTTCCTGGGATCTCTCGAACGGTCCTCGAGTCACCCCCTGGCCGCATCGATCGTGGCCACCTGCTCGGAGCGGGGGATAGGCCTTCTGGATGGGGTGGAGATCCGGATCGAAGAAGGGAAAGGAATCACGGGAATCATTGAGGGGACGCGTGTGGCGATCGGTACCGAGACTTTTGTGCGCGGCGAGGGTTTCAGACTGGATGAACATGACAGAGTATGGGCTGAACGGGAGCGTGCGGATGGAAAGACTATTACGTACTTTGGGTTGGAAGGGGAAGAGCGGGCCGGGTTGTGTCTCTTTGGCGATCTCCTGAAGGAAGGGGGATCCGCCGCAGTCGGCGCGCTGACCGGGAAAGGGATGAGGGTGATTCTCCTCTCCGGCGACGCACGCGGGACCGTGCTTGCCGTCGCTGCGCAGGCCGGTATTCGGGAATGCGTGGCCGATGCGTTCCCCGCGGCGAAAGTTGAACTCATCTCTCAGATCCAGAATGCGGGGGGAAAAGTCGTCATGGTCGGAGACGGCGTAAATGACGCCCCCGCCCTTGCCCAGGCTGATGTAGGGATGGCAATGGGGTCGGGCACGCAGATAGCGGTGGAGTCCGCGGGTGTGACGCTCCTTCGCGACGACCTGTCACTTGTCCCGGAGACAATCGCGATTGCGAAACGGACGGTCAGGACCGTGAAACAGAACCTGGTCTGGGCATTCCTCTACAATGCGATAGGGCTCGTCCTCGCGGTAACCGGTTTGCTCAATCCGTTGATCGCCGCCGGAGCGATGCTCATCAGTAGCCTCTCTGTCGTTCTCAATTCCATGCGCCTGCGGGAGAAGGAGGGGAGAGCTCTGCAGATGATACTTGAAATACTCCTCCCCTGGAGGGATACCACGCCCACATGATCTGTTCGGCGCTTTTTCTTATCCTCCTCTCTCTCTGCGTCACCTGCCCGGATGTGCGCCTGTGTCCTACTTTTTTGCGGCGTCGGCGGGAGGCCCGGCGAGATTGATGTCTGCCTTGAAATCGACAGGGTCGAGTTGTGCACCGCCGCCCTGACCGCCTGATCTTCCTCCGCCTCCCCTTCCTCCTCCCCCTCCTCCTCGTCTTCCTCCTCCTCCAAATCCGCCGCCACCGCCGCCTCCCCCTCCGTATCCACCCCCTTCTCCTCCGGAGGATCTCCCTCCCCCTTCACGCATGCCGACGACTTCTTTCTCGGTTTGTATCTCGATCCTGAATGTCGAACCGGGCGTTGCGCCCACCGCGTACGGCCGGTCCTTCGAGGCCTGCAGAGGAACTTTGAGCTCGTACATCGAGGAGCCGTCCGAACTCCCGACGCGCACGCTGACGCCCGGCACCTCCAGAGGCGAGAAGAGCGTCCGGTCGTTTTTTTCCGCTCCGATTATTTCCATGTCATGTATCCCTGTCCCCATCGGGTACAGGATGCCGAGTTTCTTTCCGTCCTGCGGCTCGAGCCAGACAGTCATCCCCGGAGCGGCGATGCGCCTCCGGAACTCATCCTCCGGTGCGAGGATCCGGAGATAGAAGAAAGCGGAGTCGTTCTGCATCCCGATGAACAGATGCGTGTCCTTGATCGGGGTGAACGCCGACTTCCATTCCCGTGCCGCGCTGTCGACCGTCACGCCCCGGGTTCTCCATGAGCTGGGAATCTGGGCGGTGCTGCCGCACCCCGAAACGAGTAAGCCTGAGAAAAGAGCCAGTCCCGTCAGCGTGTGGCTCCAGTATGCTCCCCCCCGGCGGGACGGGGGTCTGCGTCGGTTCCGGTTTATCATGCGTGTTCCTCTTCGTGAGTGCTGTGTGACACGGCGACCCGTCTCCTGCGGTGTGTCTTCCGGCCTATCCGACATTAGATACGCCTCGAGTCCCGGAGGTTTAACGGAGCTTGCTTAAACCTCCGGGTTACCGTAATATCCAAACCTGAAGGACATTCGAAAATCATATCTGGATCTCAGGCTACTGGGGATGGAAGAGACAATGGGTCTGGTTCCCCGGACGGTGGGAACTTCCGCCTCGAAGGGGAATTCCCTGGGTAGCAGGGCACTGGGTGGCGGTCCCGGGGGGCTGGTCATGGGTGGAGGGGAAGTGGAGGCGCTGACCATATTCCTGAGCGCATTTCTCCTCTTCCAGGTGGAACTCATTGTCGGAAAGGAGCTCCTTCCCTGGTTCGGAGGCGCGCCCTCCGTCTGGACCACATGCCTCGTTTTCTTCCAGTCTGTCCTCCTTGCCGGATACGCCTATGCACATCTGATCGTGAGTAAGCTCGGCCTCCCGCGTCAGCTCGGCGTGCACATCGTGGTTGTCGCGCTTTCAGTTCTGCTACTGGCGTGCCTGGCGACCCGCTGGCCTTCCCCCATAACTCCCGGCTCGTCCTGGAAACCGGCAGGTGAGGCGGAGCCTGTCGGCCAGCTCATAACGCTCCTGGCTGTCTCCGTGGGTATACCATTCTTCGTCCTTTCCACCACGGGGTCGCTTCTCCAGAAGTGGTCTGTGATCTCACGCCCCGGCAGATCTCCCTACCGTCTCTATGCTCTCTCGAACGCAGGGTCGCTCGTGGGTCTCCTCGGATATCCATTTCTTGTTGAACCGTTTCTTGGGATCCGGGACCAGGCCCTGGCCTGGTCGGGTCTCTTCAGCGGACTGAACGCTTCGCTCGCATCGCAGATCGCCTCGGATGGCGCGGTGCTCCTTNNTTTTGTTGACAATCCGTCCCGGGACGATTACATTGGGTTCGTTGAAGTCACGCCCGATTGCACACAGTAAAGACCGATTGCCATGAAGAGCATGTTTGAACGGGCCGCCCTCGATGACGTGGTGCGGCGCATTGATTCACTGAACGCCGGGTCGCAGCGCCTCTGGGGTAAGATGGGAGTGGCCCAGATGCTTGCTCACTGCTCGGTGACCTTCGAAGTGGCAACGGGGAGAAGGACCGCGCGGAGGATGTTGATAGGGCGGCTCATCGGCCCCTTCTTCAAGAAAAGATACTACGACGATTCCGACTTCTCCAGGAACAGTCCCACCCACCCGACCTTCATCGTCGCCGATGAGCGTGAGTTTGGGCAGGAAAAGCAACGCCTCCTCGGCCTTGCCCGGGAATTCTCGGAAGGGGGAGAGGCAAAGTGCACGACGGAGCCTCACTCGTTCTTTGGCAGGCTGACCCCGGGGGAATGGGGGATAGGCATGTACAAACATCTCGATCACCATCTCCGACAGTTCGGAGCATGACCCCCTGAAGATCATTTCTGTCAATGTCGGAGAACCCCGCGAGGTCACGTGGCTCGGGAAGACCGTCATGACCGGGATATTCAAAGACCCGGTCTACTCCCCCGTGATGCTCCGGACGATGAACCTGGACGGAGACGCTCAGGCGGACCTCTCGGTGCACGGGGGTGCCGCGAAGGCCGTGTACGCCTATCCTGATGAGCACTACGGGTTCTGGCGGGGCGAGCTTCCGGGCATGGACCTTCCCCCGGGGATGTTCGGCGAGAACTTCACCACCACGGGTCTCTCCGAAGACACCGTCCACGCCGGCGACCGCTTCCGCATGGGAGAGGCGGAGGTCATCGTCACACAGCCGAGGCTCCCCTGTTTCAAGCTCGGGATAAAGTTCCGGCGGAACGATATCATCAGGAGATTCCTGGAAAGCGGGAGGACCGGGTTTTACATGGCCGTGCTCCGCGGGGGCATGGTGGGAGCCGGAGACAGTGTGGAGCTGCTCGGTGCGGACCCGCAGCGTGTGAGCATTGCGGACCTGGTCCGCCTGCATCTCCCTGGAAAGATCGACCCGGATGTTCTGCGGCGTGCCCGTAAAATTGAGGCGCTGCCGGAGAGCTGGAAGAAATAAGCGTCCTCCCCTCCGCGCCGGCGGGAGTTTATCCCGCTACATGCCTGACTCCCCGTCCGGTGACACCCCCTCCTTCGTGCCTGCAGGCCTGAGCGAGCTCCGCACGGAGAATGTGTGGAGGGGTTCGAAGAGTTCGTACAGGACCAGTCCCGCGGCACCGAGGATCACACCGGTCTCTCCGTGCCTGGCCGACCGCACGTGGACTGCCTCGGCAGGGGGGGTGAGGAGATCCGCGCGGATCTTGTCCTGAAGCGTCTCGGCAAGCGGGGGGTAATTCTGGGCGAGCTTGCCGCCGACGATGATCAGCTCCGGGTTCAGCGTGTTCACCAGGTTGATGCTGAGCATGCTGAGCATGGATGTGAACTCGTCGATGATCCTGCGGGCCGGCTCATCTCCTGAGGCGGCCTTCCGGGCGATGGAGGCGACGGAGAGCCTTCCGTCGTCCGTACTCCCCGCGGCACGCCGGTAGCTCTCGATGAGGTTTGCGTCCGTCAGGATCTGGCCGAACATGACCTGGTTCCTGAACGTGAGCGGGAATCTCTCCGCATAGTACGGGGGGAATTCGAGTTCGTTGAATCCTATTTCGCCGGCGCTCGATGTGATGCCGTGAAGCAACTGTCCGTTGATCATGATCCCCGCTCCCACGCCTTCACCCACCCAGATGTGGACAAAGTGTTTCGTCCCTCTGGCCGCACCGAGCAGGTACTCTCCGAGCGCCATTGTCTTGACGTCGTTTTCCACGTAGACAGGGACTTTGAACCGTTTCTCCAGCAGTGCGCTCAGGGACTCCCCCTGCCAGGCCTTTTTGTTGTACGAGAGGACGAGGACGTTCCTGGGGTAATCGATCACCCCCTGAACGCCCATGCCGATCCCGACAAGCTGCGACTGGGAGCAGTTTGCGCTTGTCAGCAGAGTCTGGATTGTCGTGGCGATCTCTGACAGGACTTCCTCTGCTGAGGCGTCAAGCGGGTACTGGAATGTCTTCTGCTGGAGGATGTGCGCGTTCAGATCCGTGAGCGCCACCACCGCGTGGGTCATGCCGATATCGACCCCCGCGACAAGTCCGGCCAGCGGCCTGAATCGAAGGGATATCCGCCGTCGTCCCACTTTCCTGCGCGACTCGACGGCGCCGGTTTCTTCCAGGAAACCAGCCCGGATCAGCTTTCCGACAAGATCGGTGATCGTGGTCTTGTGAAGGCCGGTCAGTTTCGCTATCTCAATCCGGGAGATCTCCCCCGCATCGCGGACAACCCGCAGTATTCTTACCTCGTTCGGTTCCCGTATGAGCGCCGCGCGCTGATGGATGACATTCCACAAGTGGACTATCCTGCTCGAATGTGGGAGAGGCTGTGATGAACGGAGCATCATAATCTACTGCATGCGGGACCGAAGGTCAAGACATGCGTCCGGTTGCGCTTCACATGCATATTTGACACATTTGCTCCGGCCTGAAACCGGCGGGACGTTCACTCCCGCCTCAAATCGGCGGAAAATGATCACGCCGCCCGCGGCGCCGCAGGCGCCGGGACCGCTGGTCCCGCTTGACACCAGCGGGACCCCTGGTCCCCCCTGAATGAGGAGAATTGACCCGATGTTGCATGCGCTCTGCGTCCTTCTCGCTGCCCTCCCGCTGAATTCCCCGCTCCAGGGTGACACGTCCTCCACGGACCCCTTCACGATGGCGAAGTGGGAAATGTTCAAGAGGGGGACCAGTGACGGACATCTGGCATATATACGCGGGAACACGGGGCTCCGTACCCTGAAAGAAAGGGAGAGGTTCCCCTACCGCGTCGGCTTTGCCGTGGCGTTCCGAAAACCGAACAGTTACGGTCTGCCGACCGATGATGAGGCCCGGGAGCTGATGCCGCTTGAAAACGAAATCGACCGCGCAATGTCGGGAAAGAAACTCGGGTTTCTCGCTCTTGTGATCACGACAGGGGGGATGCGGGAATACGTCTTCTATTCGAACATGCCCGACGCCGTCCGGAGGGAGATAAAGAAGATGGGGACCCGGATGCACGGTCGCGATATCCGCTCCTACGTCACGGCGGACCCCGGCTGGGAGGTGTATTTCCGCTTCACGCAGTAGCCCCGCCGGCTCCCGCGGCCGGGGTCGGATGCCGCCTTGATTCTCTCTCTGGATTTTTCCTTATTTTTCCACCCTGCCGTTTGAGGGCAGGCGTTCTCGAAATGCCCCACTTGACGAGCAACAGGCAATGCTTTCCCCCCTTCGGATAGCCGTCATCGGATGCGGCAGCATGGGAGAGATCCATGCAGACTGCCTTTCCCGGATTGACGGCGTCCGCCTGCATGCGTTTTGCGATGTTGATGAGCAGCGCGCCGCCGCGCTGTGCGCGAAGTTCCCGGGGTCGTATGCAACCGGGGATCATGAGCGGGTGCTGAGAGACAGCGACGTGGACGCGGTCTATGTCTGCACGCACCATGACACGCACAGTCTGCTTGCCGTCCGGGCCGCGGAGGAACACAAGCATGTGATGATGGAGAAGCCTCTCGCACTGACGCTCCGGGAATGCTACGACGTCGGGAACGCAGTCGAAAAGCACGGGATACAGTTTATGACCGGCTTCAAGATGCGATACTACCCTTCTGTCGCCCGGGCGAAAGAGTTCATCCCTTCCCCGCTCGTCACGATCGCTCAGATGATGGATGCCCGCTGGCCCGACGGGTTCTGGGCGAACGATCCGCGGAAAGGGGGGGGAAACATCCTCTCACAGGGGTGCCATACGATGGATCTGGTCTGTCACCTCAACGGGTCGAGGCCCGTCAGGATATATGCTGAAGGGGGGAACTTCAGCCACCCCTCGATCGGCATCGTTGACAACATTGTTGCGACCATCCGGTTTGAAAACGGGAGCGTGGCCGGCGTCGCGATAGGGGATTCGGGGCAGACCCCCTTCGTGTCGAAGTTCTCCTTTCAGCTCACCGACGGAAAAAAGACCGCCCACCTCCGGGACAGGCTCAAGACCGTTACGCTCTTCGACGGCGAGAGAATGACGGAAGCAGCCGACCCCGAGGAGTACGGCTTTATCGAGGAGAACATCGATTTCATCCGCTCCCTGCGGAACGGGACTCCCCCCCCGATAACACATCTCGATGGGCTCCGTGCGACACTCCTCGTGCTTTCGGCGTTCGAGTCGCTCAAAACAGGGCTCCCGCAGACATTGTCCTTCTAAACCGGAAACCATGGCAGCCTCCCCTCCCGAGCAGTTCGACGTTCCCCCCGGTCAGTGGCATATGTACCGCCGCGATCACCGTCTCAGCGGCCGGTGCACACTCACCGGGGATATTTCACGGCCGGCGATCCTCTGGAAATTCCCTCTCGGGGGNNGTCATCTGGAAAAGCGCCGCTTGCGGCATCAATGCGGTGGGGGCGGTGGAAGATCTCGACGGTGACGGACTCCTCGAAATCGTCTGCAGTTCGGGGTACGAGGTGATCGTGCTTGCGGCCGAATCGGGGGCTCTCCTGATGAGGCACTATGTCGGGTTCCCTCTCTCCTCAGGCACTCAGGCCAGCACAATTCTCTGTCACCGGTTCGACAGGTCCTCAAGAGGCATGCACCTTGTGGCCCCCCTGATGAGCGCGAAGGAAGTCCTCGTATTTGACTTCCGCGGGAACAGGCGGGGAGTCCTTGCCCACACGCTTTGGATGAATGACGCGTTCCATCCGACCGTCGCGGCCGCGGACATGGACGGCGACGGAGTCGACGAGCTCGTCGTCTCGAAGCTCTGCGGTCTGTACATCTTCGATGTCCTGACCGGCGTCATGAAGCGGTCGGTCCTGTGGAATTCCAACGGCGAGCGGCACCGCACCTACGGTCTTCTCCAGCTCGTAGACATCGACGGGGACGGCGCCCGTGAAGTTGTGATCGTGGCGGAGCGGGTGGCGCGGCACATTTCGGTGCTCGACAACGACGGGGCAGGGAACCTCTCTCTCCTCTGGGACCGGTTCATCGAGTTCATTTATCCCGAAGACACGACCGAGCTCCGCCACACGGGGAATTCTGTCAGTGACGTCGACGGGGACGGGAAACCGGAGCTTGTCGTTAGCGTGTTCAACGGGAGAAAGGACGGCCGCTGGTGGCTCGAAGTCCTCGATCCCCGCACGGGCGCGCTCAAATTTGAAATGCCCGACAGGTATCTCTGGGGTGTCCAGGACGTGAACGCCGACGGCACGTCGGAACTCCTTATCGGCCTTGAACGAAAACGGAACCCGGTCCCGTTCTCCACTGTGGAAATTGTCTCGCTCATCGGATTGAACCCCGTCTCGCTCTGGAAGTGCGACAACGCGAGGTTCGCCGGGAGGGGGCTTCGCCCGGAGGGATGGAGATCGAATTTCCGGCCGGTCCAGTTCGGGCACGATGAAACTTGGACGACCCGCGCGCGCGCGCGGACGACGGTATTCCTGTTTACCGCGGGGGAGGATGGCGCCAGATCGTTTGCGGAGCTCACGTTGTCCGGCGGGGACGTCTCCATGCGTGCTCTCCCTCTCGGTCGGGGGGGAGAGTATCTGATGTCGGCTCTGGCCGACGTCGATGGGGATGGGGAGCCTGAAGCCGTGCTCTCGCGCAACAACGGAGAGATACTCGTCGTCCGTGCCGGAAGAGGAAAAGTGGGGGGATGGAGTACGGGGATCCGGCTCCAGCTTGAGGGGTTCTCCGCTGCACGCCCGGGGTCGCTCCCGGTCGTCTACAGGCCGCGGGAGGGGAGGAGACCCCTGATCACAGTCCCCGACAACACAAACACGCTCCACCAGTTGCAGGTCGATCCCTCCGGGCTGAATGTGGCCGAGCTCTGGCGGAAACGGGGGAGAGGCTGGATGGGGTACGACAACTGCTTTCACTCGGCGTATGTACGGGACGTCGATGATGACGGTGAATATGAGCTCATGGCGGTGAACATGGAGAGGAGCGACTGCTCGGAGCTCCTCGCATTCTCACCCGGAGGGGCGGTGAAGCGATCATGGGTCTTCCCTGATGCTCCTCCTCCCTCATCCCCCAGGATAGGCCTGTACGAATGGGTGGTCGTTGATGGCGCAAGAGGGAAGACCATCACTGCCTCATCCTACGCATCGTATTCGATGAATTCCGAGCGGACCGTCACTCTTGATCTCGAAGGGAAAGAGCTCTGGCGGAAGGAGCAGTACGGCGAAGGGGAATGGGGCCGGGGGGTGGGACCGTGGAGTGCCTACTCCGTCCTCACCGCACAGGCGGATAAGCCGGAGGTCCTTTTCCTGGCGAAGGACCTCATCTGCCGCCTGGACGCGCTGACGGGCGTATGGAAACGGGAACCCTGGATCCTCTGGCGCGCGACAAATTCCGTCATGAACCAGCCTGAATGGGATTTCACAAAAGACAGGCAGGCGGACTTCGGGACGGAGAAGGACCCCTTCACGGCGTACGGGTCTCCGGTCCTCATCGACGTGGACCATGACGGGGAGGCGGAGATACTCGTCGCGGGCTGCTTCGGCGGATTCGGGGTGCTGCGCCAGGACTATTCGGTCGTATGGTGGAAACGGACCCCGTTCACCGATATGATGCTCCGCCATCCCGGAATTGCGGACATCAACGGTGACGGCAGGATGTGCATCGGCATTTGCCGCTCGAACGGTCTGTTTTACTGTCTGGAAGAATCCTCCGGCAGAGAGCTCTGGAGCATCGACCTTCATAGTACGACAGCCGACATCGCCGCATGCGACATCGACGGAGACGGCAGAGAAGAGTTCATCGCCGGGGCGACCGACGGGCGGCTCCTGGCGATCGGTGCGGACCCCTCGGGGAGGGGGGTCATCAAGTGGAGCCTGGATCTCGGCTACGCTCTTGGGAATCCCGTGATCGCGGACGTCGACGGGGACGGGTACGCGGAGGTACTTGTTGTGGTCGGGGACGG
Source organism: Ignavibacteriota bacterium (assembly GCA_003161955.1). GTDB lineage: Bacteria > Bacteroidota > Ignavibacteria > UBA10030 > UBA6906 > Fen-1273. The sequence goes on along the minus strand of PMND01000037.1, from coordinate 5,969 downwards.
GACGCTCGTGTGCGTTGGAAAGGGAGGATGAGCATGCGCATCGCAAGAATCGGGACGACGTCATTCCTGGTGGAGGACTACCACCACACCCCGGCGATGAATGTCGAACGGGCGGTCGGGTATATCGGCCGCGCACGGCGCGAGAGGGCCGACATACTCTGTCTCCCGGAGATGGTGACGACCGCCAATGTCCCCGCGGACCTCACGTATTTTGCCGAAGAGTATCCGGGCGAATTCACCAGGGCTTTCCGGCGCGCGGCGCGGGCGAACAATATCAACGTCATCGCCCCGTACCTCGTCCGCTCCGGAAGGAAGGTATACAACCAGGCGACGGTCATCGACAGGAAGGGGAAGATCGTCGGTTTCTACCGGAAAGTGCAGCCGACGGCCGAGGAAAGCCGTCATGTGGCCGCCGGCAGCGAGTTCCCCGTTTTTGAGCTCGATTTCGGCCGCTGCGCGGTCATGATCTGCATGGACATTTATTTCCCGGAGATCCCGCGCATCTACGCGTTCAAGGGGGCCGAGGTGCTCTTCTGGCCGACGGTCTCACATGGTCCGACGCAGGAAGCGCTCCGGACGCAATTGACCGCCCGGGCCATCGATAATTCGCTCGTCGTGGCGGAGTCAAACCTTGCGAACCACCCTCCATACGCGGCTTACAGCGGCCGGTTCAGACCTGCGACCGCGCGGATACTGGATCATAACGGAGATATCATCGCTCAGACCGGGAGGCGCGAAGGGATCGCCGTCGCGGCGGTGGACCTCGATGAAGTGCGCCTCACTTCTTCCTGTGTCCTCGTCCGTGAGCCGGACCGGATGAAGGAGGACCTGGAAAGCATCACCCGTCTCGACCTGTACGCGAGGGAGTACGCAAGGCTCGCAAAGAAACAGAAGAGGTACTATTGATGCTCCCGGTCCGCGGGATGATCCCGCTCTTTCTGGCCCTCTGTCTCCTCTCGTGCGGCCCCGGGAAGAAGCAGCCCGGGGAGGGGGTGACGCTCATCCTGTACCACTGGATGGAGAAGGACCGGAGTCTCTGGGAGGAAGGGATCATTAAGCCGTTTGAGGAGGCGCATCCCGGTATTCACGTCGTGCTGCAGACCTCCCCGTACGCGCTCTACGTTTCGAAAAGTCTCACGTCGATCGCCTCCGGGAGCAGGCTCGCCGACCTGATGTTTGCGGAGGACTGGTTCGGGCAGGAGCTGATCCGCACGAAGTACGCACGGGACCTCATGCCGTACGTCCGGCGCGACATCTCCCTCAAAGACTACTACAGCGAGGCGTTGACGGAGTGGCGGGGTTCGTCCGGGAAGGACGCTAGCGGCGGACAAGAGGTCCTGTACGGCTTCCCGGCATGCCTGGGGCTGACGGTCCTCTTCTACAACAAAGACATGTTCGACCGGGCGGGGATTCCCTACCCCGATACCACCTGGACATACGACGACCTCGTCAGAGTCGGCAAGGCGCTGACGGTGGACAGAGACGGGGACGGGATCCCCGATCAGTGGGGACTCACGTTCGATGTCCACTATACCGGGCTTGAAACCCTGATCTACTCGCAGGGGGGGCGGATGCTGACGCCGGACGGGAAGCACGCGGTCCTGGAGGAGCCGGCGACGCTCAGGAGCCTGGAATTCGTACGGGACATATTCCTGACCCACCGGATCGCCTCCAACACGACATCGTTCGTGAGCTCGTTTGAATCGTTCGTCGGGGAACGCTCGGCGATGATACTTATCGGATCGCTCGGTTCCATCAACCTTGAGAATTCCCGCATCAGGTGGGACCTGACGTTCCCGCCGAAGGGTTCCGGCGGCGAGCGGCGCTCGAGAAGGTTCTCGATGGCATTCATGATCCCCGGGAATTCTCCCCACCCGGAGGAGGCATGGCAGCTCCTCCTCTGGATACTGACGAAGAGTCCGGTCGAGCACATCAACCGCCAGTACGAAGGGATGGTGCCCACCTACAGGCCTTTCGCCGCCTCCCCGCTCTGGCTGGACGCGACTCCGGCGCACAGCCGCAATCTTCTCGTTGCTCTTGAAAATGGGCAGTCGTTTCCCCTCTTCACTCCCGGGTGGCAGGAATGGCGGGACAACAACCTGACTCCCGAGTTGATGCTGATGACACAGGGAAAAAAGTCGGCCGCGGAGTGTGCCCGGGACGCCGACAGGAGAATCAACGCGGTGCTCGACCGCATGAACGTACACTGATATTCCACCGCCGCTCATTCATGTTACGCATAGGCCTCGTCGATCTCGATACTTCTCATCCGCAGGCGTTCACGAAGATACTCCGGACGATCCCCGGCGTGGACGTGACGGCGTTGTGGGACGGCCATGATGTCTGGCCCGAAGGATACGACCGCCGGTTCGCGGCGGAGAACAATATACCCGTGATATGCACGACACTCGAAGAGATGCCGGACCACGTAGATGCCGCGATGATACACGGGACGGACTGGGACAAGCATCTCGACAGGGCGCTCGTCTTCATGAAGGCGAAGAAACCGGTCCTCATCGACAAGCCGGTCGTCGGCTCCGTGCGCGATTGCGACCGGCTCATGAACATGCAGGAGAGGTACGGGACGATGGTGTTCGGGGGCTCGGCGCTCCGCTATGCGGGTGAAGTCACCGCCCTGCGCGGGGCCGTCCGGTCGCGTGATGACCTCGTCTCGGTGGTGGCCTCCGGTCCGGGGGATTTCTTCAGCTACGGCATTCACACCACCGAAATGCTCCAGGGCTTTGCAGGAACGGGGATCCGCTCCGTGAAGGCGGTCACCCGCGCCGGGGCGCCTGTTCTGACCATGGAGTACGGAGACGGGCTCCCGGGGACTTTGTATCTGCAGATGGGATTCCACGAATGGTCCCTCTGCGCGTACACCTCCTCGGGCCTTCGGACCGCGATTGTGAACACCGAAAGGCTCTATGAGCCGTTCTTGAGAAACTTTGTCACGATGCTGGGAGGCGGGAGCGTCGGGTTCGAGCTCGCCGCCCCCCTTGAGGCTGTTCGTCTGCATATCGCCGCGAACATCGCCCTTGAGAAGGGGTCGGAGGTGTCGTTGGACGATCTCCCCCCCGACGCGGGGTTCGACGGCAGGGCATTCGCCGCGGAGTACGCGGCGATGAAGAAGCGGCAGGCTTCCGGCACCCTTCTGACTTGACTGGCGACCCGGGCATAATGAACCGATCCGGCATTTTCCGTTTCATCGAACCCTATCTGTACCTTCTCCCGACCCTTGTCGGGCTCCTGCTCTTCAGCGCCGGGGCGGTCGCGGTTTCGTTCTTCATAAGTTTTACGCAGTGGGATATCATCTCACCCCCCGAGTGGAAGTGGTTCGCCAACTATGTCGATCTGTGGCAGTCCGATTTATTCTGGGAAGTGTTCCGCAACACGCTTGTGTTTGTCGGCCTGGCCGTCCCCCTCTCGGTGGCCGCAGCCCTCGGCCTCGCACTCCTCGTCAACACCGGGGTCCGCGGCGTTACGGTCTTTCGCACCGCCTATTTCCTGCCTGTCGTTTCCTCGATGATCGCCGTTGCGCTCGTCTGGAGCTGGATCTTCAACTCCCAGTATGGTCTCCTCAACTACCTGCTCCGGGTCCTCTTCGGTGTGCAGGGTCCGGCGTGGCTTGATGATACGCGGTGGGCGCTCCCCGCCATGGCGATTGTGACGGTCTGGAAGGGTCTCGGATACTCGATGGTGATTTTCCTTGCCGGATTGCAGAACATCCCCGAAGACCTGTACCACGCCGCGACGATCGACGGCGCCGGCGCCTGGAAACGGTTTCGCCACGTCACACTCCCGCTCCTCTCGCCCACAACGTTCTTTGTTCTGGTCATAACGTTAATCAATGCGTTCCAGGTATTCGAGCAGACCTACGTGCTCACGAAAGGGGGCCCTGCGAATTCCACGGTGACGCTCAGCTACTACGTTTACCAGAACGCATTCCAATTTTTCCAGATGGGGAAAGCTGCGGCGGTCGCATACGTCCTGTTTGCGCTCCTTTTTGTGGTGACACTCGTGCAGTTCCGCGTCCAGAAACGGTGGGTCTTTTATGGCTAAAGTCCTCCGCACGCTTCTCCGCTACCTGCTCCTCCTGGGGGTCGCCGCCCTCATGGTGGGTCCGTTCCTCTGGATGGTCTCCACGTCCATGATGGACCAGACGGACATATTCCGGTATCCGCCCCGGTGGTTCCCCGCGGAGCTCAACCTGAAAAATTACCGGGCGATCATGGAAATCCTCCCCCTGGCCAGGATGCTCCTGAACAGCTTCACGATCGCTCTCAGTGCAACACTCGGGCAGCTCATAAGCTGCACACTCGCCGCGTATGCGTTCGCGCGGATGAAATTCCGGGGTCAGAGCGTCCTGTATTTTATCCTGCTCGCCACGATGATGATCCCCCCCCAGGTGACGATGATTCCGGTCTTCCTCATTATGAAACAGCTCGGCTTAATCGACACGCTCTATGCGCTCATTGTTCCCGCGTTCTTCGGGGGGGCGTTCGGGACGTTTCTCCTCCGCCAGTTCTTCTCCACGATACCTCCGGACCTTGAGGATGCCGCGCGTATCGACGGCTGCGGGAGGTTCAGGATACTCTGGCGGATCGTCCTCCCCCTCTCCAGGCCGGCGCTTGTGACCCTTGCGCTCTTCACGTTCATGACATACTGGAACGATCTCCTCGGGCCGGTCATCTATCTCTCCAGCGTCGGGAAGGCCACGCTGACGATTGGGCTTGCAAACCTCCAGTCGGATGTGATGACGACACGCTATGACCTGCTCATGGCGGGGTCCGTGCTGAGCGTATTGCCGATACTCATCCTTTTCATATTTGGCCAGCGGTGGTTTGTCCGCGGGATCGCGATGACAGGACTGAAGGAGTGACATGGAAAAACCCCTCACATATTGCTTTTGATTGGCCCGCTCGGTAAGATAGACAACACAGCCATCTCATCCACCCTCTCAGCGGAAAAGCCATGCCGTTCAGGATTCTTGTTGCAGATGATGACGAAAACGTGCGCAAATCTCATAAATTCGCCATTGATGCCGCCTCGGAGTTGCTGAAGGACAAACTCACCGTCGTGGAATCAGACGACAGCGTCGACGCGTTGGCGAAGATCAAGTCCGAGCATTTTGATCTCATTATTGTGGACAACGATTTCAAGGACAAGGAAATCCACGGGCATCTCCCCGGCGTCGCCCTCATTCAAATCGCGCGGAGGGAAGGGGTGAACACGAATACCCCGATCGTATTCTGTTCGGCCGAGACATTTGAAACCCTCAAGCCGATGGTGGAAAAATTCAAGGCGGTCCATTTTCCGAAGGACGGCTACGATATCGACCGGGCCGCGCATCTGTTTGTGGAGCTTCTCACAAAAACGAAGGAGTAGCACCGAGCGTTGTGCCCATGGCAACCGGGGATGAAGAACTCCTGTCGGAGGTAAGGAATTCAGACAGGAAGGCATACGAAGTCCTGTTTCGCAAGTATTACGCATCCCTGTTCCATCAAACCTGGTACAGATGCAGAGACCGGGATCTTGCCGAAGACATAGTCCAGGAAACGTTCGTCCGCATCTGGATTCGCCGCAGTGAGCTGAAACTCAGACCTTCCCTCCTTCCTTTCCTCATCACCATAAGCGTAAACCTTCTGCGCGACCACCAGAAGCACTCTGCCGTGGCACAAAGGCACGAAGGATCGCTCCGGGCCTCAGACGTACAGGTGGGGGAAGACCCTGACGATTCACTCAACGTGACGCTGCTTCAAGAGCGGATTTCAGATGTTGCAATCAGGCATCTTTCAGAAAAATGCCGGTCAATCTTCATATTGAGCCGCGTTGAGGGGAAGAGCAACGCCGAAATAGCAGAAATTCTGTCCGTTTCGAGGAAGGTAATCGAAAATCAGCTATACCGCGCCCTCACCGTTCTCCGGAGAAAACTCTCCCCCTACAAGTGAATCTCCCCACTGAATCGTATT
>PMND01000092.1 GCA_003161955.1 Ignavibacteriota bacterium | reverse complement strand
TGGACGTGCTGGAGCGTCTCGGTGGCCCGCCGCTTCCGCTCCGCGGACGGGACGCCGGCGTAGATCAGCGGCAGCTCCACATTGTGAAGGGAATCGGAGCGGGCCAGGAGGTTGAACGTCTGAAAAACGAACCCGATCTCCCTGTTGCGGATCTTCGCGAGCTCATTGTCGTTCATCTCGCTCACGTTGAGGCCGTTGAACAGGTACTGGCCCGAGGTCGGTGTGTCCAGGCATCCGATGATGTTCATCAGCGTGGATTTGCCGGAGCCCGATGGACCCATGATCGCCACGTACTCGTTCTTCGCGATGTTCACCGACACGCCGCGGAGCGCCAGGACCTGTTCCGCACCCCCCATGTCGTAAGTCTTGACGATGTTCTTGAACTCGATGATGTTTTCCATCGTGCCGTTCCCCGTTGCGATGAGAGAGTGCGCTGTCAGGATGTCTTTTCCGGAGCCCCTGCGCCCGGTTTTTTGGCTTCTTCGATCTTCACCTTGGCGCCATCCTCCAGCTCCCTGTTGATGGCCTTGTAGCTCCCGGAGACGACCTGCGCCCCCTCGGAGACCCCTTCGGTGATCTCCACATACTGGTCGCTGGCGATCCCCCGCTTTACCGGGACCGCTTTTGCCACGCCGTTTTCCACGACGAACACGATCTCCTTAGGCTTGTTCTCGTTTTTTGTCTTCTGTGACTGTCCCGCCGTCATCACCATGCCGCTCTGCCCGTCCGTCGGCCCCTGCGTGACAGCCATTTTGGGCGCCCGTGTCGTCACGGACTGAATCGGGACGGAGAGAACGTTCTGCTTCGTCATCGTCTCGACATCGGCGGTCATCGACATCCCCGGCCGGAGCGTCACGCCGGGATCGACGATGCGCATCTTCACAGTGAAGTTCGTCACTTCCTCCTGCGTTCCGAGATTCTTCGAGGTGCCGGTGTTTGCGATCTCATAGACCACTGCATTCACCTTCCTGTCGGGGAACGCGTCGATGGAGATGCGCGCCGTATCCCCGATATGGACCAGGATCACGTCGTTTTCGCTCACGTCGACCTGCGCCTCCATCTTCGAGAGGTCCGCCACCGTCATNNATCAGACCCTTCTTCATCAGGCCCTGGGCGCGCTTGTAGTCCGCTTCCGCCTTCACGAGCGCCGATTTTACCTGCTGCAGGGCGGCCTGGAACTGATCCCTCTGCGCGACGTAAATGTCCGGCTTGATCTTCAGGAGGATGTCGCCTTTCTTCACGTTGTACCCCTCTTTCACCGGCAGAAGGACGATCTCTCCGCTCACCTCGGGGGAGATCTGCGCGTGCACCTCCGGCTGTATCTTCCCGGTGGCGGTCACCACCTGCGTCAGTGTCCGCGTGCTCACTTTTTCCACGTTGACCGCGAGGACCGGCTCCTTTTTGCTCCCGAGGAATACGATCAGTCCGAGTACGATGATCACCAGTCCGATGACGGAGAAGATGATCAGCTTCTTTCGTGATTTTTTCCCGTTCGTTGCCATTCTCCTGGCTCCTTGATTAATGTTCGCGCCGGGTGTGCACTCAGTACGCCCGTTCACCAATAATGAATTCGAGGTTCTTCTTCGCGGTAATGTAGTTATAGACCGAGTTCACGAGGTTTACCTGGGCCTGCACAAGCCCTGCGTTGGCGGTGAGGAGGTCGAGAAGCGTCCCCGCCCCGAGGTTATACTTTTCCGCCGCAATTTTTCTGTCTTCCGTCGCGGAAGTGACCCCCTTCTGGCTCACCTCGTACTGCTTCCGGCCCGCATCGAAATCCAGCATCGCCTTCTTGAGCTGGTCGTAGATGTCGCGCTCGGCCTGCACGACGCCGATTTCCGCCATGCGGCGGTTCGCCACCGCGGACTGCACATTGGCATTGGTGTTAAACCCGTCAAACAGCGTCCAGGAAACCCGGAGTCCCCAGTTGAGCGTCTTGTTGTTCGCGAGATCGCTGAGAGCGTCGGCCGTCCCGAGCGAGTATCCGGCCGAGGCGACGACGGACGGGAAATATGTGCTCCTGGCCGACATGACGCTGGAGCTCGCGGCATTGAATGTCTCGACCGCGCTCTTGTAGTCGGGACGGGCGGCGAGCGAGCGCTTCTCGAGGTCCACGAAGTTTCTGTAGAGAGCGGCCGTCGAGTCGAGCTGCACGGTGCTGATATCGAGCGAAATCGTGGGATCGTTGAACGTATAGTCGGCACCGACGTCAAGGCCGACCAGGTCGACGAGGTCGGCCCGGGATTTGTCGAACGTCGCCTGCGCCTGGATGAGGAGGAACTCGTCGGCCGCCACGGTCGACTGCTGCCTGTAGACATCCGCCCTTGCCGAGGCGCCCACGCGCGCGGACTCGGTGATACGCTCGAGCTGGAGGCTGTCCCGCTTCAGGTTTTCGTCCGCCACCTTCACGAGCTCACCGTTCCGGAGGATGTTCAGGTACGCGCTCTCGGTCTGGTAGACGATCGACTGCCGGGTCCGGACAGCCGATTCTTCCGTGGAAGCGGATCGGGAGGTCGCCTGCCCGACCTGCCCCTGGCGGTTCAACCCGTCAAACAGCGTCCAGTTTGCGTTGATTCCGGTGCCAAACTGATTGATCGTATTCTTGCTGGGGGGGATGACAAACGTCCCGCCTCCCAGGCTCGTCGTCGTGCTGGAGGACTGGTCGGTGGCATAACGGTTCCAGGATCCCGACGCAGAAATGAAGGGTAGGTATCCGCCGTACGCAGCCATAACAGCCGCATGTGCCGAACCGATGGCGGCCTCAGCCTGCACGACGCTCAGGTTGTGCTGAAGAGCGACCTGCGTCGCCTGTTCCAATGTGAGGTTGTTCGATTGACCGTAAAGAAACGGACCGCAAAGTGCCGCTGCGGTCAATGTGACTGATTTGAAGAATCGCATAAGCTGCTCCTGGGGTGGCGGTTGCTGACGGTACTTCTTTAACGGTGGGTTCATATGAAAGTTTCAGAAAAAGGTGCTATATTCGGCCCTCCTGAGCCAGTATTCCGTCTTTTATTGAGTGAAGATACGCAAGTGCGGCGTCATGCTCGTTGGGAATCCTCCCATCCAGAATCGCCTCCTCGATGGCCTTTTTCAACACCCCGACCGCCCTCCCCTGCTGAAGGGCGCAGACGGTCATGATCTCATCTCCCTTCACCGGGGGCTGCCAGTTCCGGAGCCGGTCCCTCTCCTCCACCTCCACGATCTTCCGCAAGACGACCTCGTAGTTTTCCCTGTACCGCGCGACGAGTGCCGGGTTCTTCGAGGTGATGTCGGCCCGGCAGAGTATCATCAGATCGTCGATGTCGTTTCCGGTCTCGAAGACGAGCCTGCGGACGGCGGAATCCGTCACGCCATTGTCAACGAGTGCCATGGGGCGCAGGTGAAGGTGCACGAGCTTTTCCACGTACGGAAGGTGCTCGTGGGGGAGCTTCAGCCTCTGGAATATCTTTTTCATCATCCGCGCGCCCATTTCCTCGTGGCCATGAAACGTCCACCCGGTTCCTTCTTTGAACGCCTTCGTCCTGGGCTTGGCGATATCGTGGACGAGCGCCGCGAAACGGAGCCAGAGACTGCCGGAGACGGCCGCCACGTTGTCGACGACCATGCACGTATGGAGGAACACGTCCTTGTGGTGGTGGTCCTTCCGCTGGTCCACTCCCGCCATCAGGGCGATCTCGGGAAACACCCGCTGGAGCAGCCCCGTGTCGAACATCAACCGGAGCCCCACCGAGGGGGCCGCCGTCGCAAGGATCTTCAGGAACTCGTCGGTGACCCTCTCGACTGCCACGATGGAGAGGCGGTCGCCCATGGTGACGATCGCCTCGCGGACCCGGGGGAGGATCGTGAAATCTATCTGCGAAGCAAAACGGACCGCCCGCATCATCCTCAGGGGATCATCGTCAAATGTCTGCTCCGGGTCAAGAGGGGTCCGGAGGATCCGGTGTTTCAGATCCTCCCTTCCGTTGAACGGGTCATGCAGGAGTCCGGCGTTCCCGCGGTTCAGGGAGACCGCCATCGCATTCACGGTGAAATCCCGCCGCAGCAGGTCCTCGGCAAGCGTTGCGGGAGCGACCGAGGGATTCCGCGACGCAGGATCGTACCGCTCCTTGCGGGCACCCACGAATTCCACAGTCCCTTTCTCCGACGGGATCCGCGCGGTGCCGAACCTCTCGAATGTCACGACGGTCCCGGCGCCGATCTCGCGGGCCACCGCGTGCGCGAAGCCGATGCCGTCCCCCATGACAAGTATGTCGATGTCCCTGTCTCCTCTTCCGAGGAGCAGGTCACGCACATATCCGCCCACGACATAGACGTCAATCCCGGCCCGATCGGCGATCTCTCCGATCGTCCGGAGCAGCGGGTGCGCGACGGCGATATGGTCTCCCGGGGCTTCCACTACATCGCAAACGACTGCTGGCTGATCTTCTCCATGATCACGTTCGCGACCTCGAGAGCCCGCTTTCCGTCCTCGCCGCTGACGACCGGGCGCGTACCCGAGGCGATCGCAGAGGCAAACAGCTCCAGCTCGTGCCGCAGCGCGTTCACCTCCTTCACTTCGGGAAGCTCGTACACGATCTTCCGCCTGTGTTTTCCCGAACCGATCTCGCCCAGCATCATCGTCCCCTTCACATCCGGCTCGTTTTCACCCACGAGGCGGAATACTTCCGCAACCCCCTCGGAGAAATCGATCGAGATATACCCGCTTTTCTGAAAGAGCCGCATTTTCCGCATCTTCCGCTGGGAGATCCGGCTCGCCGTCACGTTGGCCACACACCCGTTCTCGAACTGGAGCCGCGCATTGGCGATGTCGACGCTGTCGGACACCACCGCAACCCCGCTCGCCTCCACCGCGCGGACGGGCGAATGCACAAAAGAGAGGATAAGGTCGATGTCATGAATCATCAGATCGAGGACCACCCCGACCTCCGTTCCCCGGGGGTTGAACTGTGCGAGGCGATGCGATTCGACGAACATGGGATCGATCCGGTACTTCTCCAGCGCGAGTATCGCGGGGTTGAACCGCTCGATATGGCCCACCTGAATGAGGAGCCCACGTCCGGACGCCGCGCTGCAGAGAGTCTCCGCCTCCGCCACGGTCTCCGTGATCGGCTTTTCCACGAAGACGTGCTTCCCGCACTCCAGTGCTTTCAGTGCGACGCCGTAATGCGCGTCGGTGCTCGTGGCGATAGTGACGGCATCGACCGACTCCAGCAACGCATCCAGGTTTCCGGGGGCCGGAGTGCCGTACTGCCCCGCGACTGTCTTCGCCCGCTCCCGATCGGCGTCAAAGACGCCCGACAGGTGCACGCCCGGCATATCCGAGAGCATTTTCGCATGCAACGATCCGAGATGTCCCACGCCTATGACGCCGATCCGCAAGGGGTCCACATGTGCTCCTGAAAGGTTCATTGTTCTGCCATCAGGCACCGCCCGGCACGTAACGGACATCCCTCTTCAGCCAGGAGAGAAAGCCGCTTACTTCTTCAAATACGAAATCGGCACCCGCGCGCGCCACGCGGTCCCTGTCGTAGGAGTCCCACAGGACCGCGACCGACGTCGCACCTGCGCCCCGGGAGGCCGTAATATCCCCCACTGCGTCCCCCACCATCAGCACCTCTGCGGGGGGGAGCGAGAAGGCCCCGATGAATTTGCCAATCCCCTCCGGATCGGGTTTGTGCCGGACGACGTCGTTTCCAGAGACGACCAGGTCGAAGTACCCTGCTATTCCAAGGGCCTCGAGCGTGATCTTCGCCGTCCGCCTCCCTTTCCCCGTGAAGACCCCGAGCGGGATCCCCGTCCCTTTCAGAAATGCCAGGACATCACCCATCCCCGCATGGAGGGCGGCCATGGCGTGATGGTGGCTGCTGTAGAATTCACACAGGTCGTCCATCGCGGCGTCGAGGCGCTCCTCCCCGACGATCGGTAGAAGCGCGCCTTCCTCAGGTGGGCCGAAGAGGGCGATGATTTCCCGGGGTTCGTACGTCCGCCCGCAGTATCTGGTGGCTATGAAATTAAACGTCGCAAATATGAGCTCGTTCGTCCTTGTCAGCGTCCCGTCGATGTCGAAGAGGACGCCGGCAACGCTCAGGCGTCCGTCCCGGAGAGGTCCTGCTGGCTTGTTCTTGTCCATAGCTTTTAAATATACCCATCTGCCGGGCGAATTTCAATGAACGGGATCTGCCTTGCAATTCGAGGCACATTGTGATAAATTATCCGCATGCAAGAGGCGCATCTCGCGAAACAGGTCATTCTCAAGAATAAGGAAGAACGGCGCATCGTCGCCGGACACCCCTGGGCATTCAGCAACGAAATCCGCGAAACCAGGGGAGACCCCGCCGTCGGCGACGTGGTCGAGCTTGTCGCGGCGAGCGGGCTCTCGCTGGGCGTCGGCCTGTACAACCCCCACTCGTTGATCGCGTTCCGCCTCCTCTCCGGCATTATCGTCGGGATCGACCACGAATTCTTTCGTGCGCGAATAGCCTCAGCCCTCGACCTCCGCGAGCGACTGTACCCGGGTGAAACCACCTACCGCCTCGTCCACGGCGAGGGGGACTTCCTCACGGGGCTTGTCATAGACAGGTTCAACGACCAGTTCGCCGTCCAGACCTTTGCCTTCGGCATGGAACAGCGCCTCCCACTCATCTGCGAGGTCCTGAACGAGCTGTTCCACCCCTCCTGCATCGTCGCCCGGAACGAATCCCCCCTCCGGGCGCTCGAGAACCTTCCGATCGGGCGCGCTNNGATCTCAGGGACGGACAGAAGACGGGTTTTTACCTGGACCAGAGGGAAAACCGGGGACTGCTCGAGCGGTTCAGCAGAGGAGCGGATGTTCTGGACGCTTTTTGCAACGACGGAGGATTCGCCCTTTCAGCGGGACGGGGAGGGGCCAAATCGGTCCTGGGTATCGACATTTCCGCCGAAGCCGTCGCCCGGGCACGCGCCAACGCTCTCCTGAACGGGATCGACAACGTCAGTTTCGACGAGGGGGATGTGTTCAAGAGATTGTCGCAGTTTAGCGAAGCCGGAAGGAAGTTCGACCTGGTGGTTCTCGATCCGCCGTCGTTCACGCGGAGCAGGAAGAATGTCCAGTCGGCAAAGAAAGGGTACAGGACACTCCATCTCGCGGCATTCCCCCTGATCCCGGAGGGAGGGATGCTCATGACCGCCTCCTGCTCCCATCACATTCTCCCGGAGGTCTTCCAGGAAATCGTCGACGACGCCGCCCGCCGGGCCGGGCGGCGGCTACAGCTTCTTGAATGGCGGGGAGCGGCACCCGACCATCCCGTGCTCCCCGCGGTTCCGGAAACGCGATACCTGAAGCTGGGCCTCTACCGGGTTCTCTGATCACAGGACCAACGCCGCGAGGAGCGAGTAGACTATGCGCACGAACCTCACATCGACATACGTTCTGACATTCGTTCTCCTGGCTGCCTCACCACCGGCCCCGTCGCAACCCCGCTCCTACCCGGGGCAACCCGACAGCACAACTCGCAGTGTCGCGGCCACGTCATACGACCAGGGAGAGTACCTGAACACGTGGGGGGTCGACGTCATGATCTCCACCAACGGGTTCGGACTGGGCACGTTCTACAGGCGGGAATTCAATTCCGATCTGTTCGGGTTCATCAACTTTTCGATCTCCGAGGCGAAAGACTCACGGGAGATAGAACAATACGACATTTACGGCAACTCCACCGTCCCGGGTAAGCTGAACAGGTTCATGGTCCTCCCGCTGATGTTCGGCGTCCAATACAGACTTTTCCGGGAAGATATCGTCGAGACGTTCCGACCTTACGTGAATGCGGCGGTCGGACCCACGCTGATCTACATGTCACCCTTCGTCGATCTGGTCCCGCAGGCCGACGGCTCAGTGGCGGTGAACCAGGTGGAGTTTTTCAAGAGCTTCAGCCGCGGAACGCCCCACTACACGGCATCGGCGTACATCGGATTCGGTGCGAATTTCGGAGGGGAGAAATCAGGTGTGTTCGGGGTGAATTTCCGGTACTACTTCACGTACCTGATGGGGGACGGACTCCCGTCGCTGTACGATACCAACACCGGTCTCCTCTCCGGGAGAAAGACGGAATTCGGCGGCTTTTTCATCACACTGAACGTCGGCCTCGGATATTAATGGCGAAAGGCACTGGCACACGCTCCGGAAATCCCCTTCATCCGCAGCAGTTACCAATGCCTTTCTTTGTAACGGCGAGTTCAACCTACGAAGACCCCGGTTCCCCGTCGGTGACGGGTGTCACGATCTCAGAGCAGCTCTGAGATATTTCCCTGTGTGAGACGCAGGATTGGAGGCAATTTCCTCGGGTGTGCCCGCACCCACAATATCCCCCCCGGCTTCCCCCGCCTCCGGACCCAGATCGATGACATAGTCGGCGCACTTTATCACATCGAGGTTGTGCTCAATAATGACAACCGAGTTTCCGGCTTCGATGAGTGCATTGAAGCAACGGAGTAACCGTGCTATATCGTCGAAGTGGAGGCCTGTTGTAGGCTCGTCGAAGACGAAAAGGACGTGCCGGTCGGAGGTGGGCATGACGAGGTGCGCTGCAAGCTTGATGCGCTGGGCTTCTCCGCCGGAAAGGGATGTCGCCGGCTGGCCAAGCCGTATGTAGCCGAGACCGACCTCCTCCAGTACGCTCAGGCGCTGCGTCACTTTCCTTCCCTGGCCATCCTGGCCGAAGAATGCGATCGCTTCCGTCACGGTCAGGCCGAGGACCTCATCGATGCTTTTTCCCCGGTAGCGGACGTCGAGGATCTCTTTCTTGTACCTTTTCCCCTTGCAGACGTCACACGGAAGAAACAGGTCGGCAAGAAACTGCATTTCGACCCTGACAACGCCGTCCCCCTCGCATTCATCGCATCTCCCCCCCGGCACGTTGAACGAGAACATACCCGGCGTGTACCCGTGGATCTTCGCCGATTGCGTCGCAGCAAAAAGGGCCCTGATCTGGTCAAAGACCTGTATGTAGGTCACCGGGTTTGAACGGGGCGTCCTGCCGATCGGGGATTGATCCACAAGCTCCACGTTGCTGATCTGTTCATGTCCGGTGATCAGCCGGTAGGACCCCTGCGGGGCCCCCATCTCCCCCATCGCCCGTTTCAATCCCTGGTACAGCACTTCGTGAACGAGCGTGCTCTTCCCGCTCCCGCTGACGCCGGTGACACAGACGAGCATGTCGAGGGGGAATGCGACGTCGATCCCCTTCAGATTGTGCCGGGCCGCCCCCTCGATGCGGATCTCCCGCCCTGACGGGACGCGCCGCTCTCCGGGGACCGCGATGTGCGATTTCCCGCTCAGGTATGCTCCGGTGAGAGAGCGCGCGTCCATCATGATCTCCTGGGGCGTGCCGGCGGCTACCACTTCCCCTCCCCGTTCGCCGGCGTGCGGACCCATGTCCACGATCATGTCGGCGGCCCGCATCATATCGGCGTCGTGCTCCACCACAATCACCGTGTTCCCGGCGTCTCTGAGCGCACGGAGGATCCGGATGAGCCGGTCGTTGTCCCTCGGATGGAGCCCGATGCTGGGTTCGTCCAGAACATAGACCGCACCGACGAGAGAGGAACCGAGCGACGTTGCCAGATTGATCCGCTGCGATTCACCTCCCGACAGCGTGCTGGACAGGCGGTCCAGCGTCAGATACCCTATGCCGACATCGTCCAGGTACGCAATGCGCCGCTTCAGCTCATCCATGATCCGGCGCGCGATGGCGGACTCCTCGGCCGTCAGCTTCAGCGACGAGAGGAATTGCCGGACCCCTGTAATTGTCATGCCGACGACTGCGGCGATCCCCTTCTCCCCGACGCGGACCGCAAGGGCTCCCGGCCGCAGCCGGGCACCCCCGCAGGCGGGACATGTCGTATACCCCCGGTACCTGCTCAGGAGTACGCGGTAGTAAATCTTGTATGCTTTCTTCTCGATCATCCGGAAGAATTGGTTCAGCCCCTCGAAATCTTCGTTTCCCTCACGGATCAACTGAAGCTCCCGGTCGTCCAGTTCCGCAAACGGGACATCCAGCCGGATCTTCGCTTTCCCGGAGGACCGGACAAGAGCCCGGAGCCACTCCTTGAACTTCGGTGTGCTCCAGGGCTGGAGTGCTCCCTCGCGCAGCGTCTTGCGTTTGTCGGGAACCACCAGGTCCATGTCGATCCCCACAGCCCGCCCGAACCCCTGGCACTCCGGGCAGGCCCCGAACGGGTTATTGAACGAAAAGAGACGGGGGTCAGGCTCCTCGTAGTCGATGTGGCAATCAGGGCACGCGAAATTCTGGTTGAACCTCAGAGGTGCGCCGTCCCCCATCACGATGAGAGACGCCATCCCGTTGCCGGAGGCGAACGCAGATTCGACGGAATCGGCGAGACGTTCATTCCGCTCATCATCCCTGAAGACCAGGCGGTCCACCAGGACCTGGATGCCCCCTGGCGGCATCTTTCCCGGCCCCTCGGATTCGTTCAGATCGATGATCTCCTCTCCGACGACCACCCTGAAGAATCCCTCTTTCCTGATGTTTTCGAGCGACTCCGCGACCCGTTCGCGCGGATGCGTCGGAAGAGGGAACGTGACAAGGACTTTCAATTCCGCCCCGGCGGCGGCCAGCCGCTCCCGGAGAGCGGACTCGACGGTCCTGACTGAATCGCGCGTGATCATCCGCCCGCAATTGCGGCAGTATGTGCGCCCGACACGAGCAAAAAGAAGCCTGAGATAATCGTACACTTCCGTGGTCGTCCCGACGGTGGACCGGGGGTTGCGCGTGTTCGTCTTCTGTTCGATCGCCATCGCCGGACCGATACCCTGGATGAGGTCGACGTCCGGCTTGTCCATCCGTTCGAGGAATTGCCGGGCGTACGAGGAGAGGCTCTCAACGTATCGCCTCTGCCCCTCCGCATAGATCGTGTCAAATGCGAGGCTCGATTTGCCCGAGCCGCTGACTCCCGTCACGACGACAAGCCTGTCCCGGGGGATATCGAGGCTGATGTTCTTGAGATTATGAACCCGCGCACCGCGGATCCTTATCGTGTCTTCCATATCCCTGCGCATGATCTGAAGTCGACGCTTGTCGAAGTACGCCTTCGGAAGCGTCATGTCGGGGCCCGTGGCAGAGGCGTCCCACAATCCTCTACCGTCGGCGGCCGCCGGCGCCGTCAAGTCCTGAAACATACTCCGGGACCCGCGTCCCGGAGTGGCGAACCACAGGCTGGTGCGGGGACAATAGGTCCTCCGCCGAGCTTCATCAGTGAATACGCCATTGTGAGAACAAGAATCGGGTAGCAGTCGAAGTACTGGCGATATTCATCCACGTACGCTGAGAACACCGCCGCAGCCACGAGGATGGCGAGGTGGATTGTCCCTATCGTCAGGAGGGCGGGCTTCTCCTTCCAATAGGAAAACACCAGAAACCCGATGAAGAGCGTGCTCACAAGGTCGATGGGCTCAAAAAACATGAAAAGCCGCGACAGATTATGATCAAAGAGATGGAATTCGAGCAATGATCCCGGGAGATGAGAGCTCAGCACAGCGATGCCGATCCGGACGAGGAGTCCGGCGGACAGAAGGATGGCGAGGTGAGGCAAACCCGGCCGGACTCCCGCTCGATGGTTCCACCAAAGCGCCGCCGAAACCAGAAACAGGAGCGCTGTCTCCTTGTTGAAGCAGGCGAGTATGAACACTGGCAGGAACATCGTCCAGCGCTCACGGTACATCAGATACCAGAGCAGCGTGCTCAGAACCAATGTCGCGGGATCGTAGAAATAATTGTGGTACCGGAACATCACCGGCATCAGAAGCAGCGAACAGCCGGTGATGAGATTGACCTGGAGACCTCCTGCTTCGAACACCGACCGGACCAGTTTTCGCATGACGACCGTGTATCCGGCGAAGCAAAGGATCACCAGGACGCCGAGCACCTGGTACTCCACACGCGCCGGGAGAGCGCGAATCGGCAGGCGCAGCGTCCCCGCCTCAATCCGCTGGCGAGTCGCTTCAGGAACAACCCGGCTCGCACCGAGAACGACCCACGGAACAAGGACGCGTGTTCCAAACGGCCTTGGCGTATTCCCTTCCAACCACATGTCCACATCCAATGTCGGCGGACCGGCACCCTGGAAGATCTCAAAATAAATCGTAGTAAGTCGAACGATCAGGACGGCAAAAACAAGCGTCCAGGCGAACGAGGAGAGTTTCATGCAGCAATGTACCCCAAACTCTTCGCATTGGCAAACGACCGGCCCGAAACGATCCGCGAAGGTGCCCGTATCCACTCCCTCTATGACATGGACGAGGCCCCTGCGGGATACTTCCGCAGGGGCCTCTGTGTCCGTACACCGAACAGATGCTAGTGCACGAGTCCGTCGATCGTAAACGTGGCCTGACCGTTCGGTCCGTTGACAAAAACGGTCAGCGTGGTCCGCGTGCCCGCCGTATCGATGAATGCGCTGTTGCCGTCACTCAGCCTGCAGGAGAACTGAGTGTTTCCGGGGCCGGGGACGAGGAGATCGTTCAGCGTCAGACTGCCGCTCAGTCCGAACGTCACAATAATCTGGTTCTCCGTCGCGCTCGGGTCGGGCGGGGGCGGGATGGCCGCGATAACCGAAATCGTCGTCCCGGAGGAGAGCGGATGGCCGAGGGCGTCGGCAACGGTGAACGTGAATGTCTGGCTGCCACCGTTCGGGATGTTAAATGTGGTCGGCGCAAAACCCGAGATGATCGACGCACCGCTCCAGAGGACCAGTATGCTGTCCATCACCGGTGCCCCGGCCTGGCCGAGGGTCCTCGCGGCAATGTAATGGTACCCGTCGCCGGAGGGGCGGAGGCCGTTCACCGGGGCGGCGTGGGACCCGAGCGGGCCGGGGTTCCCGCTAATCAGGTCCGCTGATCCCTGTCCGTCGGAATTTGTGAACACCTTCGGCTGGATCACACCGGCCGAACTGCTGAAGTATATCGCCGTGTTCGGTGCCACCGGGTTGCTCCATCTGTCACCCACCAGGACGCTTACCGGGGTATGGACGCCCATGGTCCCCAGAATGGGAAGATTGTAGTTGTGGGCGGCGACGGTGAAATGCGCCTGGTCGGGGAAGCCGCCGTCGATGACGATACGGACGGGAGCAGTGCTCACCGTCCCCGATGCGACGGTCCCTGTTGCCGTGACCTGCACGACACCCGCCCTGATCCCCGAGCTGAGCGTCATGATCGCCTGTCCGACACTGTTCGTCGTCACGACGGTCGGGGAAAGGAATTCTCCGCCCCCCGGGCCGCTGGCGATCGTGAACGTCAGCTGTATCGAATGAGAAACGTCGACAGGGAGCCCGAGCGAGTCCCTCACCTCCCACGTCAGTGTCGTGGTCTCCGACCCGCCGACCCCCTTCACCGCGATTTCAGGAGGCACCGCCCCCAGGAAGGCGATCGTCTGGGCAATCCCGCTCCCCCCGCCGCCGCTGATCTGGGAGCGGCGCGCCATCGAGACGTTGACCGACGTGGGGGTGGCGTTCGCGCGGATCGGGGCGACGATCGAGGTGTCGCGCCAGCCCGAGATATGGAACGAGAGGACCACGGTGGATGTGCTGTCGATGTCAAACGAGAACGAATAGGCCCCGGTGGAAGTCGTGACCATGGACTGGGTCCCGGCCGTGAGGCTCTGTGCGGAAATCGTGACACCCGGGAGCGGTGTCTGCGTGGTCTGATCGCTCACAATCCCCGTCACGACCCCTTTTCCCGCCTGGGGACTGTTCGAGCTGTTGTTGCTGCATGACACGGCGAGTGCCCCC
>PMND01000146.1 GCA_003161955.1 Ignavibacteriota bacterium | reverse complement strand
AAGTTGCTTTCGACCTCTTCAAAGCCAGCAAACGCCTCGGACACGCCGCGTAGCCACCGAATGGCAGTGATTCAGGTGGAAGCAGGAGCGGTAGCAAAACATGTGATGAGAGACAGTCGGAAAGATCACGGCAGAAGCCAAAACCGGGCCGGCGGTTGAGGAGCAAACAGGGCGGGGGGGCTACGCGGATTTTTGAAGTATTACGAGAGAGAGATCGTCCGTCCTCCGGGCATTCCCCTCGAATGCTGAAACCGAATGGACGATCTTCTCGCCGAACGATTGTGCTGAAATGGAACCGCAATCCCGGCAGAGCGTTTTGAGTCGTTCGAGACCATAGAATTCCCCCTGCTCATTCTGCGCTTCGGTGAGGCCATCCGAGTAGATGAGGAGAGACTGGCCCGTTTCCAGAGTGACATCCCGCTCCGCGAATTGCGTGTCAGAGGAAAGCCCCAGCGCGGCGTTCCCTTTGGGGAGCTCTGACAGGCCGCTGCTCGACACAATCAGGGGGGGCATGTGGCCCGCATTCACAAACCGGAGCCTGCCCGCCGCCGAGTCGATCCTGAGGAACATCAATGACGCGAATTTCCCGGGAATCCCGTCACGCATCAGGATCGAGTTCAGTTTGGATACGAGGTCGCTCAATGATTCGAAATCCGGCGCAAGCGCGCGGATGGTGGACTGGATTTTTACCATAAAGAGGGCAGCCCCCAGCCCTTTACCGGCGACATCCCCGATGACAACACCGAAACGCGCACCGTCCAGTCGGAGGAAATCCACCAGATCTCCTCCCACTTCGTTCGCTGACCTGGTAAAGAGCCACACGTTCCACCCGGGGACAAAAGGAGCCGATTCGGGATTCATCGCGCTTTGGACNNGCGCGGCCGGATTCAAGCTCACTGTGCGCAAGGAGTTTGTCCTTCAATTCCAGTAAGATAACAAGCAAGAGGCAGGAGATCCCCACCACCCTGTACTGGAACATCACCTGACCCCCGTCGCTCTGGATCGAGACATCCGTCAATGCGAGGACGAGACCGATTACGAGAAGGATTCGCCGTAACGGCGTTAATTTCAAAATGGAGTTTTTGAGAATCCACCAGCCGACGAAAGCCCAGCGCCAGGGTCTCTTTTTCTTGTGGAGAATCTCCCTCTCATCCTCCGTTAGGTAGAACTCTTCGATCTCCCGGGCCTCATGCCTGAGGTTGGCAAGAAATCCTCCGCGGGCGAGATCATTGCGCAGCGTGGATATCAACCGGGGCGATATGTTTGTGCTCTGAGCCATTCATCTCTGTATACCGTGTATCTCCCCCGGTTGTTTCAGGAAGCTCCGGCAGGCCTGGAAATCCTTCTTCCCAACAGCTACATTGGTGCGGAAACTAGCCGGGAGTTCGGGCTCATGATAAATGAAGTTTGGGAACCAGATATGACGGCGGTCTTTGTCAGCCCTGCCGTGCTGGAACTGTCAGAAACACTTGGATTCTCCCATCTGCACCCCAGAGATCGGTTCTGGGAACTGCTTGAAACAGCGGAAATTACCCCAAAACGAGTCATTACCTCTCAGGAACGCAAAGCACTGGCGGATGGCCATGCCGAGGGGAGCCTCAGCGACCCGGTACGATTGATGTTTATTGAGAAAAAAACTTCACAGTTACTGCGTCTTGGGATCGGGCTTGCCGAACTGAACCGGAGAGAGGTTGCAGCCGGCGAAAAAGACCGGTCCGCTATCCCGGACGACAACGATATCAAAAAGTTCCTCGCCAAAGTTCAGGCGCTCCATCCCAAAATTCTGGCATTTGTGACGGCCCCGGACATATTTGTCAGGGCATTCCAGAGCCGCTTTCCGGGCTTGACGGGCACGCCCGGGCGCCAGCAATTCCAGATGGAGGGTTGCGAGGTATGGTTTCTCGGTTCGACAACAGCACAGTTACGGGGAGCTCTCCTGACGGCACAGGAGGATCTCTTTTTCGCTCTGGGTGAACGCATATCAGCCCTCAGGGGGGAAGCTGCAACATGATGACAATCCCCGGCCAGGAGATGGACCACCTTCATCATGGCCAGGGACAATCAGACTTCCTGGGTGTCCCGCCTCTGGATTGGTTCAGCCATTTGTCAAGACTGTTGACCAGAGCACTTTCGACATTTGAACGTCCCATGTGGTGAAAGGTCGTGTGATCAAAGGTCGTGAGGTACTTGTTTGCAAATGCCGGTATGCTGGAGTACATTAGCAGACCTGCAACCTTGAATCAACCAGGATCGCTTGTCAGGAAGGAAGTGCGTTGGATTCCCTCATTGGTCGGACGGTTTCTCACTACAAGATCCTGGAGCCCCTCGGCGCAGGCGGAATGGGTGTGGTGTACAAAGCCCAGGATCTCAACCTCGACCGACTCGTAGCCCTGAAGTTCCTCCCGCCGGATCTTACCCGAGATTTCCAGGCGAAAGAGCGGTTCATCAACGAGGCCCGGTCCGCCTCTTCCTTTGATCATCCCAACATCTGTACGGTGTATGAGATCGGGGAAGCTGAAGATGGCCAATCGTTTATTGCGATGCCCTGGTACGAAGGGGAGACGCTGAAGAGGAGAATTGAACGTGCTCCTATCGCGACTGAAGAAGCAACCAGAATTGCTCTTCAGATTGTGCAGGGACTGTCGAAGACTCATCAAAAAGGGATTATCCATCGCGATGTAAAGCCGGCGAATATCATAGTGACGACCGAGGGTGTTGCGAAGATCCTCGATTTCGGCCTGTCAAAACTTCGTGGTCAAACGGTCCTCACGAAGGAAGGATCGACAGTCGGCACGGTTGCCTACATGTCTCCCGAGCAGGCAAGAGGCGATCCGGTCGACCAGAGGACGGACATATGGTCTATCGGTGTCGTGCTCTACGAGATGCTTGCCGGCCGACGGCCGTTCAACGGGGACTATGATCAGGTTGTCATCTACTCTATCCTCAATCAGGACCCGACTGCAGTTACAGAGCTCCGTCACGATGTGCCGGCAGACCTTGGTGCGATCGTCACGAAATGTCTGCAAAAGGATCCTGCGCGTCGGCATCAGTCGGCCGCTGAGCTGGGCCATGATCTGGAGTATCTGCGCGGAACGAGGGAGTCCAGGCGACGAACGCTGGGTGCGGCCGTAAATTCGCGACGTCGTCCCCTGACATACGCTTTGTCCGGTCTTGTCGTGTTGGTGCTTCTTTTCGGAATCCCTCCTGTCAGGACGGCGATAGAAAACCTCACAGGAATCTCGAAGACCCCTGGAGAGAAACTCATTGCGGTTCTCCCCTTCACGAGCATCGGAGGCGATCCGAAAGATCAAGTGTACTGCGACGGGTTGACGGAAATCGTAACACTGGGACTGATGCAGCTTCGCTCGCGGGGCGGAACACTATTGTCTGTGGTTCCATCGACCGAAATCCGCGGAGACACGATTAGAACGGCCGACAAGGCGCGGAAACGATTCGGCGCGACGCTTGTGATAACGGGAATTGTCGAACGCGACTCAGACCAGATGCACATAATCATTCATCTCATAGACGCGCAAAACCTGCGGCAACTTAGTTCAAGGTCGATTGACACTCGACGATTGACGCGCATCAGGCTTCAGGACACGACAGTCGGGATGCTTGTGGCGATGCTCGATGTGCCCGTTGAACCGAGGTCTGTGACCATGGCGTCGGCTGGTGCTACGAACGTCTCCGACGCGAATGATTTCTATATCCTGGGACGGGGATATCTCGCTGAGCTGCACAGAAAAGGGAATATCGATTTCGCGATACAGCAGTTTGAGAAAGCAGTCAAGGAAGACTCATCATATGCGTTGGCGTACGCCGGACTGGGGGAGGCCTACTGGCGCAAATACGAACTCACAAAGGACCTTCAATGGACCGGCAAAGCGACGGGCTGTTGCATCCGCGCGGTTGAACTCAACTCTCAGCTTCCCCAGGTGCGAATGACGCTGGCGTTGATCTACACGGGAACAGGAAAATATGAAGAAGCAGTATCGGCATATCAGGCCATCCTTGAAAAGGATCCCTCCAATGCTGATGCCGAACGGGGACTGGCGGGTGCCTACAAGGGCTGGGAAAGATATGACGAAGCTGAAAAAGCATACAAGAGAGCGATCGATCTGAAGCCGAGTTATTGGGCAGGACATCTCGATCTCGGAGGATTCTATTTCTTCCGCAAGCGTTACGCTGAAGCCGTTGAGGAATACAATCGAGTGGTCGATCTGACACCGGATAACGCCGGAGGGTTTAGCGGGCTGGGGGCCTCATACTACGAACTTGAGCGCTACGGTGAGGCAGAAGACGCGTTCAAGAAGTCAATTGCCATCGAACCAACGTACAGGTTGTACAGCAATCTGGCAACTCTCTATGCCGCGCGAAAACAATTCAGCAATGCGATTCCGGTGTATGAAAAGGCGCTCGCATTGAACGATCGAGATTACAGAGTCTGGGCGAACCTTGCCTCCGCGTACTACTTGACCGGCCAACGCGACTCCGCCAGGAAGAGGTTCGAAAGAACAATAGAGCTTGCTGAAGCACAGCGATCTCTCAACCCCAAAGATGCCACCGTTCTGAGTGAACTCGCGGACTACTATTCAATGGTAGGGAAGAACGCCGAGGCTCTCACGCTCATCCAGGCATCCCTGTCTCTTGCTCCTGAAGATCTCGAGGTAATCGCGCGAGCAGTGGATATCTATGAAATGGTCGGGCAGCGGGGGGAGGCCATCGTCTGGATGGGGAAAGGGCTGAAAAGAGGCATCCTGAAGGAAGAATTTGAGAACGATCCGGATTTGAAGGGATTGCGCGGCGACAGAAGATATCAGGAGTTGATCAAACGCTGAGGCGAAGGCCGAAGCGACACTTACCACTCAATAAACGCGGGAGGACACAATGGCTCAGTCACACTCAACAAAGGTAATTAACGTGTTCCAGGATCCGGTTACGAAAACGGTCAAGGCGGATAAGATTCACGTGAGCCCCGGTGATCAAATTGTTTGGGACAACCAAACAGGTTCCAAGATCGATATCCTGATACCGGACCATGGCATTTTGACGGTGCGGCATATCCCCCACGGTCACGGCAAAACACCTTCCGACCAACAACCAAAGGTGGAGATGGTCCCCGTCGACCCCAACTCCCCCATGTCATATCATTATGCGATATATGTGCACGGGACGAGAGACTTCGCGACCGGCGGGTCACATCCCGTAATGATAGTGCCATAAGGTCATTCATCGAGAATGCAGCCTGCGGGCGGTTGCCGGTACTTTCCGTCGCTCCGGCGCACTCGAGTTGGCGGTCAATCGTCGTTGATCTTCATTGTGTGCACCCGGGGGAGGATCTGTCATCGTCGCGGGACGTTCCTGTTGTCAATTCTCCTTGACAGACCACTCGAATTCTTATATATTCACTCACCTCGATACGGATTCATGACGGTTATTGTCGATGAGACGTTCAGACCTGCTCGATGAAAGGAGCGATGTATGAAAACGCGACCGGCCCTCTGGGTTGCATCTATTTTGATTCTCGCTGCAGCTTTCCTGGTGGCGTCTCCCGCCTCGGCGCAGAAGAGTGACCGGACGCCGCAGCGCGGCGGCCGGACGGCCCAGACTCGACCGCGCGCGAACCAGGGGCACGTTCCAAAGGCGCCGCCGGCGAGGAGCAATCCTGTTGAACAGCGCCAGACCGAGCACCTGCCCACCGGCCATGTGAATGACATGCCTCATGTGAACCACGATCAGTGGTTCGGCCACGAGCAGCCGAATGATGCGCGGTTCCACATGGATCATCCGTTTTCGCACGGCCGCTTTACCCATTTCGGGCCGACGTTTCGCTACCCGGTCGTCCGGATTGACGCCAATCTTCACAGGTTCTGGTTTCGGAACGGCTCCTTCGAAGTGGCCTCATGGGATTGGCCGCTTTGTGCGGAATGGTGCTGGGACTGCGGAGAAGACTTCGTCGTTTACGACGACCCCGACCACCCGGGCTGGAATTTACTCTATAACGTGCATACCGGAGTCTACGTCCACGTGCAGTACATGGGGAGGTAAGGAGTCGCCGGGCACACCCGTGGCATATACCGGCCGGGAAGGACGTGGTTCGACACCGGAGAGTGATTTCCGCCCGATTTTCCCACAGAAAGTGACATATTCGCCTGGTTCATTGGCGCTTCCAGGGATCCACTGATTTGGTCAACCGGCAAGCCAGGACATCTTTGTCCTGACGGACGTTGACATATTCCACCAAATTGCTTATTATCCACGCTTGAGAGTCGGGGCAGCGGCTCTCACACTGTTCTCACACATGCTTCTTCGCCACGGCAGGGCTCACAGTTGAAAAACATCACCTGTTGCATGCTCGCTCCAAACATCGGCCCCGTCGCCCCCCTTCGGATTTTCCAGTCCACCAGTACAATAAACCATTCACTTACTTACAATCAACGGAGCACTCTATGAAGAGTCTTTCTCGTGCTATTGCTATTTGTGTGTTGCTCGTGGCAGCGGGCGCCGCAGTTCGGGCGGAGGATGGAAAGGGCTTTCGTGCGGATTTGATCGGTCAGGTCGGATTCGCTCAGAAACAGATACTCGATCTCGAGAACGCCATCCCTGACGGCAAGATGGCGTGGCGCCCGAACAAAGAAGTTCGTTCGATCAGTGAGGTGTATTCTCATATTGCCTTTGCCAATTATCTGGTTCTCAAGTTCGCCGGCGTCACGCTGCCGGAAGGTATCTCCATTGCCTCACCGGAAGACGCTACGAAGTGGGAAAAGGCTTCGACGGACAAGAAGGTCATCCGCGAACAGCTTGTGAAGTCGTTTGAATTCGTGAAAAGTTCAATCGGCAGCATGTCTGACGCCGACCTGGAAAACATGGTGGACTTTTTCGGGCAAAAGATGACTGTGCGAAGTGTCCTCCTGGGCCTCCTGTCGCACATGCACGAGCATCTCGGACAGTCTATTGCCTATGCACGCATGGAAGGCGTTGTGCCACCCTGGACGGCTGCGCAGAAGGCCGCCGAGAAAGCAATGAAGTAAGTCCCCGGGACTTGAAGCTTTCTCAGACCATGTCCAGGACCTGGCTGTTCTGACCATTTGATTCTTCATTCGAAGGCCTCGCCGACGGGGATATCTCCTCGAGGCGGGGCCTTCGTAGTGAGACACAATAGTCCGTGGATTCAAATCCCGCTTTCCGCTCGGACAACCGCTATTTTGCCCCCTGCCGGTGGCTGTCGGTGATATCCCGCTGATACGTTTTCGTCATATAAGGATAGCGCCAGGCAATTTTCTCCGGCCGATACACGCATATTTCCGAACTTCCCGGCGTCAGGCAGTTGAGAGGTGTCTCCGCGCGCCCGCTCGTTCTGACACACCGCTTCGGGCGAGTCCGCAGAGTGGGATACAGAGGGGTTAACTCCTTTTTCGTCCCTTTGCCCTATTACATCCACGGGCCGCCCGACGTACATTTCCTCCTCGCTCGTGCAGTGGAAGATTAGTCCAATGAATTCAGTCTTCCATCGAGACGCAGTCGGACCGGTCAATATTCAAGAAAGGAGATCGCCATGCTTCTCGCAATCGCCGGCGTTCTGCTCGTCCTGTGGCTCCTGGGCCTCCTGATATCGTTCACGTTGGGTGGCTTCATCCACATCTTTCTCGTCATAGCGCTCATCGTCTTAGTGACTCACATCATTCGGAGCCGTCGAAAGCCGGCTTGAAGAAAAAAGAGAGGCACAAATGAACCATCTACGAACCGCTCGAGCTCTGGTTCCGATGCTGGTCTGCATCCTGTCGGCCCCGGGTGTCATGGCTCAGCGAATTGAGACCAAAGTGGAGAATGCCGAAGTCGTGTATGTCGAAGGGAACGATGTCGTCGTCAGGTTGGCGGACGGCGATGTCAAACAATTTGAGATTGCTGACAGCTGCAAGTTTAGCATCGACGGCAAAGACGTGACCGTGCTCGACATGAAGCCGGGGATGAAGTTGACGGCGACGATTGTCACCGCGACTCCCCCCAAGTGGGTCGATACGGTGGAAGTAATCGACATCGGGACGGTGTGGCGGAATATCGGCAACAGTCTTATCATCACGACGCCGCAAGGGGAGAATAAAATGTTTCGCGTGCCATCGGGGGGAAAAGTCACAATCGACGGGAAGGAAAAAACGCTGGCTCAGTTGAGCGAAGGGGACAAAATCACTGCCACGATCGTGAAGACGACGATCCCTCCTGTTGCGGGGAGCGCTGCCCCAGTTGTTCACAAAGCTCCCAGGACGCCGGCGCGCGTGGGTGCGCTTCTGATTGACGAAGGCGCCAAACCTATTGACGAAGGCGCCAAACCTGTTGAGCCCCCCGTGCCATCCGCAAAGTGGGAGACTTCATCAATCATCATCGCCATTATTCTCGTCCTTTTGGTCGCAGGACTCATTCTGTGGGCATTTCGCCGCAAGCGGAAGCCATGACCGAAGAGACAATGGACGAAGTTGAAGATCATCGGTCAGACCTTCCAGGCGTTTGACAACTTCGGAAGGAAGGATCAGACTACAGAACGACACGGGAGCTTCTGCTGGAAACTCTCGACCGGCTTTGAGGCCCGAAGTCCTGCCACGAACCACTCTTGCCGGCACACGGGGCGGGAGGGCCGGCCGGCTCATCCCGCTCTTCCATCGGGGGACCGGGCAGAAGGGTAAGGGACTAATCCCATTTTCATCCCTTGGGACGATTGTGTCTCCGGTTCTTGTTTGCTAGGTTCCAGATGGTGACTTGGACGCCTTCTGACGCGCAGGAGGGACAGCAGGGGCTATGGAAGGGGGAGTTCAAGACTTCCCGTTCGCTCATGCATCATTCCTCCCGGGAGACGTACTCCATGAATATCCTTCTCGTCTGCCCCGAATACCCGGATAATTTCTGGTCCTTCAAGCACGCTCTCCGGTTTGTTTCCAAGAAGGCCGGACAGCCTCCTCTGGGATTGTTGACCGTCGCCGCTCTCCTGCCTTTTGATTGGGAGAAGAAGCTTGTCGATATCAACCTGACCCCTCTCTCCGACGAGGATCTCCGATGGGCCGACTACGTTTTTCTTGGGGGGATGTCGGTACAGGCGGATTCCGCGCGGGAGGTCATCGCCCGTTGCAACGAGGTGGGGACGAAGATCGTTGCAGGCGGACCGCTGTTTACCGCCCGGCATGGGGAATTCCAGGGAGTGGACCATTTCGTTCTGAACGAGGCGGAAATTACGCTGCCGCNNGAGTGGGCGGATCTGGCCACCACCCCCCTGCCGATGTGGGACCTGATCGATCCCGGCCAGTATGCCACGATGAATATTCAGTACTCGCGCGGCTGCCCGTACGACTGTGAGTTCTGCGACATAACAGTTCTGTACGGACGTCTCCCCCGTACGAAATCCGCGGCGCAGGTGATCGTGGAGCTGGACGCACTATACAGGAGCGGGTGGCGCGGCCATGTGTTTTTTGTCGACGACAATTTTATCGGAAACAGGATCAAGCTGAAGAAGGAAATTCTCCCGCTGATCATCCGGTGGACGGAGGCGAGGCAATACCCCTTCACATTCGGGACCGAGGCATCTCTCAACCTCTCCGACGACCCGAGATTGCTGGACCTGATGGCCCAGGCGGGATTTGAGGAGGTGTTCGTCGGGATCGAAAGCCCGAATCAAGAGAGCCTCGAAGAATGCAGGAAGATACCGAACAAAAACCGGGATCTGATCGCAAGCGTCAAGACACTCCAGAAAGCGGGCCTCCAGGTCCAGGGGGGTTTCATCGTGGGTTTCGACCACGATCCCCTGACCATTTTTGACACGCTGATCGGGTTCATCAGGGAGAGCGGAATTGTCGTTGCGATGGTGGGACTCCTCAATGCCCCCATCAACACACGGCTCTATCACCGGCTCGGTCAGGAGGAAAGGCTTCTGAAGACGTTTTCGGGGTCAAACACTGATTTCACTATCAACTTCACCCCGAAGATGAATCACCAGGCACTTCTCAATGGCTACAGGAAGATCCTTGCCACGATCTACTCCCCGAGGGAGTACTACCAGCGCGTCATCGGCTTCCTCAGTACCCATGAACCCCTCCGGCAGCACAGGACGACTATCCGGTTCGCGCATCTGCAGGCGCTCTCACGGTCGATGTTCCTGCTCGGTGTCCTGGGAAAAGAGCGATGGTACTACTGGAAGCTTTTCTTCTGGTCGTTGTGCCGCCGGCCGCGTCATTTTTCGACGGCCATCACACTCGCCATCTATGGATTCCACTTCCGGCGGGTATTTGAACAGTATCTGTAGCAGGTCAGGCGGCGCTCAAAGACTTCCGGAGGAAAACCGTCTTGATCGGGCGGAAAACCAAGCCGGCCCCCTTCGGGGCCGGCGTTTTCTGCTGCAGGATCTTGATCCGGCGTGTGTGCGCCGCACCGGGTACGTTAGTACATGTCACCCATGCCGCCGCCGCCGGGCATCGGAGGCATCGGCTTCTTCTCCTCCTTCAGGGGCTTCTTTCCCTTTCACCGTACCCGGGAAACAAACAGGTTTCTCCCGAAAATGAGGGTTAACTATGTTTTCATCCCTTCGCGCTATTACCTTCCGGGTTTTTCCTCGATATACTCCTCTATCGATAATGTTCACGTGAGGCCGACTGTGCGCACAACTTTAGCCGTGTTCGTCTTGTTTGCGGGTGCCGGGGTGCTCGTGTCAGGGTGCATGTCCGCTTCGTCCGACCCATTGCCGCGCCGAGCAGTCTATGTTCGTGGCACCGTCCAGAGCCTGAGCGGTCCCTTATTGACGGTTGAGACTGACAGGGGTCCTGTGCCCGTGGAGCTCGCATCCCCTTCCCGGGTGTCCATGGTCGTTGCCTCCGACCGGGGGCATCTCAAAGATGGCAGCTACATGGGGATCACATCGGTCACACAGCCGGACGGATCACTGCGGGCGATTGAGGTGCACATTTTTCCTCCCGGTGAGCGAAGAACCGGCGAGGGGAGTTTTGCCTGGGACCTGTCCAGTCCGGATGGAGGGGGTATGACGGTGATGAACGGGACCACATCGCACGCTTTCGTCGTTGCCCCCCTGCCGGGTCCCGGAATGGACGCAGGGAAAATTAAAGACTCAAGGAATCCCGGGACCATCGAGGGGAGGCGGGACGGGGGCACGTCCCTGACGCTCCAGTTCAAGAGCGACCTGATGACACGCCCGCAAGCTCTTACGATTCCGTGGGGGATACCCATCGTCACATTCATACCGGCCCGGACCTGGGATCTGAAACCCGGGGCCCATGTGCTCGTGATCGCGAGCCAGAAGCAGGGCGGTGAGCTGTCCGCCGATCGGGTCCTCGTCGGGAAGAACGGGCTCGTGCCGTCCATGTAGTCCGGTGCCGTGATGTGTCGCATCCGCCGTAAGGGGGGATTAACCCTCTTATCATCCTTCTGCTGTATTCCTTTCCGACCTCACACGTCGTATACTTCATCGTCATTCACGTGAGCGTGAACTCCCGAAAAACATCCGAAAATAGTTCAGGCGAATCATGAACTGGGATTGCGTTGAAGGAAAATGGAAGCAACGAAGAGGCAAGGCTGTACAACACTGGGGTAAGCTGATGAACGACGAGCTCGCCGCAATCGCGGGCAAGTATGAGGAGCTCGTCGGACGGCTCCAGGAGGATTACGGCATCGCCAGGGAAAAAGCCGGCGTGCAGGCTGCCAGGTGCAGGGAGGCCTCAGAGCAAATAAAGAAGTCCGAGCGAAGGATCAGCGAATTACAGAAATCCATGACCAGGAAAGAGAAGCCGGATGGAGCCGGGAAGAGGAAGTCAGGCGGGAAGCACAAAGGGCGCTGAGGAATCGATGGGGGGAGAGTTGGGAGCGGCCAAAAAACTGAAATTCTCGGGGCGGAGAATTCTGGGGATTGCTTCCCTTGCGATCGGGGTCGTGGTGCTGGCGTGCGTGGTGGTTTTCCTCTCCTTCCCCGACGCCTTTGTTCAAAGGTTCGTTGAAGAACGGGTCACACGGCGTCTCGCGGCGGCGTATCCAGGATACTCGATAAGAATCAGCGGGATGCACTTTAACATAGTGGAAAACCGGCTTGCGTGCGACACAGTAATGTTGCGCCAGAACGACTCGTCCTTTTCCTGCAGCGTTGCCTCACTCTCTGTGAGCGGCATTCACTGGTTGGGGCTGCTTCGCGGGGGCAGTTCCGATCCTGGCAACTTCGCCGGCACCGTCCTCGAGGCGGGCAGAATTGACATGGCGTTTCAGCCGTCCGGATATGGATTACGGTGCGGACCATTGCGTGTGTCCGTACCGGATTCGGAGATTGTGGCGGAGTCGCTGGAGATGCATCCTCTGGAGAACGACGAACAGTTCTTTGCAGGAAGCAGGTTCAGAAAAACCCGGTTCGGTATCGCTGCCCACCAGTGCAGACTTCAGGGCGTGCCGTTTGCCGGCGTGCTGCGGGGGGAGAACATCCGCGCCCGTTCCTTGCGATGTCAGGATGTCTCTGCCGACGTGTTGATCAACAAGGACAAGCCCTCTGTCGAAAACGCCCGGCGTCCGCGCATGCCCAGCGAGATCCTGTCGTCGATGAAGGACACGGTCGGGCTTGATAGCCTGATCATCACGGATTGCCGGCTGAAGTACAGCGAGAGGTTTGTGAGGGGGAGGAATCCTGCGACTCTGACGTTTGACAGGGTGCAGGTTCTGGTAACGGGCGTTGCCAGTCATGCCGGCGCGGATGCAGAAGCGGACATCCAGGCACGGGGGACGTTCATGGGGGGAGGGACGATCACCATGGCCATGTCGATCCCTCTCTCAGGACCGCAATTCTCATTCGGATATTCCGGCTCACTCAGCGGCATGGATCTGAGCAGGCTCAACCCGTGGATCGGACCATCCGACCAGACGCGCATTAAATCCGGAATGCTCGGGTCGGCGTCGTTCGATATAGCTGTCAACGCGGGATCCGCCACCGGCCATGTGCATGCAGTGTACAGAGACCTCGTCGTTGCTTCCATCAGCGCCCGGACCGGAAGCGAAAACGGGCTTGTGGAGAGGTTCTCCTCCTGGGTGGCAAAGAACGTGAAGATCCGGGGGACCAACACGCCGGATAAAGCGGGCGCGATGAAGGTCGGGACCGTGAAGTACTCCCGGAAGAAGGACGATCCTTTTTTCGGATTTACATGGTTTGCACTCCGGAGCGGCGTCGGTGATGTTGTCGGATTTTGAGTAACAGAGGCTGGGAACCGTTGTGCGCGCGTGTCCGCGCATCATGGCTCGTCCATAAACGAATATCATAGTGAGGAGCGTATCATGAATAGAGCCTTTTCGTTCGCCCTGCTCGCCGGGGGCATCATTCTGATCGTGCTCGGCATAAACGCATCGAATGCCCTGAGCTCGGACATCTCCCGCTTCTTCACCGGCTCTCCGACCGACAAAGCGGTATGGCTGCTTGCGGGGGGGGTCCTGATGGCGGTGATTGGATTGATGGGTCTGACGCGACTGTTAAGAAGGAAACCGGTGTGAGGGATCGGGACAATCGGTTTTCGGGCGGGAAGAAAAACCACTGTTTGAACTATCAGGAACCGGAGAGCAGTTACCATGCGAACGTCTGTAAGCGAAATTGCCGTCGAGAAAGGCGTGAAGACGCCGCCGTCTGAGATTGTGTCGAAGAAGCGAGCCGTGCGGTCTCCAACCATCAGTCGTGAGATCCGGCTCGTCTCCCGGCCGCACGGATTGCCGGTCCCGGATAATTTTGCTCTGGTTCGCGTCGAGTTGCCGCTCCCGGAGGAAGACCAGGTGTTGGTGCGTAACCTGTTCATGTCCGTCGATCCGTACATGCGGGGCCGCATGAACGACGGCTCTTCCTACGTGAGCCCGTTTCAGCTTGATCAACCGCTTGATGGCGCGGCGGTNNTTTGTCTCGGGGGCGCGGGAAGTCCGCGTGGTCGACCCCCATGTCCGGCCGCTTTCGGCCTATCTCGGAGCACTCGGCATGACCGGGTTGACCGCATGGTCCGGACTAAACCTGGTCGATGTGAAGGCGGGCGACCGCGTCCTGATCTCTGCGGCAGCGGGGGCAGTGGGGAGCATCGCCGGTCAGTTGTCAAAGCTGCGCGGCTGCCGCGTCATCGGCAGTGCCGGTTCCCCGGAGAAGGTCGCAATGCTCGTCGGGGAACTCGGTTTTGATGCCGCCTTCAACTACAAGGACGGAGACCTCCCGGGACAACTCAAAGCCGCCGCACCCGACGGCATCGATGTGTACTTCGACAATGTCGGCGGCGAACAGCTTGAGGCTGCGATTTCGGCAATGCGTCTCAACGGTCGGATCATCGCCTGCGGGGCGATCGGCGGGTACAACGAAGAGGCGCCGGTGTCCGGCCCCCGTAACCTCGCGCTGTTCATCGGCAAGCGACTCACGATGAAGGGCTTCATCGTGGGGGATTGGTTTGACCGTATGCCGGAATTCGTGAAGGAGATGAAGGTCGTGATTGCCGGCGGGGGCCTGGTCATGAAAGAGACGGTTGTGCAGGGGATTGAGCTTGCGCCGCACGCCTTTGTCGATATGCTGCGCGGCGGAAACATCGGCAAGATGGTCGTCAGACTCACCGGGGAAAATCCAAGCGCTGCACACGCCGGTGACTGACTCCATGCATGACGTCACTC
Source organism: Ignavibacteriota bacterium (assembly GCA_003161955.1). Taxonomy (GTDB): domain Bacteria; phylum Bacteroidota; class Ignavibacteria; order UBA10030; family UBA6906; genus Fen-1273. The sequence continues at coordinate 15,814 of PMND01000146.1, read as the reverse complement.
ACCCTATCAGACTGGATCACTATGGCAATCGATAATCGTCACAGCAGGAAGGATGCGGCAGTACTCACAGCATCGGAGGATAACCGTGGGTTGCTCAGTCCGGCCGACCTTACGGGAGAAATTGAGGTCTTACGGGAGGAACTGCGAAAGGAGCGGGACAGGAATCTGCGGACGCTTGCTGATTTCAAGAACTATCGACGGCATATTGAGCGGGAAGGAAACAGGCTTGCCGAGGGAGGGAAGCGTGAGATTCTCCTCCCGCTCATCGGCATCATCGATGATCTGGAGAAAGCGCTCAAGTGGGCGGGGGGGGCGGAACGGCCGGTGATGGAGGGGCTGCAGAACATCTATCAGAAGCTTCTTGCCCTCCTGGAGGCGCAGGAAGTTCGCTCGTTCGAGAGTCAGGGGAGGGCGTTTACCCCTGACCTGCACGAAGCCGTGGCTTTGGCGAAAAGTGACGATGTCGAACAGGGAACCGTCGTTGAGGACCTGCGTCGCGGGTACCTCTGGAGAAGCGAGTTGCTGCGCCCGGCGCAGGTTCGGGTTGCGGAATAGCATGTGGCAGGCAGCAGTGAAGCCAGGACGATGACCTACAAAGACTACTATAAGACTCTGGGCGTTGGGGAGACAGCGACGCAGGGAGAAATCAAGAAGGCGTACCGGAATCTTGCCCTCAAGTACCATCCTGACAAGGCAAAGGGGGACAAGGCGGCCGAGGACAGGTTCAAAGGCATCAACGAGGCCAATGAAGTCCTGAGCGATCCGGAGAAAAGGAAGAAGTACGATCAATTTGGAGCGGACTGGAAGGTCTACGAAAAAGCCGGGGCGCAGCCGGGAGGATTTGACTGGTCCAAGTACGCGAGCGACCACNNCCGGCGATCTTTTTGAGATGCTGTTCGGACAGATCGGCGGACGAAGGCGCGGACGAAGGAGCGCTGCAATCAAAGGAGAGGACCTCGAGGCGGAGACGGTGTTCACTATGGAAGAAGCATACCACGGTGCAACACGGCTCGTCTATCTCCACGGTCAGACGATCAAGGTGACGGTCAAGCCCGGCGTCGCGGATATGCAGGTCCTGAGGGTTGCCGGCAAGGGGGGTGCCGGATCTCACGGGGGCGCGGACGGCGACCTCTTTCTCACAATAAAGATCGCACCGCATCCGGAATTCCGTCGCAAGGGGAACGATCTCTATTGCGATTTTCCGGTGGGACTGTACACAGCCATCCTCGGGGGAAAGGCGCAGGTCAGATCGCTCAAAGGACTGGTCAATGTTGATATCCCGAAGGAAACCGCAAACGGCAAGGAACTCAGGCTCCTGGGGCTCGGAATGCCGGTCTATGGCGACAAGACAGCGTTTGGCAACCTTTTTTTGAAGCTCGACGTCCGGATGCCGGAGCATCTGAACGAACAGGAAATCGCACTTTTCGCAAAACTGGCGTCCTTGCGGAAGTGAACTTTCCTTTCGTCATAATCCCCGATCTCGGGCCGTGCAATGGAGCGGCCACCATCTGATCCAGACCTCTGGTTCAATGAAAACGATCCGGATACTCCTAGTGGAAGATAATCGCATCTTGCGCGAGGGGATCGCAGCGATGATTGACGGTGAGGAGGACATGACGGTCGTGGCTGCCTCCGGGGGCGGCAGCGGCACGCTGGCGGAGGCACGCAAACTGAAACCTCACGTCGTTCTCATGGACCTCGGTGTGCGGAATCAAAACGGCATTCGTGTTGTGGGTTTGCTGAGCCGGGGCGTGCCTGGCACCAGAGTCATCGGGATGGGTCTTATCCCGTCACAACTGGATATCATCGAGTGGGTGGAGGCCGGGGCATCGGGCTTCATACTCAAAACCGCGACGGTGGATGATTTTCTCGAGACGATACGGTCGGTAGCCCGCGGGACAAAAGTCCTCCCCCCCTCGCTGGCAGGGTCGCTCTTCTCTCATGTNNGCCCCCTATACCGTCAAGAACCATGTGCACAACATCCTTGAAAAGCTGGCCCTGCACAGCCGCCTGCAGATAGCGATGTATACCCGCAACGACGAGGCGTCCTGACGGGACGTGATCCCCCTCACCCCCCAACGGAAGCATCTCCTCCGGTCGCGTGGACGGGAGCATCCCGGAAGGGTTAACTACTTTACCATCCTTTTGACCGATTACATTAACCACGCGCAACCGTTACACTCTCATGCGGCCCTTAACCCTCATTCTCGAAGGATTTTGTCATGGTTTTCCTCATTTCGATTGTCATCGCCGTCGTCGCATTCTTCATCTGGAGGGGGGCTGCGGGGAAAGACGGGCTGCCGATAATCCTGGATACCAAATAAAGCGTCAGAAGAAACTCTCTTTGAAGGAGAACTTTGTATGAGTACGGAAAACGTGCTTCTCTTCCTCGTGATCGGGGTTGTCGCCGGCTTCCTCGCCGGGAAAATTATGAAAGGCGCCGGGTTTGGCCTCGTGGGTGACCTGATAGTCGGTGTGATAGGTTCCTTTATCGGCGTCTGGGTGTTCGGACTTCTCGGCATCGTGAGCGGAGGCATCCTCGGCTTGCTGATCGCCTCCGTCGTCGGCGCTCTCCTTCTTCTGTATATCATCCGGCTCGCCAAAAGGGGCTGAGCTCCAGCCCCGTTCGGCATATGTTGCGTGATGTCACCTGTGATGGACCCCGCACTCTCCAGGCCTGGATCTCTCTGTCCAACACTGCGCAATAGCCTTGGCCAGGCAGTGGCATTTGCACTAACTTCCGTCAGGGATAGAGGATGGACGCAGGCGTTCTCATCGGGTACTTCGGCAAAAGGGAAGAAGCGCGCAAGGCTCTGAAGGGACTGCGAAGGAAGGGTTACCGCCGCGCCGCATGGATGAGCAAGAGTGCGGACGGAGATATCTCCCGGTGGGACCCGTTCCGCTGGCGCCTGTTTTTGGGAGCCGCCGTCGCTTTTATCGGTTTTGGGACAACTGCGTTTGTCCTCTCCTTTCTCCTTCACTGGCCTGATCCGGGCGCCGAAAGTTTGCCGGCGATACCTGTCGGGGCCGGGATGATCGGGATTGCCCTGTCCGTGATATTGATCCGTCGATCGAGGTTCGGGGTTGACCTGCGGCTGCTCGAGGACCACTCTCGCTGGCTGGTCGCCGGCGAAAGCGTCGTGATTCTCCAGGCGCCGCTGGAAACACTGGGGATCCCGACGGCTCTTCTGCTGGAAAGCGGCGAGATCCCTCCCGCGCTCTTCATCCTGCGCCCCGGCGGCGAGGGCCCGGGCCGGGAGGATTGGAACTCCGGGTCGCCGCTCACCCCGTCGCAGCTCCAGGAACACGCCAGGCGACTGGCGGCATCACATCAACTGGCCACCGGTCCGCCGCGGGACGTCGGTCTCCTCAAGAGGATCGAACGCGACCGCAGGTGGATCCACCGGACCTGCCTGGTTCTCACCGAAGCAAGTCGTCTGGAAGAGGGGGTGCCGCCGAGCGCCGAATGGCTCCTCGACAATGAATACATNNTCGTTCTTCGCCGCGTATCAAGGCGTGGTGTCATTGTCCATCGGCGAGCTCTGGGCCGTTCCCCAGATGCTGCGTCTGGCGCTCGTGGAAGGCATCCAGCTCATTGCCGACAGGGCATTGACGGAGCTGCGCGAGCGAGGGATTGCGAGTTTCTGGGCGAACAGGCTCATAGCGGTCAACCGCCAGGATCCACACCAGATCTTCGCGATTCTGGCGGAGCTTGCCAGGACCCATCCGAGCCCCAGCCCCTATTTTGCGTCGCAGATGATCGACTACCTCTATGACGAGGGCCCGATCATGGAGCCGGTACAACACTGGCTCGAACGGAAGTTCAAGAAATCCCTGAGCGATCTCGACGTGCGTGAGAAAAACCGTCAGACGCAGGATCAGTTGTCCATCGGGAATGCGTTTACAAGCTTGCGCCAGCTCGACCTGCTCGATTGGAAGATATGCTTCGAACAACTCAGCCGGGTGGATGAGCTGCTGCGGAAGGATCCGGCCGGCATCTATGTCCGGATGGATTTCGACACGCGCGACCTCTGCCGCCGGGCTATTGAGGATCTCCGCCGGAGCTCCGGAATATCCGAAGAGAAGATTGCTCAGGGTGCTCTTGACCTCGCACACCAGGCTCTCCATGACCCGGAGCCGGATACCCGCTGGATTCACGTCGGGGCATATCTGATCGGTGAAAGGAGAAGAGATCTTACGGGGATGCTGGCCTGCCGCGAGTCGTTGCGCTCCCGTGCCTTGCACTGGACGTATCGCCATCATTCCGCGGTGTACATCGGGGGACTTGGTTTCCTTTCCTTCTCACTGGTCTCGGTTCTCCTCCTGCTTGGTGTGGGCGGAGAAGCCGCATACATCCGGCTTCTGGTCGCTGTCCTCCTGGTCGTCCCTGCGAGCCAGCTCTCTCTTGAAGTGATGAACTATCTTGTGATGCGCCTCTTGCCGCCGCGCGCATTGCCGAAGATGGACTACAAGGATTCGGGGATTCCCGACGCTTGCCGGACTCTGGTCGTCGTCCCAATGATGCTCACAGACCTGGAGACGGTTGACGCCGAGGCGGAAAAGCTTGAAATACGCTATCTCTCAAACAAAGAGTCAAATCTGCTCTTTGGCCTCTTCACGGACTTCAAGGATGCGGCGCAAATCCATTGTGAAGAGGACGACTCGCTGATCCAGGCGGCGAAGAGGTCAATGGAAGACCTCAACCGCCGTTATGGCGGTGAGCGGTTCTTCCTCTTCCATCGGGAGCGGGAATGGTCCGAGTCCGAGCAGAAATTCATCGGTTGGGAGCGCAAGCGTGGGAAGCTGGAAGAGCTCAACGGATTGATCGATGGCACGCGAAACCACGATGCCGAGAGCCTGGTAAAGGTCGGCAGCGCGGATCAACTCGCCGACGTGAGATTTGTCATCACGCTGGACAGCGACACGCAGCTTCCGCACGGCACCGCGCGCCGCCTGATTGAGACAATTGCGCATCCGCTCAACGAGCTTCGCCTCGACAGCCAGGGGCGGATCACGGCCGGTTACACGATCATCCAGCCGCGCGTGAGCCCCTCCCTGCCAAGCACAAACGCTTCCTCCTTCAGCCGTCTCTTCTCGGACCAGATCGGCATCGACCCGTATACCAATGCGGTATCCGATGTCAATCAGGATCTCGGCGGCGAGGCCTCCTACCAGGGGAAAGGAATCTACGATGCGCGGGCTTTCAGCCGGGTGCTTTCCGGCAAGTTTCCCGAGTCCCTGCTCCTCAGCCATGATCTGATTGAAGGCGCTCATGTCCGCGTGGGCCTGGCAAGTGATGTCGAGCTCTACGATGAATTTCCGCAGGACTACCTGAGNNTGCGGCGCAGCCTCCTTCCCGCAAGCAGCGTCCTCCTGCTGTCGGCCTCATGGCTTATCTCATGGGAAGCCGGCATGATTGCCACCATGCTGGTTTCTGCGAATCTCCTTTTTAATTCTCTGGCCCAGCCGTTGACCTGGGCCACGTCTCTCCACAGGTCGAAGGGGATCTCCTCCGGAAAAATAGCTCACGATCTGCTGCGGGGGATCGCCGAGGCGGCGATGCTGCCGTACCAGGCCTGGCTGACGCTGGATGCCATCTCGCGCGCCCTGTACCGGCGCCACATTTCCCATCGGGGATTGCTGGAATGGGCTTCAGCGCGGGTGATACATGATGTTTCCCGTCCCAGACTGCCGGCGCTTCTGCTATCAACGGGCCTGGCGAGCCTGCTGAGCGTTATCATGGGTCTGGCTGTGCGGTTCTGGGTTCCGTCGAACTTCTGGCTTGCCGCGCCCTGGTTGGTCCTCTGGTTCGCTTCACCCGCCTTCGGGTGGTACCTCAACCGGCGTCCGGAGTCGAAACAGCCCCAGTCACTCCTCACGCTGGAAGACCGGCAATTCCTGAGAAACGTCGCGCGCCGCACATGGCGCTACTTCTCGGATTTTGTCAACGAGAGGTCTTCCTGGCTGCCACCCGATAATTTCCAGGTCTCGTATCAGAATCAACTTGCCATGCGGACCAGCCCGACAAATATCGGACTCTGGATGGTCAGCGTGCTCGGGGCGCATGACCTCGGCTACATCACCGTGGATGAGGTCACCCATAAGTTGACGAGGACGATGGAGACGATCGCCAGGCTGGAGCGTCATGAGGGCCACCTGCTCAACTGGTACGATATTCAAACCCTGGCTCCGCTCAAACCCCGCTACGTTTCCACCGCCGATAGCGGGAATCTCCTCGGTGCCCTCCTGTCGCTCGACCAGGGGATCAGGGGGCTGACGAAGGCGGCGCTCATCGACAGGGAAGTCTTTGCGGGGTTGCGAGACACCGGTGAAGTCCTGCGGCAAACACTCCTTGCTGAGAAAGCTTCCGGTGTGGACGCCCGTGCACTCGACGACCTGCTCCGCATCTGGAGATCCCCACCGGACCGTATCATCGATACACTCGGCGTGCTGCGGAGGGCGGAGCACGACGTCAGGGATCTGGCGGAAAAAGCCTGGGTCTCTGAGGCGGCCGGGGGGAAGGTGGCCTACTGGGCGAGGCAGATGCAGAGCCAGCTCCGGGCCTGGCTGCTCATAGCGAATCGCTACCTCGCCTGGATCGAAATCCTCGGTGAGAAGACTCCGGAAGATGTCCGCATGCTGGATCAGGACGCCCGGCTGGCTTTCCTGGGAGCCCTGCACCGGGCGCCCTCCCTCCAGGATCTCGCCAGAGGCCAGCTCGGCTGGATCCCGTACCTCCGGGATCTGCGGGAGCATACGCCTCCGGACGATAATGAAATCGTGAACTGGATCGATCGCGTGTTCAAAGCACTTGATGATGCGAAATGGCTGGCCGGCGAAATGATGTCGTCGGGCGACCAGCTCGTACAGATGGTCCGCGAGCTCTCCGGATCCATCAATATGCGCTTCCTCTACAACTCCTCCCGCCGGCTATTCTCGATCGGCTATAATGTCTCGGAAGGTCGGCTGGATCACGCTTTTTACGACCTCCTGGCAAGCGAGGCGCGCCTGGGGAGCTTCGTCGCAATCGCGAGGGGGGACGTTCCCACCGAGCACTGGTTTGCCATGAGCAGGCCTTACGGCGCCATCGGCCGGCGCCAGGTGCTGCTCAGCTGGACCGGCACGATGTTCGAATATCTGATGCCCCTTCTTTTCCAGCGTTCGTTTGCAAACTCGCTGCTGGACAAGGCGGCCCGCGACGCCGTCGCAGTCCAGATTGCTTACGGCCGCAAGCACCGCGTGCCGTGGGGCATCTCGGAGTCTGCGTATGGTGACCTTGATGTGCACAGAACCTATCAATACAGCGCGTTCGGGGTGCCGGAACTCGGGCTCAAAAGGGGTCAGGTCGATAAGATCGTCATCGCGCCCTACGCCACACTTCTGTCGATTGCACTCGCACCGCAGGAGACCGTCAGAAATCTGAAACGGCTCTCCGGTCTGGGGATGTTGAATGATTTCGGCTACTATGAAGCGATGGACTTCAATCATCAGCCGGACCGCGAAGGGGCCCGGGGTGCGATCGTGCGGGCATATATGGCCCATCATGAAGGAATGGGATTCCTGGCGCTCATCAACTTCCTCCACGGCAATTCCATCCAGGAAGATTTTCACGCCGATTCCCGCGTGCGCGCGGTCGAGCCGTTGCTCTTTGAGCGCATCCCGCATCTCCCTCTGGTGGACCAGGTCTCGGCGCACGCGCGCGTCTCCTCGATCGCCGCCGTGGGAGAAGTCGCCCTCTCGGTGAGCGAGTTCGACACACCCCATACCTCCACGCCGAAGACCCAGCTGCTTTCCAACGGCACATACGGCCTGATGCTCACGAACTCCGGCGGCGGCTACAGCCAGTGGCGTGGCTTTGAAATCACCCGCTGGCGATCGGATCGTACGGCGGACGCATGGGGGACGTTCTGCTATATACATGACACAGATTCGGGCCGTCTGTGGTGCAACACGTACCAGCCGGCCGGAGGGAGAGTAGACGACTATAGCGCCAACTTCTCGCTGGACCGGGCCGTGTTCCGGCGTGTCGACAACGACATTGAGAGCGAGACCGAAATTATCGTTGCGCCGGAAGACGCCGTCGAAATCCGGAGAATGACATTGATCAATCGTTCACTTCGGACCCGCCATCTCGATCTGACGAGCTACGTTGAGCTTTCGATGGCGCCTCACAACGCGGACCGCCAGCATCCCGCGTTCAACAAGATGTTCATCCAGACAGAAGCGGTAACCGGAGAGAAGTCGCTCCTCGCGCACAGACGGTCCCGCCAGGAGAGCGATCCTCCGATGTGGGTCGGTCACCGCTTCACACTTGAAGAAGATGACGTCGAACCCCTGCGGTTTGAAACCGACCGGGCCCGGTTCATCGGGCGGGGACGGACGCTTGCCGGCCCGATGGGCGCCATCCAGGAACCTGGAAACAGTGAGGGTTTTGTCATTGACCCGATCCTCAGCCTGCGTCATGGGCTGAGCGTGGGCCCCCGGCAGCGAGTCAGGATTTCGATGATTCTGGCCGCCGCGGCAACCAGGGAGGAGGTCATGAGCTTGCTGGGCAAATACACCTATCCCCCTGCGATCGATCGGGCGATGGAGCTGGTGTGGGCCTCGGCCCAGCTTGAGTTGCGGCTCCTCCGCATCCAGCCCGACGAAGCGCGGCGCTTCCAGCAACTGGCAAGCCATTTGCTCTTTCCGAATCCCCTCCTCCGTTCTCCCTCAGATCGGCTGATGAAAAACCGCAAGGGGCAGTCCGGCCTGTGGCCCTATGCCATCTCAGGCGACCTGCCGATTGCCCTGGTTGCGATCGGTGAGGAGCGTGATATGAGCCTGGTGCGTCAGATGCTTCAGGCACACACCTACTGGCGGATGCACGGGCTCATGACCGACCTTTTAATCCTGAACGAAGAGGCGGGCGGTTACAGGCGCCCGCTGCATGAAGCGCTCGAGCTTATGATCCAGTCCTATGCGGCAACTTCGGGCGAGGATCGTCGCGGGGGGATCTATCTCCTCGACGCGGACGTCATTCCCCCGGAAGACCTGACGCTTCTCCGGGTCGTGGCAAGCGTTGTGATCGTGGGGGCCCGGGGGACGTTGCCCCTTCAGTTGGGATTGAAAATGGATGCCCCCGATCTGCCCGAGCCGATGGTTTCGAAGCGGGATCCGCGTGATCCATCGGCAGTCCTCCCCTTCATGGATCTTGCGTACTTCAACAGCCTGGGTGGTTTTACTCCGGACGGGCGCGAATACGCGATCTATCTTGGGCCGGGGATGAACACGCCCGCCCCCTGGGTCAACGTTATCGCCAACCCGGGCTTCGGCACAATCGTAAGCGAGACGGGCTCCGGCTTCACCTGGCAGGGGAACAGCGAGAGGAATCGACTGACCCAGTGGTCGAACGACCCTGTGATGGACCCGCCGTCGGAAGCGCTCTATATCCGCGATGAGGAAACCGGCATCTACTGGACGCCGTGTGCTTCACCGATTCGCGAAGAGGCTGCGTACCGTGCCAGGCATGGGGCCGGTTACACGGTGTTCGAGCATAACAGCCATGGTATCGATCAGGAGTTGACGGTCTTCGTCCCCGTAGATGACCGGGGGGGGAAACCAGTCAAGATTCAACGGCTGTCACTCAAAAACGATTCCGGCAGACCGCGCAGACTGTCTGTGACATTCTACGCCGAATGGACTCTCGGGGAGTTCCGTGAATCTTCCCAGGATCACGTCGTGACCGGTTGGGATGACGATATTCAGGCATTGATTGCGCGGAATTATTACAATCCGGATTATCCCGATTGGGTGTCGTTCGCGGCCATAAGCGAGCACGCCGATTCGTACTCCGGAGACCGGACGACGTTCCTGGGGCGCAACCGCTCGATGAGGAACCCGGCGGCGATGGAGAGAACTCACCTCCCGGGCCGGACAGGGGCCGGCCTGGACCCGTGCGCTGCGATTCAGTCAATCGTAAGGCTCGCTCCCGGCGAAGGGACTGAGATCACGTGTTTGATGGGCCAGGCTCAGTCGATGGAGGAGGCCGGGTCACTTGTTCTTACCTACCGGAACAGCCGCGTGGTCGAGGCTGAGCTCGAGGGTACCAAAAAGTGGTGGGATGATAGGCTCGGCTCGATCCAGGTGCATACGCCCGAACTTGCCGCTGATTTCCTGATCAACCGCTGGCTGATGGTTCAAAGCCTTGCCTGCCGGATCTGGGGGCGTTCCGCCTTCTACCAGTCCAGCGGTGCATTCGGATTCCGCGATCAATTGCAGGACATGATGGCCATGGTGTACTCATATCCCGCGCTGGCGCGGGAGCACATTCTGCTCGCGGCAAGCCGTCAGTTCAAAGAGGGAGATGTCCAGCACTGGTGGCATCCTCCGAGCGGGGTGGGGATCCGCACCCGGATCTCCGATGATCTCCTGTGGCTTCCTTTCGTGGTCGCCCATTACGTCACGATCACCGGCGATACCAATATCCTGCGCGAGGACGTCACATTCCTCGACTCGCCTCTGCTCAAAGACGATCAGGCCGAGAGTCTCCAGTCTCCGGGAGTGTCGACGGAGCGGGGAACGCTTCTCGAGCACTGCCAGCGCGCGCTCACGCGCAGCCAGAAATTTGGGGTGCATGGATTGCCTCTGATGGGAACCGGAGACTGGAACGACGGGATGAACCTCGTGGGAGCCGGAGGGAAGGGGGAGAGCGTCTGGCTGGCGTGGTTCATGGTCGATGTGCTGAAGGGGATGGCGGAAATGGCCGGACTCATGGGCCGGCTCGATCTCAGAATAACGTATGAACAGGACCGGAAAGCGCTCATCGAGCGGGTTGAGCAATTTGCGTGGGACGGGGCGTGGTATCTCCGGGCTACGTTTGACGACGGCACGCCCCTGGGGTCTTCGGCAAGCGCCGAAGCCCGGATCGATTCTCTTCCTCAATCCTGGGCCTGGCTGACGGGCGCCGCGCGCCGGGACCGGGCTGAGAAGGCGCTCGAATCGGCGTGGGAGCATCTCGTGCGTAAGGATGAGGGGCTGGTTCTCCTCTTTGAGCCTCCCTTTGACACGATGAAGCCGTCCCCCGGATACATCCAGGGCTACCCTCCCGGCGTCAGGGAGAACGGCGGCCAGTACACGCATGCGGCCGTGTGGCTGGCAATGGCGATGGCGCGGAGCGGTGACGGCACGCGTGCGGCGAACATTCTCCGGATCATCAACCCGGTCGAGCACGCCCGCGATCCAGCGACGGTGTGGCGCTACGGTGTCGAGCCGTATGTGATCGCGGCCGACGTGTACAGCTCGCCGGGGCGGGTCGGTCAGGGTGGCTGGACCTGGTATACGGGCTCGGCGGCTTGGATATACCGCGCCTGGGTCGAGGAGATCCTGGGGCTCCATGTGCGGGGAGAGACGATGCGAATCGCACCGGTCATTCCCGGATGGTGGGATGGGTTCCGCATGAGCTACCGTCACGGTGAATCGGTCTATGAGATCGAGGTCGAGAATCCGGAGCATTGCGAGCGGGACGTCTCCTCGGTGGAGATGGACGGGAAGTGCGTGAACGACGGCGTGATCCCTCTCGGCCGGGACCTGGTGAAGCACCGGATCGTCGTCCGCATGGGGAAGCCCGTACAAACAACCTGATGTAGCCTCTGGTAGCGTCGGGTCCACTCTCTGCAACTTCTTCCTCTTCGTAAGCTCGTTCAATCTCTGCCGAGTTTCCGCCTGTTGCGAAGGTCCCTCCCGGATTCGGGAAAGGGCCGGCAAGGAGCAGAATCTCCCTCCCTGAACAGAACACGAGGGGGGTTGACACTGGCACAATACATGAGTACATATCTATATACTTGCATCGTCCCGATGCGTCCAAACTTCTGCCTCTCTTTGTCCCTGTCGTTGTTGTCCCGGCAGGACCTGGAAAAGAGGGCTGAAGCGCTCGCCGTGTAACCACATCGTGGAAAAAGTCGACATATGGCACATGATCATACTCATGCGCGGCCGCGCGGTGAATTGGAGAACAGGTTTCTCGTCACCATGGTGTTGAACTTCCTCATCACCATCGTCGAGATCGTTGGAGGGATTCTTTCCGGGAGTCTTTCGCTTCTCTCCGATGCAATTCACAACTTTAGCGATGGAGTTGCCATTATCGTCAGCTACATCGCGATCCGGCTGAGCAGGAAGCCGCGGACCCTCAAATACACCTTTGGCCTCAAGCGTGCCGAGATTCTCGCGGCGATCATCAATGCGAGCACGCTTATCGTCATCAGTTTCTTCCTCATCAAGGAGGCTATCGGGAGATTCTCGAACCCCACGCCGATCACCGGCGCTCTGATGCTTGGCGTTGCCGCCGTAGGTCTCGTCGCAAACGTCGTTGGAACCGTGTTGCTCCGAAAGGGCTCGGACCGGAACATCAACATGCGCGCCGCTTACTTTCACCTCTTGAGCGATGCAGTGTCCAGTCTTGCGGTCATCATCGGCGCGGTGTTCATCATGGTGTTCAACATCACATGGATCGACCCGGCTCTCACCATCGTCATCTCGCTCTACATCCTCAAAGAGACATATGAGATTGTGAAGGAATCTGTTAACGTTGTCATGATGTCCACTCCCGCCGAAATCGACATTACCGAGGTGCAGCGGGCGCTGGAGGAGATTCCGGACGTGAAGAACATTCACCACGTCCATCTATGGAAGATGAACGATGCCGATATTCACTTTGAAGCTCACATCGACGTGGAGGATATTCCGGTGAGCCGCACGGAGGGGATCCGCGGGGAAATTGAACGATGCCTGCACGACAGGTATGACATCACTCACACAACGTTGCAGTTTGAGTGCGATTCGTGCCGTACGAAAGACTTGATTTAAGCGGGCGCGGGACGATCACGGTTGTGACGCGGCGCCCCGGTGAGCGAAATTCCATTCTCCCATGCCGCCGCGCAGATTCCCCGCATTGAAGCCGTTCTTGTTAAGCAACAGGGCCGCACTCGCACTTCTGCTCCCCGAGGCACAGTAGCAGATGATCTCTCTGCTCTTGTATTGTTCCAACTCCTTCATGCGGGTTCTGAGTGATGCGATCGGAATGTGGAGGGATCCCCGGATAGACCCCGATTGTCTCTCTGCATCCGTGCGCACGTCGAGCAGGAGCAGGCCCCCCTTCGATTTCAGCCGTGCCTCGATTTCGGAGGTCGTGTATTGTTTGAGGGCGCGCATTCTTAAAGTTCTGCGGACAAAGAAGAAGAGGAGGATTGCCGCCGCCGCGTACCAGATGAGCTGTGTGTCCACTACCGGTCTCCTTGGATGGGATCGATGGGTGCCCCGCCTGAACCGTCCCTTCCGTCCATCATCACCCAGTGATTCGAATCTGCTTTCGCGGCTAACGTAATACCCCCTAACTGCTTAACGAAGGCCTTCTTGATCGACATTGTTCTTCACTCCAATGGGTGCATGGGATCAATTCCCTTACTTAGATGCACCGAACGGCAAAACGGTCCCGGTAAAGCATCGGGCAGACGGATTCTCTCCATCCACCTCTTCCCGGACCGGCTATCTCGCTTTTCCCTTTGCCGGCGCGGCGTCTTCAGCCCTGTTGCTACCGGTCCATCGCAAGCAGAATGCCGTGCAGCAAGGCCTCCGGCCGCGGGGGGCAGCCCGGGATGTAGACGTCCACCGGAACAACAGTATCGACGCCGCCGCATGAGGCATAGCTCTTTCCGAAAACGCCCCCCCCGATCGCGCACGCGCCCACGGCGACGACGAGCTTGGGACCGGGTGTTGCGTCGTACGTCTGTTTCAGGGCGATTTCCATGTTCCGGGTGACGGGGCCTGTCACAAGCAGCATGTCGGCGTGGCGCGGGGAGGCCACAAAGTGGACGCCGAATCGCTGGATGTCATAGACAGGGTTGTTCAACGCGGTGATTTCAACCTCGCAGCCGTTGCACGAACCCGCGTCCACTTCGCGGATATGAAGTGACCGGCCGAAAATCTTGCGTACCTTTTTCTTGAGCGCGATCCCGATTTCTTCAACGGATGCTGTTTGCGGGGGGGTCTCCCCGGAAACCCCGGCATATTCGTATGCCCCGTCGTTCCCGCGCCTGTAGAGCGCGCGCGTTGTCAGTTGCGATTTGTCGGTGACGGCGAGCTGGAATTCTTTTGTCAGGTGTATCGCCTCCGGGCACGCCGCTTCGCACTCTCCGCAGAAGATGCAGTCGCCGTAGTTTAGCGCCACGATTCTCCCGCCGCGCCCCTCTTTGTCTTCCTGGACCGCAATTGCCGACGTGGGACATGCCTGTGCGCACGCATCGCATGCCGTGCACCGTGCAAAGTCAATTACCGGTTTCCCGTGAAATCCGTCCGGAGGGTCGGCGACGACGCGCGGGTAGGAGTTCGTCGCAATGCCCCCCGTGAGCGATTTTTTGAGGATTCTCAGCATATCGTCTTATCGGTCAGTGCCCGAATATGACAGGTTGAAGCTCTTGTTGATCACCGGGAAATCCGGAACAATGTTGTTGCGCACAGCGACGTTCACTGCCCGCCAGTTGTGAAACGACGGGTCGGTGATCTTCCAGCGGAAGACCTTGCCTTCCGGATCGGTCATTACCCAGTGGAGGATCTCCCCCCGCCAGCCTTCCACGTACCCGAGCGCCTGCCGCAGAGGGGGAATGGCGACGGCGGCCGCCCCTGCCGGCGCTCCACCTTCCTGATGTTGAATCTGTTCGAGAATCGCAAAGGAGTCCCGCACCTCGTCGATGCGGACCTTCATCCTTGCAAGCACATCCCCTTCATCCTGCGTGCGCACCTGAAATGCCACAGTGCTGTACGCGGCGTGGGGGTGGTCCCTGCGGTAGTCCCGGTTGATCCCTGACGCTCTCCCTGCGATGCCGGTAATGCCGAGGCGGTAAGCGTCCGTCGTGCTCAGTATGCCGGTCGTTTCAAGCCGGTCGAGGACCGAAGAGCTGGACATGACCAGGCTGACGAGCTCTTCGAACGACCGTTTTCCGTGTACCACGATATCAGCAAGCGCCCGGCGTTTGAGAGGCGTATCTTCCGGGTCCCTGCGGACTCCGCCGATGGCGGCGATACCCCGGAGCAATCTGCTCCCCGTCAGGAGCTCGTTGAGATGGAGGAGTCTCTCCTTGAGTTCAAAAGCGACGGCGGCACCGGCGGCGAAGCCGACATCGAGAAGGATCGCACCGATATCACCGGTGTGGTTATAGAGCCGTTCGAGCTCCAGGAGCATTGTCCGCACCACGGCCGCCCGCCGGGGGACATCGCACCCGCTCAACCGTTCAATGCAAAGACAGAACGCGACGGCGTGTCCGAAAGAAGTGTCCCCCGAGATCCGCTCCGCGAGGAAGAGCGCCTTCTGCGGGGGCAACCCCTCGGCGATCTTCTCCGTCCCCTTGTGCGCGTAAAAAAGCTGGCTTTCGAGATGAATGATCGGCTCGCCGGCGACGCTGAACCGGAAGTGTCCCGGCTCGATAATCCCTGCATGCACGGGACCCACGGGGATCTCAAAAACGCCCTCACCTTCCACACGCTTGAAGTCGAAGGATCCCCGGACACGGGGGACGGACGTCCCGGGATCGAAATCCTTCAGCATCGGGTGGATATCCTCGGGCCAGTCATGGTGCGAGGCAAGTCTGTGGATGTTGGGGAAAGCGATAACACCGAACCAATCTTTTACTTCCCGCTCGAACCAGTTGGCGCTCTCGATGACCCGGCTGACCGACGGGACCTCCATGTGACGGGGTTCGACAGGCACGTGAAGGATCAGGAAGATGTCGTCCGCAGGTACGGAGAACACATAGTAAAGGGCGAACTTGCCGTCGAGCGATCG
>PMND01000099.1 GCA_003161955.1 Ignavibacteriota bacterium | reverse complement strand
GGAGAGACATACAGTATCCGGACCCCCGGCGGGAGCGTCCCCTCCAGGTGCTGTTCCACGAGATGATTGATCGCCCAGAGAAATGCCGCGAGCGTTTTCCCGGAGCCTGTCGGGGCGAGTATGAGCGTGTGCTTTCCTGAAGAGATGCTGGGCCACCCCAGCGTCTGCGGCGGCGTCGGGGCGCCGTATGTCCGCTCGAACCAGTCCCGGACGACGGGGTGGAAATCGCTCAGTGTGCCGGTGGAATCCATAACGCGAATCTAATTCAATTCGCGGGCTTTTGCAACAAATCATCCCCGTGTTGCGTACATTAGAGCGGCACTTCCCCACCGTCCTTTCCGGAGCCTCTCAATGAAAATGAAAAAGAAGATCATGTTCTCATCCATGGGGGTCGTGGTCCTGGTCGGGGCCGCGTTCTTCCTGTTCGGCGGATCAAAAAAAGGGGACGACTCCGCTCTCCCCCGCGTGAAGGTCGTGAAGGGGAATATCATCGACAAGGCGCTCGCGGTCGGCACGATAGAGCCGGAGAATGAAATCTCCATCAAGTCCAAGGTCTCCGGCGCCGTCAGCAGGATATTNNTGTCAAAGCATCTCATTTCCGACAAAGAGTACGAGGACTTCCAGCGCCACTACGAACAGACGGCGCTCACGGTGAGTCTGAACCACGAGCGTTTGCAGCTCCTTGAACAGGGGAAAGTGAAGATCGGGGGCGTGGAGATCGAGTCGATCGTGAAGGCGCCCATTGACGGGTTCGTCCTGAAGAAGACGGTCGAAGTGGGGGATCCGGTGACCCCCCTGACGTCCTATCAGGAGGGGACCGTCCTGATGAAGCTGGCGAACATGGACCGGCTCCTGTTCAAGGGGACAGTCGATGAGATCGACGTGGGGCGGATGAAGGAAGGGATGCCGGCGGAGATCAAAGTGGGCGCGCTCCCCACGGACAAGGTCACCGGGACGCTCACGAGGATCTCTCTGAAGGCGGAGAAGAAAGAGAACGCGACCGTATTCCCGATCGAAATCGCGATCCCGCGGGCAAGCAATAGCGTGCTGCGTGCCGGATATTCGGCGAACGCCAGCGTGATCATACGCCACAAGGACAGCGTGCTTGTGATCCCCGAACGGGTGGTCACCTTCAGGAACGACTCCGCGTTCGTCCGGGTCCCGCTGGCACAGGGGAAGGATGAGGAACGGTATATCAAGACGGGACTGAGCGATGCCATTACTGTCGAGGTGGCCGAAGGGTTGAAGGAGGGGGAAGAGGTGTTCGAGAAGCCCGTCAAGAAAATTGAGTAGGACCCATGGACAGCCTGCGGACGACAATCATCGAGTTCCTGCGGGACATCAGGGCCCAGAAGCTCCGGACGTTCCTGACGATATTCGGCATCGTCTGGGGGACCGTGGCCATCGTCGTCCTTCTCGCCTTCGGCATGGGGTTCAAGCGCCAGCTCGCCGTGAACATGCACGGGATGGGGGAGAGCGTCGCGATAATGTTTCCCGGGCGCACGACGAAACCGTTCGAAGGGTTCGGCATAGGCCGGCCGGTGAGTTTCGTCGAAGACGATGCACGTCTGATCGCCTCCCAGGTTCCCGGGGTCGGACGCATCAGCCCTGAATACGCCGCTGGCGACGCTCAGGTCCGGCTCGGGCAGAACATTACAAATACGCTCGTCTCGGGGGTCTACCCGGTGTATGCCGACATGCGGAGCATCATCCCCGAGCAGGGGGGGAGGTTCATCGACGACATCGACATGCAGGACCGGAAACGGGTGGCGCTTATCGGGGATGAAGTGAGGCGTCTCCTGTTTGGCGAGGGAGAAGCGGTCGGCAAATTGATCTACGTTGATCAGGTTCCCTTCCTTGTGGTGGGGGTGATGCAGAAGAAGACACAGAGCTCTTCCTACAACCGTCGCGACCAGGACCGTGTGTTCATTCCGGCCTCGACGTTCGCCTCGGTGTTCGGCGCGTTCCACGTGAACAACATCATCTATACCCCGAAGGATCCAAGGGAATCGGAGCAGGTCCAGGACCAGGTGCGGAACATACTGGGGAAGAGATACAGGTTTGATCCTGCCGACAAGAACGCGGTCTGGATATGGGACACCGCCGGTATGGAAAAATTCATATTCTATTTCTTCCTGGCGTTCAATCTGTTCATGGGGCTCATCGGGAGCTTCACGCTGGGCGTTGGGGGGATAGGCGTTGCAAACATCATGTATATCGTCGTCCAGGAGCGCGTCAGGGAGATCGGCGTCAGACGCGCGGTCGGGGCCAGGCGACGGACGATCATGGCCCAGTTCTTCACCGAGACGTTTTTCATCATTGCAATCGGATCGTCTATCGGGTTTCTGATCGCGTGGGGTCTCACCGCTGTCATGAAATATATTCCGATCAAGGATTTCGTCGGCACCCCCGAGATCTCGGCGGAGGTGACGCTTGCCACCGTCTTCGTGCTTGCGGCGATCGGGCTCGCGGCGGGCCTGTTCCCCGCGCGTCGTGCGGCGAACCTGAACGTTGTCGAGTGTCTCCGCGCCTGACCGGCATCGAAGAAGCAATCTATATGTAAACAACTCGTGGTGCCCCCATGTGGCTCGAACTCCTCCGTGAATTCTTTCAGGATCTGAAGGCCCAGCGCACGCGGGCGATCCTCACGATCGTCGCGATCACGTGGGGGACCGTGGCGGTGGTGCTCCTCATGTCCTTCGGCGAGGGGCTGGGAACCCAGATGGAGAACGGGCTCATCAACGCCGGGAACAGGATCATGATACTCTACGGCGGAGAAACGGGGAAGCAGTACGAGGGGATGGCGAAAGGACGCAAGATCCGCCTTGTGGAGGAAGACGCCTCCATGCTGCAGCAGGCGATCCCCGCGATCGCGATGATAAGCCCGCAGTACAGGAACTTCGTCACGCTGACACGGGGCAAATTCACGACGACAACCGAATGTGAGGGGGTCAACCCCCTTTTTGAAGAGATGCGACGTATGTACCCCGCATCGGGAGGGAGGTTCCTGAACGACGTGGATGTCGTGCAGCAGCGCCGGTCGCTCGTCCTGGGGGGCAAGATCGCCGCGGACATATTCGGGAAGGAAGATCCTGTCGGACAGCTTATCTCCGTCGACGGGGTCCCGTTCACGGTTGTCGGCTTGCTCCAGAAGAAGCTGCAGACCGCGATGAACAACGGTCCCGATGACCAGAGGGCGATCATCCCGTATTCCACGTTTCGGACGATGTATGGATACGAGCATGTCAACTCCCTTGTCGTCCGCCCCGGTGATCCCTCGCGCCAGGAGGAGCTCAAGACCGAGATTTTCCGCGTCTTCGCGCGCAAATATCATTTCGATCCCACGGATGAACGGACAATCTTCATCTGGGATTTCATCGAAGCGGAGAAGATCGGACAGAAGATTGCGCTCGGAGTGACGATATTCCTTGGATCGGTCGGGTTTCTCACGCTCCTGATCGCCGGCGTGGGCGTTGCCAACGTCATGTACGTGGTCGTGAAAGAACGGACGCACGACATCGGCGTCAAAATGGCCCTCGGTGCCCGGAAGAGCTACATCCATATGCAGATAGTTTTCGAGGCGCTCTTCCTGTCGTTCCTGGGGGGGGCGATAGGAACATTGATATCCGTTGGTGTCATCGGCGTGGTCAGGCTCATTCCATCCGACGG
>PMND01000026.1 GCA_003161955.1 Ignavibacteriota bacterium | reverse complement strand
CGCTTCTTGCCACCTTTTCACCTCGTTCTCCACACGTCCCCAAAGTCGCATCATTGAAGGAGTCGCACTCCTATGAACATTTTCCGTTCGGTGCGCGGGCGCCGGCCTCGGGGGGAATCCGTACCGGGACGGAAGCTATGAATACTACGTCGGCGTACCCCGGCGGACAAACGACATGAAGGGCGATGCGCCGTTCCTTCTTGCCGCCATCGAACTGGAACGAGGAGCCGCCGCGGCCGGCGGTGAGCAGAAGGAGAATGTTCGCCGATGAAGAAGGTCCCTCATATCACGCTCGAGGATATTGCACGCCGGCTCGACGTCAGCAGGGTGACGGTGTCGAAGGCCCTCCGCGGGCACCCGGACATCTCACTCGAGATGACGAAGCGTGTGCGGAAGGTCGCGGACGACCTCGGCTACAGTCCGAACATCATCGCGCGGAGCCTCTCGTCCCGCCGCTCAAACATGATCGGACTGGTGGTGCCGAAGATCGCGCATTTCTTCTTCGGTGCGGTCATCGAGTCGGTGTACAACACCGCGTTCGGGCACAACGTCGAGACCATACTGACCGTATCGCAGGAGAATGCCGAGCGCGAGAGGAAACATCTCCAGACGCTGGTTTCCATGCGCGTCGATGGGATCATTATCTCCATCTCGCAGGAGACGAGGGACCTCGACATATTCCGGTGGATCAGGCAGATGCGGATTCCTCTCCTCTTCCTGGATCGGCGTCCCGATCCACCTCCCCCGGGATTCAGCAGCGTGCTTGTCGACGACAGGGGGGGGACGCTTCGCGCCATAGATCACGCCGTCGCGGTCGGGTACCGGAAACTCGCCTGCATCGGGGGGAGCCCGCAAATCAATATCGGCAAAGAGCGCTTCGCGGGTTTTCAACAGGCTCTTGAGAAGCACGGTATTCCCCTCAGGAAGAACTGGGTCATCCAGGGAGGGTTTGGGCGGGATGACGGGTACAACGGGTTCATGCAGCTTCACAGGTCCGGAGACATGCCCGAGTTCATATTCGCAGTCACCTACCCTGTTGCGCTCGGCGTCTACGAGGCGGCGAAAATCCTGGGGGTGAGGATCCCGCAGGATGTCGACATCATGTGCTTCGGCGACAGCGACGTCTCCCGGTTCATCACCCCATCGCTCAGCTGCGTCAATCAGCCGACGCTGGAGCTCGGAGCGAGGGCGGTTGAGCTCATGCTCTCAATCATTGCAAACCCCGACTCTGCGGCGGACCAGCACGTGATCGTTCCCACCGACCTGATACTCCGCGAGACGTGCGTCAGAGAACATCCGGCACCCCGGTTGGAGGTAGGATGACGCTGGCGGCGGTCATGCGCATCCGGACCGCGCTCCGGGACGCGATGATGGTGGCCCTCCTCATGTTTCCGCTCCCTGCTTCAACGGCAAGGGGACAGGTCCCCCCCACTGTTCGGACACGGGTGGTCCTGCTCGACTGCTACTACAATAATGAATGGAAGACCGATGAAGCCGGGAACACTGTGCGCTTTCATTATATCTGGAGCGACACGGCGAACTCCGGATTTTCGATACTGGGGAACATCCTCACGCGATCAGGAGCCCGGATCGACACGCTGTGCCGGGCGCCGTCACGCGCGGCCCTGCAACGCGCGTCCATCTATCTCATCGTCGACCCCGACACTCCCCTTGAGACCCGGGCGCCGAACTACATACAGCCGGCCGACATCACGCTGATCGCGAAGTGGGTCAGGGAGGGGGGAGTTCTCGTCCTGATGGGCAATGACCGCGGGAACGCCGAATTCGTTCATCTGAATGCGCTGGCAGCGATGTTCGGGATAACATTCAACGAAGACAGCAGAAACAGGGTCGTTGGCCGCGACTTTGCCGCCGGGACATTCGACCGGTTCCCCGTTCATCCTCTTTTCGCCGGTGTCAGGCGCATATTCATAAAAGAGCTGAGCACGCTCTGCGTGAAGAAGCCGGCTGAGGCGGTCCTTTCGGAGGGTGGAGACGTCATAATGGCCTTTTCGAAATACGGAAAAGGGGCTGTCTTCGCAGTCGGCGATCCGTGGTTCTACAACGAATACATGGATGAACGGAGGCTTCCCCCGGGTTACGACAATCCGAAGGCTGCGGGGAACCTGTTCCGGTGGCTTCTCGGTATCGCCGGGAATTGAACGCGGCTCCCGGGCCCTCTCCGGTTTGCTTACGGGAATGACAAAATGAAACTCGACAAGTACTCACTCGGAATCGGAGACAGGTTCGGTCTTCAGGGCGTCCCGCAGCTGCGGGCGTTCCAGATGGCTGCAGGGAAGGGGTTGCAGATATCCCCCGTCTGGAACAAGTCGAACCGCGAGCACTCGATCATCGGCACGGTTCCTCACGATACGCGCCGGGAGGCGGACGGGGCGGTTGGAGAGCTCGGGTGGCGGGGAGCGTACCTTGTAGACGCGGACCACATCGGCGCAGGCACGGTGGACCCGTTCATCGACTCGAGCGATTTCTTCACAATAGACGTCGCCGAGTTCATCGGCATTCCCGCTTCCCCCGAGGCCGTCAGGTCGTTTCTCGGGGCGATGGCGCCGTTCACCGGAGCGATCCGTGTTCCCGGCCTCGATGAGCCGTTAGGCGTCGATGAGACGCTGCTTCGCGCAGTCGCCGGCAAATATCTCAATGCCGTGGCGGAGGCCGGTCGGGTCTACCGCAGGATACTCTCGGCGCGGCGCGGGAAGGAATTTGTCACGGAGGTGTCTCTCGATGAGTCGGACATGCCGCAGTCGCCGGGAGAGCTTTTTTTTATTCTCGGGGCCATCGGTGCGGAAGGGATTCCGATACGGACAATCGCGCCCAAGTTCACAGGCTCGTTTCTCAAGGGGGTCGACTACGTCGGGGACGTGGGGACGTTCGCCCGGGAATTCGAGCAGGATCTCGCCGTGGTTGCTTTTGCAGCCGGATCATTTCATCTTCCGGATGACCTGAAACTCTCCGTCCACACGGGGAGCGACAAGTTCTCGCTCTACCCGTTGATGCACAGGGCGATAAGGAGATTTGACGCCGGCCTCCACCTGAAGACCGCCGGGACGACATGGCTGGAAGAGGTGATCGGTCTGGCGGAAGCCGGGGGCGAAGGCCTCCGGACGGCAAAGGAGATCTACGCGCTGTCGTTCGGCAGGTTCGACGAGCTTTGCGGACCCTACACGCAGGTTATCAACATTGACCGGTCAAAGCTCCCGCCTCCGGCGGAAGTGGCGACATGGCCGGGGGAGGTGTTCGCCGGGACGCTGCGCCACGACCCGCTTCACAAGGGGTTCAACCCGGATCTTCGCCAGCTCGTCCACGTCGGTTACAAGGTCGCGGCGGAAATGGGACCCCGGTTCACCGGACTCCTCCGGCGGTATGCAGCCCCGGTCGGGAAGAACGTCACAGACAACATCTACCGCCGTCACATTGCACCGCTCTTCCTGGGAGCGGATGACCCGGATTGACAATGGGAACCACATTCATCAACGATGATTTCCTCCTGAGCACGAAGTATGCAAGGGAGCTCTATCACGGATATGCCGCCACTCTTCCCGTGATCGACTACCACTGCCATCTCTCCCCGAAAGAGATCTCCTCAGACAGGCGGTTCGGCACCATGACGCAGATCTGGCTTGCGGGGGACCACTACAAGTGGCGCGCGATGAGGACGTGCGGGGTCGATGAGAGATTCATCACCGGCGGGAGCTCCGACTGGGAAAAATTCGAGAAATGGGCGGAGACGGTTCCGAGGACGCTCCGTAACCCCCTGTACCACTGGACGCACCTCGAACTGCGCCGCCCTTTCGGGATCGAGGACAGGGTCCTGGATCCTTCGACGGCGANNGTCTGCACGGTCGACGATCCCGTGGACACGCTGGAATATCACACGCGCATGATGGGTGACCCTTCGCTCAGGGTGCAGGTGCTCCCCACGTTCCGCCCCGACCGGGCCCTCGCCGTGGATAACCCGAGGGCGTTCATGGCGTTTTGCAGGGAGCTCTCGGCGGCATCGGGGATGGCGATACCCGGTTATTTGGAGTTCATCGGGGCGCTCAGTTCGCGACACGATTTCTTTCACAGCCGGGGGTGCAGGCTCTCGGACCACGGGATAGAGACCGTGTTCGCGGCGGAGTACTCCCCGGAGGGGGTGGAATCTGCATTCAAACGACTCCTCCGGGGGGAGATACTCGAACCGGCTCCGCTGCTCGGTCTCAAGTCGGCTATCCTCCATGACCTTGCGCTGATGGACTGGGAAAAAGGGTGGGTGCAGCAGTTCCATATCGGTGCCCTGAGGAACGCGAATTCCCGGATGATGCGGACGCTCGGTCCCGACACCGGGTTCGACTCCATCGGGGATTCGGAGGTTGCCCGCCCCCTGGCGCGCTTCCTCGACACGCTCGACAGGGATGACCGTCTGGCAAGGACGGTCCTCTACAACCTGAATCCACGTGACAACGAGGTGTTCGCGACGATGACGGGAAATTTCCAGGACGGCTCCGTNNCTGAGCCAGTTCATAGGCATGGTGACCGATTCGCGGAGCTTCCTTTCGTATCCGCGGCATGAGTACTTCCGCCGGTTGCTCTGCAGCCTGCTCGGCGATGATATGTCGAAGGGGTTGATCCCCGACGACATGGGACTTATCGGGAGCATGGTGCAGGACATCTGCTATTTCAACGCGAAGCGCTATTTCAGATTTCCGGACCGTGCGGGATCGCCGGTCGCCGCCACAGGGGAAGCCAGGGCATAAAGGAGCAATGATGACTGCATTGTTTGATCTCACGGGGAAGGCCGCCATCGTCACCGGCGCCAGCACCGGTCTGGGGAGGGGAATGACCCTTGCGCTGGCTTCGGCTGGGGCGGACATGCTCCTCGTCGATCATGTCGCCTGCGGCGCGGTGGCGGAGGAAGTCCGGGAGCTGGGAAGGCGCGCGCTTCCCCTGACGGTCGACCTGTCGCAGGGCGGGTCCGCCTCCGCTGTGGTGGAGGCCGCACTGAGAGAATTCGGCAAGGTCGACATACTTGTTAACAATGCGGGGATCATCCGGCGCGCGCCCGCCGTCGATTTCTCCGAAAAGGACTGGGATGACGTGATGACGCTGAATGCACGGACGGTCTTCTTTCTGGCGCAGGCCGCGGCGAGGGACATGAAGAAGCGGCGGTACGGCAAGATCATCAACATCGCGTCCCTCCTCTCATTCCAGGGGGGGGTGCTCGTCCCTTCCTATGCCGCCAGCAAGGGGGCTGTAGCACAGATCACGAAGGCGCTCGCCAATGAATGGGCCCCCGAAGGGATCACCGTCAATGCGATCGCCCCGGGGTACATGGCGACGAACAATACCAGAGCGCTCAGGGATGACCCGGTCCGGTCGAAAGCAATACTGGAACGTATTCCGGCGGGGAGATGGGGATTGCCGGAGGACCTTCAGGGGGCGGCCGTCTTCCTTGCCTCGGCTGCCTCGGATTATGTCAACGGCCACGTCCTCGTGGTGGACGGCGGATGGCTCGCCCGCTAGGCGGCCCCCGTACAACGAGACAGGAAGAGGATCAGCATGGAAACGCGCACGACGCCTGATGACGTAACATACACCCGGATGACGACGGAGGAGTTGCGGAAGGCCTTTCTCTTCGAAAATCTCTTCGAACCGGGCCGGGTCTCCATGGTCTACTGCGACGCCGACAGGGCGATAGTCGGTGCCGCCGTCCCGCTCGTCCGTGCGCTGTCACTGGAGGCGACAAGGAGGGAGATGGCGGCGGAGTATTTCACCGAGCGCCGTGAAGTCGGCGTCGTCAATGTCGGCGGAGGCGGCAGGGTTGTGACGGGCGAGGCTCCCTATCCGCTCCCGGCCGGGGATGTCCTCTATCTGGGGAAGGGGGTGAAGGAGATCCGGTTTGAGAGCGATGATCCCGCCCGCCCCGCGCAGTTCTATTTCGTCTCCTTCCCCGCGCATGCAACGTTCCCCACGGCGCTTGCCCGGCGTGCGGAGGCCGAGACTTCTCCGCTCGGTTCCGCCGCGGAGGCGAACGTCCGGACGATCCGGAGGTACATACACGCCGGGGGTGTCAGGAGCTGCCAGCTCGTCATGGGGATCACCGAGCTCGACGAAGGGAGCGTGTGGAACACGATGCCGCCGCACACGCACGTGCGTCGGACAGAAGTGTACATGTATTTCGGACTCCCTGCGGACGCCGTGGCAATGCACATTATGGGGAAACCGGATGAAACGCGCTCGCTTGTCGTGCGGAACAGGCAGGCGGTCCTTTCTCCCGGATGGTCGATACATGCAGCCGCCGGGACCCGGCACTACTCGTTCGTCTGGGCGATGGGGGGGGAAAACCAGGAATTCTCCGATATGGATTCAGTGAACATGCAGGAGCTGAAATGACGACTGCCGGGGTCGAACCTGCCGGACCCGGCGGGGAATCTCCGGCGGGGGTCGGGCGGTACCGGTGGGTCATCTGCGCACTCCTCTTCTTTGCGACGACGATCAACTACATCGACCGGCAGGTGCTCGGCATACTTGCGCCGCTGCTGGAGAAGGAGATAGGCTGGAACGAGATCCAGTACGGGTATATCGTGACGGCCTTCCAGGCGGCGTATGCGCTCGGGCTCCTCGTGGTCGGACGGCTCATCGACCGGTACGGCACGAAACTCGGTTACTCCGTCGCCATCGTCCTCTGGAGTCTTGCCGCCATGGCCCATGCCGTGACCCGCTCCGCGGCAGGGTTTGGAGCTGCGCGGTTTGCACTCGGGCTCGGCGAGTCGGCAAATTTCCCGGCGGCGGTCAAAGCGATCGCCGAGTGGTTCCCGAAGAGGGAGCGGGCATTTGCGGCGGGTGTCTTCAACTCGGGGGCGAACATCGGTGCCGTCGTTGCCCCGCTGGCGGTGCCGTTTCTCACAGTCACGTACGGCTGGCAGTCGGCGTTCATCGTGACGGGGCTCCTGGGGTTCCTCTGGCTCATCTTCTGGCTCTTTGTCTACGAACGGCCGGAGGCTCACAGGAAACTCTCTCCCGCCGAGCTCGGATATATCAGGAGCGATCCTCCCGATCCCCCTTCCGGAAAGATCCCCTGGGCGCGCCTGCTCAGGTACAGGCAGACATGGGCATTCGTGGCCGGGAAATTCCTCACCGATCCCATATGGTGGTTTTATCTCTACTGGCTCCCGAAATTCCTGAACAAAACCTACGGGCTCACGCTCACCGATCTCGGGCTTCCACTTGTCGTCATTTACACCATGACAAGCATCGGGAGCATCGGGGGTGGGTGGCTTTCTTCCCGGTTCATTGCGCGCGGATGGCCGGTGGGACGGTCGAGGAAGACGGTCATGCTCCTCTGCGCGCTTCTGATCGTCCCGATCGTCGCCACGGCAGGGGTAGCAAACCTCTGGGTCGCCGTCGCACTGATCGGCGTTGCCGCCGCGGCGCACCAGGGGTGGTCGGCCAACCTGTTCACGACGGTTTCCGACATGTTCCCCCGGTACGCGGTCGGGTCGGTTGTGGGACTCGGGGGGATGGCGGGGGCAGTCGGCGGCATGCTTCTGGCGACTTCCGCGGGGTTCCTGCTGGAATGGACCGGGAGTTATATGACGCTCTTCATCATCTCGGGGAGCGTGTACCTCATCGCGCTGTTCATCTTCAACCTGCTGGTCCCGGACCTCGAGCCGGCGGCGCTCGACGCACGGTGATCACTGTACGCGTTTCGAACGGAGGGATAGACAATGAACCTTGAGGAGCTCGGCAGACTGTACGATTTCACCGGCAAGTCGGCGATGGTGACCGGCGGGGCCGGCGTCCTGGCCGGAGAGATGGCCTGCGCGCTCTTCGGCTGCAATGCGCAAATCGCTATCGTCGACAGAGACCCCTCGCTCGCCGGCCCGCTCATGAAGCGGATTGAACCGGTCGGTGACCGCGCCATCGTCGTTTTCGGCGACGTCCTCAGGGGGGAGACCATCCGGGCGGCCGCCGACGAAGTGATACGTGCCTTCGGGAAGATCGACATACTCATCAACGCGGCGGGAGGGAACGATCCCCGCGCAACGTCGGGAGGCGCGAACACCTTTTTCGACATCCCGGCGGAGGCGCTGAAATTCGTATCGGACCTGAACCTCCTCGGGACCATGATACCATCCCAGATAGTGGGGAGACACATGGCGGGTAGGGGAGAAGGAGTGATATTGAATATCTCTTCGATGAACGCATTCCGGCCCCTGACGAGGATCGCGGCATACTCGGCCGCGAAGGCCGCCGTGAGCAATTTCACGCAGTGGCTCGCCGTGTACATGGCGCAGGATGTCTCCCCGAACATACGCGTCAACGCGATNNCGCTTCGGGGAGCCGGAAGATCTCCTCGGTACCGTTCTCTGGCTCCTCTCCCCGGCTTCGAAGTTCGTCACGGGGATAGTGGTCCCTGTCGACGGCGGGTTCTCAGCGTTCAGCGGCGTCTAGAG
The DNA here is from genome assembly GCA_003161955.1 of Ignavibacteriota bacterium. Lineage (GTDB taxonomy): Bacteria > Bacteroidota > Ignavibacteria > UBA10030 > UBA6906 > Fen-1273. The sequence goes on along the minus strand of PMND01000026.1, from coordinate 83,227 downwards.
ATCTGATGTTGCCGGACTGTTTGCGGAGGGAATGTCCCGATGATTGAAACAACGGGGAAGGGATCACTTGATGCGCCGCTCGACCGGACGGCCATCGAGGAGATCTGCGCCCGCGCACTGTCGGCTCTCGATCTGCGCGGAAAGCGGGTCCTGGTTCTCATTCCCGACCACACACGACACGCACCGATCGGGGTGTTCTTCCGCGCACTCTACCGGATTCTCGGGGGGAGCGTACAGTGCCTGGATTATCTTGTTGCCACCGGGACACACCGGGCAATGGAGCCGGAGAGGCTCTACAGGCATATCGGCATCACGGCGGAGGAGCACAGGAGCATATTCAGGAACGTGAGCCTGCTCGCGCATGAGCACGACAATCCCGCCGCATTGAGAAACATCGGCACGATCCCCGCCTCCGAGATCCGGGCGCTCACCGGCGGTCTATTCGACCAGGATCTCCCCGTGAGCATCAACCGTGCGGTCCTCGAATACGACCATGTCCTGATCGTCAGCCCTGTTGTCCCGCACGAAGCGATGGGGTTTGCCGGAGGGAACAAATACTTCTTTCCGGGCGTGGGCGGGCTGGACATCATTGAGACATTCCACTGGCTTGCTGCGGTCATCACCAATCCGGCCGTGAACGGTGTGAAGGACACAGCCACGCGGCGGGTCATCGACAGGGCCGCAATGTTCCTGCAGGTCCCCCGCACCTGCTTTGCCTTCGCCGTGGACGGACATGACCGGCTGGCGTGTCTGTTCGCAGGGAGTCCGGAAGACGCCTGGTCCCGGGCGGCCGACTTCTCGGAGAAACTCCACGTCCGGTACCTCGGCAGCCCGGCCCGCCGCGTCCTGGGTATCACGCCGGATATCTACGAAGAGTTATGGGTCGGCGGGAAAGCGATGTACAAACTGGAACCGGTTGTGGCCGACGGGGGTGAGCTTATCGTCTACGGCCCCCAGATCCGGGAGATCTCGTTCGTCCACGGGGATGCCATACGGCGGATCGGCTATCATGTGCGGGATTATTTTCTCGGGCAATGGGAGAGGTTTCGCAACGAGCCGAAGCTGATACTGGCGCATTCCACAAACGTCCGCGGCGTGGGTACTTTCGAAGGGGGGATCGAGCGTCCGCGCATCGGCGTGACGCTGGCGACGGCGATCCCGGAGGACATCTGCAGGAGGGTGAACCTCGGATACAGGGACCCCGGGTCAATCGACCTGGAGAAGTGGCGGCGGAATCCGGAGCCCGGAGACCTTGTCGTTGAAAACGCGGGACAGGACCTCTACCGGCTTGCGAATTGAGGCGCGTCCTCCGCAATCTTCAAAAATCAGAAAGGAACATGAGATGGGGAGCGTGTTGAACATCCGTCCCGGAGGGGATCTCGACCTGATCTCGCTTGGTGCGCTGGTCCACCGGCTCGACCCGGGGATAATCCCTTTCCGCAAGGCGGCGGAATATCAGATTCACGTAAGCGGCGGCGAGTACAACGTCGCCGCAAACCTCTCCGACTGCTTCCGCATGAAGACGGCCATTGCGACCGCAATGGTGGAATATCCGATAGGCGATCTGGCGGGCGAGCGGGTGAGGGGGATGGGCGTGAAGCCCTTCTACCGGATGTTCAAGCACAACGGCGTCAACGGTCCAAATATCGCCGCGGTCTACAGCGACAGGGGACATGGGATCCGTGCTCCGGTGGTTTTTTACAACCGGTCCAACGAAGCCGCAGCGCAGCTCCGCCCGGGGGATTTCGACTGGGCTGCGATCTTCGCGGGGGGAACCCGGTGGTTCCACAGCGGGGGGATATTCGCGTCCCTCTCTGCGACGACGGGTGAGCTGATCATCGAGGGGATGAAGGCGGCACGGAGGGGTGGGGCGGTCGTAAGTTTCGATCTCAATTTCAGAGAGAAGCTCTGGAGCATCTGGGGGGGGGAGAAGAAGGCGGTGAATGTGATCGAGCGGATCGTCGAAAACGTCGATGTCCTCGTCGGGAACGAGGAGGACCTGCAAAAAGGCCTCGGCATGCCGGGCCCGAAAGCGACGGCGAAGTCGAAACTCGACCCCGAGGTCTTTCTGGGGATGATGGAGGCGCTGACGGCACGGCACCCGAACGTCAGCGTGGTGGCCACGACGCTCCGGGAGGTGCATTCGTCGAACCGGCACAGCTGGAGCGCCGTGGCGTGGATGAACGGTCAGGAATGGAAGGCGCCGACGGTCGAGCTCGACGTGCTCGACCGGGTAGGAGGGGGTGACGGTTTTGCGAGCGGGTTCTTCTACGGGCTTCTCTCGGGGGAAACGCCCGGAGACGCAGTGAAACTCGGCTGGGCGCACGGGGCTCTCCTGACGACGTTCCCGGGGGACACCACGATGGCGACGCTGGAGCAGGTGCGGTCTTTCGCTGCCGGCGGTTCGGCGCGCATACAGCGCTAGTCGCGGCCGGGGGGAATGGAGCTCGTATCTCGACCGGTGGGCCGTGCGGATGGCAGCGCCGCTCCGCGTTACATGTGCTCCGCTGAAGTGAGCCCCCTCTCCAGGCGGCTCAGCCTGCAAAAAGGAGCGGGATCAGGGCATCCAACTGGCAGAAATCGGGGATGACGAGGTCCGCACCCGCCTCGATCAGTCGCCTCCTTTTTCCCGCATGGAGCCCGTATCTCCGGACTTCGTCGCTGGCGACCCCTATCGTGTAGCCCCCCTTCTTGTGCGTCTCACGGATTTCCACGGGTCCGTCACCCAGTGCCATCGTCCTGCCGGGGGCTTCGTCCCCGATGTCCGAGAGTATCCTTTCGAGCACGAGCCGTTTTGCCTCCTTCGTGACGTCCCCGACGGCTCCGTAGATCCTCCCTCCGAAGAGCCCGCGGTATCCCAGTATCGCGGATTCCCGCTCCAGATCGTTCTGGTCGGTCCCGCTCGCCAGATACAGCTTCGCCCCCATCGCATGAAGCGCCTCGAGGAATTCACGGGCCTTCTTTATCGTGAAATCGTCGACCCCGAGCTCCCCGCTCTGTATCCTGCCGATCCTCCCCCTGACCATCGCAAGCAGCTCCCGGTTGTAGAGCGATTTATAGCCGGAGGCATCGAGTATTTCCCCTTCAGGGACGCACTTGAACCTCTTCACGAGCTGTACCAGTCCGAGCATCTGCACGAGCGTCTGGATGCCGGTCGTCCTGTCGATGTAGTCGCGGACCGCTGCGACGACATGATCGTAGAGTGACTCGTCCGAGTCCCGGTCCCCGAGTATGCACCGGACCATCATCGGCTCCATGATCTCTTCCCACCCCTGGCGGAGTGTGGAGAGGGTCCCGTCATGATCGAATATGATGTGCGTGAAGCGCCGTTGCCGGGGGAGTGCGCCGACGATTTCGATCTCCGTGCCGGGGACGTACACGGCTTTCCGGCGTTGCCGGGCGAGCTCCGGTCTGTAGCGCCTGTCCGCGTCCGAACCGAGAAGGAGGATCTCTTCCGGCGAGGCGGTCCCTGTCTGCATCAGCTTCTGTGCCGTTACGCCGGCCACAAAGCTCCCCAGCTCGGCGGCGGCGTACGGGTTCGCCCCGGCCGCAAGTGCAGCGGCGATCCCCGACAGCATGCTGTCTCCGGCACCGACCGTATCCACAGGGGAGAGGATCAGAAGACCCGGGACTTCGTGAAAGCCCTCCCTGTCGAAAAGAACGCACCCCTGGTTCCCCCGCATCACAAACAGGGGGGCTCCCCACCGGAGGAAAAGCTCCCTGCTGATCTGCTCCACCTCTTCCGTTTCCGGGTAGTCCGGGGAGCTCAACTCGTGCCGGGCGATCCTCGCCGCTTCGCGAAGCCCGAGCTTCCTGCACGTGGGACCGTACTCTTCGGGAAAATGCCTGGAATCCGTTATGAACGTCTTCCCGGGATTGTCCCTCGCCAGCAGGCTCAGGGCCTCCCTGACTTCCTTTGTGTGTACCCCGTGCGCCACCTGCTGTTTCAGAATGACGACATCGAGCCCGGGGAGCGCGCCCGAGAGGTTCTCCAGCAGCCGAACGGACGTCTCAGGATGGAGCCTGTTGAAGCTCCCGAAGTCAAGCCTCTCACCCTCCTCCTCTTTTTCGAAGGGCTTCATGTAGACGTGCGTGTCCCAGTTCTCGCGCTGGACGAAAAGCCCCGATGTGTCGATCCGGGGCGTGCCGAGTATCTTCTTCATCTCATCGCCGAACGGGTCCGCGCCGATGACCCCGTAGAGAGCGATCCTCTTCACCCCCATCGCCTGCAGGTTGCAGGCAACGTTGCCGGCCCCTCCGGGGGAGTACCTCTGTGAGCGGACCGGGCGGGTGCGGATCCCCGTCTCCAGTGACGTTTCGGAAGCGTTGGAATCCAGGAGGAGGTAGCAGTCGAGACAGAAGTCTCCGACTATCCCAACGCGTACATTGCGGATATTCCCGAGGAGGTGTGCAAGCTCTTCGCGTGTCATCGGAATGGTGTGAGGGACTTTCCTGCCCGGTTGTCCATCATTGAAGCGCCCCCGCGGCAAGTCCCCTGACGAAGGTCCGGCGCATCGCCATGAAAAGGATCAGCGGGGGGATGCTGAAAAGGACGGCTGCCGCGGACATCTGGTTCCAGACGTCCTCGAATTCACCGACGAAGAGGCCGATCCCCACCGGGATTGTCTGCGTCGCGTCGGTGTTCGTGAGTATGAGCGCAAAGAAAAACTCGTTCCATGATCCGAGGAACGCAAACAACGCCGTGGCGCCGAGCCCGGGGAGGGCGAGCGGGAGTATGACCCTCCGGAGCGCCTCCAGCCTGGAACATCCGTCGATCAGGGCGGCGTCTTCCACTTCGGTCGGGATCCCGGAAAAGAAACCGTGGAGCAACCAGATGACGAAGGGGAGAAGGACGGCGGTGTGGACGAGTATGAGACCGAGGTGCGTGTCGTACAGCCCGGCTGTCCTGAGAAGCTGGAAGAGGGGAATGATGACGGAGGCCCCGGGGAGCATCTGGGAGAGGAGAAGGACGAGGAGGATCTGTTTCCTCCCCCGGAACCGGAACCGCGCAAATGCGAACGCCGCGAGGCTCCCCACAACCAGCGTGAGCATCGTCGCACTCGACGCCACGATCAGGCTGTTCAGCGTGTAGCGGGAGAACGGGAGATAGAAGAACATATCGCCATAGGGCTTCAGGCTCATGGAGGGGCTGACCCACTCCGGAGGGTACCGGTTCACTTCGGTCAGCGGTTTCAGGGATGTGGAGATCGTCCAGAGGAACGGGAGGAGCACAAGGAGCGCCAGCACGGCAACAGGAAAGAGAAGAAGGATCTTTTTCATCCCCGCTCCCTCCGCGCGAGCACTTGCAGATACAGGTAGGAGAGCGTGACGAGCAGCGCGAATATCAGGACAGAGAGCGCCGAGCCCTTCCCGAGGTCGAAGTGAACGAACGAAAACTCTCTGACGAGCACAGGAAGGACCATGGACGCGTTGATGGGGCCTCCCCTCGTCATGACGAACACCATGTTGAAATCGTTAAAGCTCCATATCACGCCGAGCAGCAGGAGCACGGAAGAAACGGGGCGGAGGTTCGGGATCGTGATGTGAAAGAACCTCCTGATCCGGGAGGCGCCGTCCACCGACGCCGCTTCGTACTGCTCGGCGGGTATCGACTGGAGGCCGGCGATGAACATCACCATGGCAAACGGATAAAACTGCCACGCCCGGGCGACCATGACGCAGAACAGGGCCGTGTGAGGATTTCCGAGCCAGCTCGTCCCGTGCCGGGCTATGCCGGCCGAGGAGAGCCAGTAGTTGAGTATGCCGAAGTGGTCGTTGAGCAGCCATTTCCATGCGAACCCTGCCACGACGGGAGAGATCACCCAGGGAATCGAGTAGAGGGTTGCGGCGAACGAGCTCATCGCACCGGTGTGCATGTCGAGAACCAGTGCGAGGCCGAGTCCGATCAGGAGCGCAAGCAATGTCCCGGCCACCGCGTAGACCACGGTGTTCCTGAACGCCAGCCAGAACACGGGGTCTCCGAACACGTGTTGGTAGTTGAGCAGCCCGGTCCATCCCCCCCCCTCCCGCACCAGGCTCACGTCCCTGAAGCTGTTGACGAGATTCTGCGCCATCGGGTAGACAAGTATGAAGACCGTGAACAGAAGTGCCGGGGTGAGGAGCATGTACGGAGTGTATCTCCTCATCTCTTCCCCTCGATCATCTCCTGCGCTTCACTCGCCGCCTGGTCCATGGCCTCCCGGGGAGAGAGTTCGCCCACGATGGCTTTCTGTGCATAGGGGGTGAAGATGTCGCTCGCGATTGCGATCATGCTCGGGTGCGGAGGCCACGGCTTTGCATGCATAAGCTCGTGGACATAGAGAGACAGGTCGGACAGGTTTTTCGCTTCCGGGCTCTCCAGCGCATTGCGTGTTGTTGCGATGGCTCCCAGGTCTTCCCGGATCCAGGCCATGTCCGCCTCTTCGTTTCGCAGGTACTTGACGAGCTCCCATGCCTGTTCCGGGTGTTTTGCCCGCGCATTGATCGAATACATGACCATGTCCTGGAGCGTCGAAGCGGTGTCGTACGCGGCGATCCTGTCGTCCGGTACAGGGACGGGAACTGTATAGATCTTCTTCCCCGGACTCTTGTCGTCGACCATCCCGCGAAACCATGGTCCCTCGATGCTCATCGCCACCTTGTTGCTGCAGAAGAGGTCATTGATCTCGGTAAGCTGGTAGGCAAGGAATCCGGGGGTAATCGAATGGTCGACCTGGTACATGTCGGCGATCAGCTGGAGGGCCGAGACCCCGGCGGGGGAATTGAACAGGATTGTCTTCAGGTCGGCCGACATGATGTCGGCCCCTGCCTTGAGGAAGAAGGGGATAAGGCGGTAGGCAAAACCCCCCTTGTCCCCCCCGAGAAGAACCAGGCCGTACTGGTCCACGATCCCGTCCCCGTCGGTGTCTTTTGTCAGACGGCGGGCCGCTTCGCGGAACTCGGACCATGTCCTGGGCGGGGAAATTCCCTCCCTGTCGAAAAGCTCCTTGTTGCAGACGAGGACGAACGCGATGCCGGAGGAGGGGAGTCCGTAGTAATTCTCTCCGTACCGCGTCGACTCCAGCAGGTGCGGGACGTACCACCTGCGGACCTCCTGGAAATCGGGGAACGTGTTGACCGGGTAGAAGTACCCCGCCCCGCCGAACTCGGCGGCATAGTTTGCATGGACGTTGACCACATCCGGACCCGTCCCGACGCTGAAATCCGCATACAGGAGCTCCCTGATCATATTCCAGCTCTTCTGGCTCTGGATCACCCTGATACCCCCGCGAGTCTGCTCGAAGGCATCGACCCTCTGCCGGAGCCATTCGATCATCCTCGGCTTCCCCCCGAAGTTCCAGTCATGGAGCTCGACGGCGTCCTCTTTTCTGCCGCAGGAGAGTCCGACGATCGCCCCCAGAAGCGCCACGAGTGCCGCGCCGGCAATGATCCGTTTCATCGTTCCCCCGTTGTTGGTGGGACAGCGTTCACTGTCCCGTGGCCTCCCGTGCCGCCGCGATGAATGCGACAAAGTTTGCGGCGGGCGTCCCTTCGAGGACGGCGTCGGCGGTGGAGAAGACGTGGGCTTCTCCCCGGACCGCATCCGCTATCGCGCGCACCTGCGATGCAATGTCCTCCGGCGACCCTTCACGCAGGAGCCGGAGGTTCAGGTTTCCCTTCGTGCAAATCCTCCGGTCGATTGCACGGCGCGACTCGGCGAGGTCGTTGTCCCCCTCCGGCGGTGGGGCGATCGTCTCGATGATGTCCGCACCGAGCGTATTGAAGACCCCGTCACGGATGAGCCTCCGCGTGAACCCGCAGTTGTGATACCAGAAAAGTCCTCCGTGGTCGTGTGTCCAGGCGGCAAACCTCCGTATGTAGGGGAGGTCCATGGCGTCGAAAAGGGCGGGGGACGTCATCTCAAGCCCGTAGCTCGAGTCGCTCATGAAATCTATTCCCTCTTCGGACGCTATCGACATGACATACAGCGAGGCCTCGCAGATCGCCTCCATCGAGCGGATAAAGATCTCCCGCGAGTCGTTCCAGTGAAAGAAGATGTTCGAAGGGTTGATCTGGTAACCGAGCCACGAAGGGTGCGGATGCCCGAGGACGATCACACCCTCCTCGCCGACCCTGCGGCGCCACCGGCGGAAATACTCCCGTATCGTTTTCTCCTGATCCCCGACCTGCTCGCACACCGCCACGAGCATCCCGTGGTCGCGCGGGGTCCGCACCGGGAGGCCGGCGTCATCGCTCCACGGGACCTCCTCGCGCGCGGAACTGCGGATCCATTCCCCCTTCGCAGTGGGGATCACCCGCACGCACGATTCCGCCGTGGAGCGCGATTCGTCAATGCGCCAGTTGAAGATCAGCCCCGAGCAGTCGGTCATGAACATCGGCTGGTACCCGAGCTGTCGCGCGGCCGAGATCTCGTCTGCGACCGGGTCGCCGCTGACCGGCAGGCCGAGAAAGCCGAGCGTCTCCCGTATGACGCCCGGGTGAGGGAGGAACGGCGAAATGACCGGCGCCGAGGACCGGTGGTCCCTCACATACGACACGAACCGCGCTCGCGCACTCGAGCTCATGCTATCACCTTTTACTCTTCCGCAATAATCCTGTTGACGACAATCTGCCTCATCTCGGGCGAGAGGCTTGCGAAGTACGCGCTGAATCCCGTGACGCGCACAACGAGGTCCGGATGCGTGGACGGGTCGGCGTGCGCTTCAAGGACCGCCTTCCNNTCGCTGTTCCTGGAGAGCCCGGGATCGAGTTCGATCTGCATGGGGGCGGTATTACCGAAGCCGGGCTGGACGGAGGCGACGGCCAGCGCCAGTGCGGTGGGTGCGGCGTCGCGCCGGAACCCCGGATCGGGATTCGGTCCGTGCGAGATCGGCTCATAGGCGTGCCGTCCGTTCGGCGTAGCCCCGACGTCCTTCCCCATGGCGATCGTGGCGGCCCAGGAAAATATGCCGGGGATCATGTTGAACCCGTGAGGGGTCTTCCTGCTCCTGACGATCGACGTAAACGCCTGCGCGATCGAGAGACCGTACGCGTCTGCGCGTGAACCGCCGCTCCCGTAGCGGGGGACATGCTTCATCATAAGCCTCGCTTTCTCCCCTCCCGCTCCCGGCCAGTCGCCGTCGATCAGAGCGATCAGCTCCTGCCAGCACATCCTTCCCTCCCTGTCGAGGCGCTGCTCCAGCGCTGCAAACGAATCCGCCACCGTGGCTAGCCCTGCTCCGTCGACGCACAGGTTGTAGAATTCGACGCCCCCGTGCGACGCGTCCCGCCCCTTCTCAATCGGGCCGTGGCAGAGGAGGTCGAGGTGCAGCTCGGGAAAGACCCGGTACATGTGGTCCATGTGAAAATCGACGCTCTCCCCGACGACTTCCACACTGCGGCGGAGGTGACGCTCAAACCGGCTCCACAGGTCCCCCACGCCGGGGACGGCGCCCGGGACGGACATCATCTCATGGAGCGCCACGTCGAACACTGCGGCCAGGTTCACCTTCACGCAATCGTTCATGGTGTACTCTCTTCCGGGGATTGCACACCAGTGACAGCCTGAATATGCCCTCTCCCGTCCAAGGGCGATCGGGTACCCGTTTCTGGCAAACCCCTCACTCGTCCGGTCCACCCCGAGGAACTTCGGTATGCCGGTCCGGTCTTCGAAGAGTATCTCCACGCCGCGACTGAGGAGCCGCGGGTCGGAATCTCTGCCGACGCTGACGCCGACGTTCACCGGGACTTTCAACATGTGGGCGGCTTCCAGCATCAGGAACGAGAGGGGATTGGTCGTATCGCGCCCCTCCGCGTCCGGTCCTCCGAGCTGCGTATAGCTCGTGTCCATCACGAAGTGGCATGCAAGGTGGAATGTGGCTTCCTCGTCCGTGAGAGTCCCCTCCCCGCTCTCCTTCCGGTAGAACGGGTAGAGGAACTGGTCTATCCGGCCGAGGGCTCCCCCCATGTTATACATCTTCCCCGCGAGCTGGTACCAGAGCATCCACTGGCAGGCTTCGCGGAATGTCCGCGGAGGATCGGTGACAAGCCGGGCGTTGATATCGGCGATTTCAAGAAGGTTCCGGCGGAGTTGCGGGTTTGTTTCCGTTTCAGCCATCAGGCGGGCGGCGGCGGCATGGCGGCCTATCCAGTTCTGGAATCCCAGGACGAGATCCTCGAGTCCGTCATAAAGCTCCTGCGCTTCCTCGTCCGTGTTGACGCTCCTGAATCGCCGGATCTTTGCAAGGATCCCCCCCCAGCCGAGCTCGAACCCGATCGTCATGTCCTGACAGAAATGCTGGACCGCCCCGATCCCGTGGTGGAGCCTGTACTTCTCCTGCTCCGGCTCGAGATGGGAATAGTCGAAATCAGGATTCCATCCGGGGTTCCTGCACGAAATAAAGTGGGCCATGTACGCCCCCGCCAGCGAGCTGACCGGGTCGACGTACGGGGGATGCATCTCCATCAGGGCGCGGATGTTCTCCCCGCACGCACGCGCTCCGAATATCCCGCCGCTGGGATGATTGCTCCTGGGCGAGAAGTGGGTGAACACCGCATCCGGCATCGAGAGTCCGGAGCCGCTGATGATGCGGACGACCTTTCTCGACTCCGGTGGGGGGAGAATCACCGGGAGGTCGTCCATGTCCATCGAGCCGAGCACGCGCCACTTCTCTTCGGTATGGCGCATTTTCGTGGCGCGGAGCATTGCGATCCGCTCGGCAAACGTGAGTTCCTGTGCCTCAGTGTGCGGCATCATGGGCTGGCAGTCATTTTTCACGGGCGTTTCCTATTGCGGTATGCGGGCATCGATCCCTTCGCGCCGGGCCGCCGCAAGAAGCCCGAGCATTTCTTCGTCCGGCAGAGGGTCAATCGAGGCCGCCCGGTACTCCCGCCCGAGGCTCCTGTACTTGTCCGACGCCAGCCTGTGGAACCTCAGCAGTTCGTAACGGATCTCCCGGGGCGGGGTGCCGTTTCCTGCTGAGGAGTTGCGCATCCCGGCAAGTTCCCTGATGAACGAAGCGATCTGTCCGATCTCTTCTTTTGTGTCATTGACGCCGTGGACTACCGGCGTCCTGAACACGAGCGGGACGCCGGAAAGAGCCAGGGACCGCGCATTGGCGAGTACGCGCTGGTTCCCCTTCCCCGTGGCATTCCTGTGTCTCTCGTCTGACATTGCCTTGATGTCCATCATGACCAGATCCGTTACGGGGAGAAGCGACTCCAGCGCCCCCCATGGGCACTCGCCGCATGTCTCGATGGCGGTGTGGAGTCCCCGCTCCCTGCAACCCTTCAGTATCGCGAGCGCGAATGCGCTGTCGAGTGTCGGTTCTCCGCCGGAGAGAGTGACCCCGCCTCCCGATGTCTCGTAAAACAGCCTGTCGGCGATCACCTCGTCCATCACCTCGCCGACGGACATGAGCTTCCCGCTCATCTGGAGTGCTTCTGAGAAGCACGTGTCGATACACGCACCCGCCCCCTCGCACCGTTCGCGCAGGAATGTGTGGACGCCATCCTCGAGCAGATGGGCGGAATGCGGGCAGGCAGCCACGCATGACCCGCAGGCGATGCAACGCTCCGGGAAATACCGGACCTCGGGATACGCATGCCTCCCCTCGGGGTTATGGCACCAGAAACACTCCAGCGCGCATCCTTTGAGGAATACGGTCGTCCGTATCCCCGGTCCGTCATGGATGGAGAACCGCTGAATGTGAAACACCATTCCCGTGTCAATCATGAGATCCGGATGTCACTCTCTGGCATGAAAAAAGGCGTCCGATCCCTCGGGGGAGGGAGACCCGGACGCCTTGTGAAAGAGCATGAACTCAAGATAGGTGAGCTCTGCGCCAAAATCAAATGCGGATCGACATTGAATGCGCGGCCGGTGTGGGAGACAGGGTCTACAGCTTCAGCGTGAGCGCCACACCCAGCGATCCGCGTGAGAACGAGTCGTGGGAGAGAAGCCAGCCGATATTGTCGGAAGCGATGTCGAGCTGGACCGCCCAGATCTTCAGTCCGAACCCGAGGGCGAAATTGAAATGGTCCTCGCCCCCGAAACCGACACCCGTCCTGATCGGGAGGAATTGCCACGGGCGGTATTCCAGCCCGAGCGAGAGGCGCCCCACCCTGCTCGAGCCCGGGAAATCCGAGAACCCCTGGCTGAAGTCGCATGCGGCCGTCATCTCGCCGTAGAGTATTTTCTTCACCCACTTGATTTTTTCCAGCTCGACCTGAACGCCCATCCGGAGCGTCGTCGGGAGCGCCGTGGTGAACGCCCCGCCCGGCGCCGTTTTCCCCGTGACTGCATGCTCGAGCGAATCCCGCTGGGCGCCGTTCATCGGATCATCGAGGTGCATCCGTCCCAGTCCGTACACCTGCCTGACGTCCCCGTCCCAGCGGAGCGAGCCGATATCAGTGACGCTGATGGCTGCCATAAGGAATTCATTCAGCTCGGCGGAGAGTCCGAGGTCCACGCCGATCCCGCTCCCCGCGGGAGATGGGAAAGGGGAACCTCTGAAATCGGATTGCGAAGTCACGCCCGCCATGTCGACATTCGCATCAAGCACGCCGTTGCTCCCCGCCGAGAGCCACGTGTCGTCGCGCGTGACCGCCGCGTAGGCGAACCCGTGGACCAGTTTTACGGAGAGACCCGCCGACCAGCTCCTGAACACGGGGACGTCGGGGAGAGCGAATCCGGCGGAGAGAGCGTACTCACGCGTCCAGGCGGCCGATCCCGCGGCGCCGCTGAAGTCGTATGCAGATCCGGGTGTCACTCCTTCGAGGAGAAATCTCGCGTACGCCGATGGAATCGTCGCACTCGCCGCCACGCGTTCTGTCGCCGTGAACGCAAATGTCGCGAATCCTCCGAAACGGAGCGCCAGCCCGACGGGGCGGACCTCCGCATCGGCGCCGATCCTTCCGGTCCCCCCCGGGAACGCGTTCAGCAACTCCTGCTTGTCCGCCTCCGAGAGATTCCTCGCGACCCTGCCGGTCGGTGAATCCACTCCCGTAAAGAATTTGTTATACAGCCCGTAGGTCATGAAATCGCTTCCGACGCCGACGCCGATCGGCACCAGGCTGATCGTCACGGTCCCGTCGTCCGGCAGCGCGAGGTTTGCAGGATTGATGCCGACGGCGTCGAGGCCGCGCGAGGCGGCGACCGAACTCCTTGCCATGCCGAGTCCGCGGATGTCCGTCTGGTCGCCGGCCCGCGTCGCCCCGGGCAGCCAGGAGATCAGGAGAGCGAGGGGGAGTATCCCCTTCAAAGGAGAGAAGTTCATTTGTTCACCTGATACGAGAATTCCGCCCAGACCCTGATCCGTATCGCCTGGGTCGATTCGAAGCTCACCGGGTCGGCCCCCGCGGTCGAGACTCCCAGAACATAGGCGACGGAAGAAGCGTTGTTGAACTGCTGGACCTCGGTGCCGGCGAGCTGTATGATTCTCTCCGCATGCGACGGAGACTGCACGATTCCCCCGAGGACAGCAGGCGCGGGAATCGTTATCGAGTCCCCCGCGGTCTGCGGAAGGTCGAGGAGCAATCGCTTCGCACGGTCAAGAAGGTGCAGCTTCAGCGCAACCTGGAGAGGTATGGCATTGTCGACCACGACGTGGAGCTTTATGCTGTTGATCTGACCCGCGGTCTTCGCGTCGGCAAGCGTATGTCCCTGGCCGGCACCCGATGTATCTCCGATCGACGCGGTGTCGGCGAACTCTCCCCCGGTAAGAGATACCAGGAGGGGGAATGACACCTGCACCTTGCCGCCGAACCAGCTCCCGCTCCCGACAGACTGGGGCGTCGAAATATCGTACTGCGGGTTGACGAGGACTGCTCCCCGTACGCGGAGCGAATCGGGGAGCTGGCCGCTGATCGAAGAGAGGAATCTCCCGACCTCTCCCGGGACAAAATCGATCGGCAGCATCGCCCCGCTTGTTGTGGTCGGGGGGACGTTGAGCTCCGACAGGAGCTGGCCGTGATTCCCCTCCGCCTGGAGCTTCAGATCGAGCTGGAGCGGGAACCGTATGGTGGATTGCGGGAGCAGCCTCAGTGTCGCGGCCGGGATGTTGACCTGCCCCTTGAACTTCTTTGTCAGATCGCCAAGGTTGAGCGGGAGGACGGTATTGACATTGACCCAGGTGGGCTTCGTCACCCCCACCACGCTGTCTGCCACGATCGACGTCGCGGTCAGGGCAAAAGAGATATTGTCGCTTTCCTGGATCCTGACCGGGGCCCCTCCCCCCGCCGGTGTGAGTGCAACGCTCCCCGTCACGTCGAGCGCGGCGATGTAGCTGCCATCGGACGAATGGAGCCTGTACATCGCGAGATCTATCGTCCGGTCGAAACTCCCCCTGGCGGGAAGAGAGACATTATCCGTGTAGACGGAGCCCGCGGGGGTCAGAAGCTCCCCGATGCTGTAGCGGAACGATGCGTCCACCGGGAGACCGCTCTGGAAGTGAATCGTGATCCTCCCGGATTTCACGTAGAGCTCCTTCACCAGGTTCGAATCTTTGAGCGCAAGCGCCCTGGTGACGTTGTTCACCGCGATCTGCGGGGGGAGCGTCGTGACGACGGCAGTTCGCACGACCAGATTCCTTGCGACGATTCTCGCCACCACCAGACTGTCGGCAGGGACGGGGAGAGGGACTGCGGTTCCCGGCTCGGAGAGCGTAACTCCCGCGAGCGATATCGTGTGCGTCAGGAATACGCCTGCCAGGTCCATCGTCGCGACCAATTCGGTCCCCGGCGCTATCGGCCCCTTCCCGCTGAAATCAAACGTCCCGCACAGGTTGCCGCTTGCGTCCCTGAGCGTGATCGGGTTCTGGACGGTCACCGGGACCGGAAGATTGTTGCGCACGTGCAGTTCGGCAATTCCGCTCTGGAAGCTCACCGAGTCGAGGCCGGGGAGCGATCCCTGCAGGAGGTCGAATGCAATTGTCGCCTGGGGTATCGGCGTCGTCGTCCCCCTGGGAAACCACGCCGGGAAAGTGACCGGGAGCGCATAGGACACGTCGTTGACGGAGAAGACGCCGAGCTGGACCTGCGACGCGCTTGTGAACGATGAGAGGCTGACGAGGTTTCCGACGAACGTGGGGTCCGCCTGAAACGTGGTGTTGTACACGATCTGCGTTCCCCCGGGCGTGATCCCGAGGAGACTGGAATCCTTGCTGACGAGATCGGCCAGTGTGTACGACTTCATTGAAACGGGAGCGGTCATCTGTGTCGCCCATGTCGGTGCGACCGGCGCAAGTGGCTTGTTGACGCAGTCGAACGAGAATCCCGCGAGGGCGAGCACACAGATCGTTCCTGCCGCTCTTTTGGTATGCTGCCTGATTCGATTTTTCATCATGCTTCGCTCCTCTGGATTCTCTACGTCCCATCCTTTCAAATCCCATGCCCCGGGCGGGCGCCGGAGTGCCTCATGGCATGCCGACCGCACCATCGTTCGCTTAAACATCTTACGGCGGACGAGAACGGGAGGAGCGATTTCCCCTCCCGCCGCACGGCCGGTCGCAGAGGTAATTTCTTCAAATGAAAAGCGTCATCACCGAGTTAAGAGACATATGTGTGCTCAGCGCTCCCGTCATCAGTATTGACTGGCGTGTCCTGAAATGTTACATTGATCGGCCATGACTCGCCCTTCTTTTCTCTCCTCCCCGCCCGTCCGATCCTGGAGCCATCGTCGCCATGCGGCCGTTCCCCCCCTCCTCCTGCTTGTCACCCTGCTCCGCCCCTGCGAGCGCGTGTCCGCTCAGGACACTTCTGACGTGAAACCTGTCAGGCTCGCAGTCGTCTCAGGGCTCACGCTCGGGACTGTGATTCCCGTCCACATCTACCAGCAGAACGCATGGTGGCAGGGGCCCCGGGCTCCTTTCCGTTTTGAGAACGACTGGACCTACGCGCTGAACGTCGACAAGCTCGGGCATATGTACGCCGGGTACCTCCTCTCACGGGTGTTCAGGTATTCGCTGGAGTGGAGCGGATTCAGCGAGCACACGAGCACGTTTTACGGGTCTGTGCTCGGTTTGTCCTACCAGCTCTATGTCGAGGTCGAAGACGGATTCCACAGGGTGTACGGGTTCAGTCCCGGGGACGCGTTCTTCAACATGATCGGCGCCACGATACCTCTCGCCCAGTGGACATTCCCTGTCCTCAGGAACTTCACGTTGAAATACAGCTACTGGCCGAGCACGGGGTACAGGAGTGAGCTGAAGGCGGGACAGGGAAAAGCGTTCCTCGACGATTACCAGGGGACGACGGTGTGGCTCTCCATGGACCCCCACTTCTTGATGGGGAACCGGCTCTCGGATGCCATTCCCCCATGGCTTGGACTTGCCTTTGGCGTCGGGGCACGGGACCTGGATGAGTCGGGGGGGGGCCGGCGTCAGGCCACGATCGCGCTTGACTACAATTTCTCCAGGATCGAGACGGGGAGCAGCTTCCTCCATGCGGTTCTCACGGTCGTGGATTTCTATCATCTTCCGGCTCCCGGCATCAGGCTCGACGGGAAACGGGTCGTGTTCGGGATCTTTTATCCATGAGGGAGACGACACTGCGCCAGGTCCTTGCCGTGCTCTTCTTCCTTTCCACCCCCGGGCTCTCCCCGGCGCAGTCCCCCTTTGATGGGCCCGCCGTCCCGGATTCCTCCCGGCACTTCGGACTCATGTTCGACATACAGTGTGCACCGCATTTTTCCTCGCTCAGCTCCTACGCCGACGGGGGGTACACAGTCTCTCTCGGATTCGGTCTGAACTTCTCCCCTCTGTTTCAGATGGCGATTCATGTCTATACGGGAAGAGAGAGCATACCTCCCGGTTCTGTGAAGCCGCTGGATGGCTGGCTCCCCGTGGGAGGGGCCTCGCTGGAGGGGACGGTCTTCCTCACGTCCGTCTCCATCGTGCGGCCGTATGGAACCCTCGGCTACGGTCTCTACACACTGGCGGGGGGGAAAGGGTACAACGGGGGGGGGCCGCACTTTGAAGCCGGCGTCGCGTGGGAACTCGCACGGTATTTTTCCATCCGGGCCGGGGCCCAGTACACCATTATAAGGTTCCACGACCCGACGGGGGAAGCGTACCAGGCTGCCGGCTTTGAACCTTTCACTGCACACCTTCTCGGAGGAGGGATCCGCTTCGCGTTTTATCCGAGCGTCCTTCCCTGACTTACTCCCACCATTGAATTGTCTGCAGCCCACCGGAGATCAACACATATCTCCTGGAACATGCCGGGATACCCGGAGGATGGACGAGAGAGCCGGTGTATCAAGGGCTTGTAGAATCTACACTCAATTCCGGATATCCGGTGTAATTCTGCCCTGATCAGAAGGGGCATGATCGGCATAATGTGCGAACCTCTCTTTTTTTAAGCGGTTCATTTTTGATCCGGGAGTGGTACAGGTTTTGTGTCAAATTCGGTCAAATGATGAGCCGGCGTAGGGAGAACGGGGCCGGCTTAAAAAAGAGAGGCAAACTGAAACCGGGGAAAGCATGAGAACAATCGCAATCGTCGTCGCGCTTTTCGGAGTGATCGTATTCTCGAAATTATATCTCGCAGAGCCCTCCGCATCGGACGGGGAGAAGGTCGTCGCGAAGCTCGTACAGGACAATTCGCAGGGGAATATGAAACTCACGGGTTTCAGACAGACAGGGGGGAAAGAGTATATCCTCTCCGGTGTGCGGGTATACCTGATGACGTTCGAGGGGTCGGTCGAATGCGTCAGTTCTTCGGACCAGGCGATGAATGTCGTGTTTGCATTCGACCGCCGGGAAGGAACAAGTGTGTCTCCCATGCATGCCGGCGACCACCGTACTGTGAAGGGGGCGGTCCAATTCGAGAAAACTTCGTACGCCTGGGTGGGTCAACCGATGTAACCAATGCCGCTTTTCCTCCTCTCTCCCGGTCCGCCCCGACCGGGGGGTGCGTTTCTTCGTTTGGAGTTCTCCTGTTTCCTTCTAAATTAACAGTTCAATAATTGCTCCAGGTACGGACCGGATCTGTTCCATGTACGACATGATTGTGATCGGCGCGGGTCCGGCGGGGATAAGCATGGCATCCGAAGCCTGCGCCGCCGGCATCAGTCCCGGCAACATACTCATTCTGGAGAAGGCGCACGAGCACTCCTTCTCGATAAAGAAATACTACCCCGACAACAAACTTGTGACGGCGAACTACAAGGGGTTCGAAGCCGCCTGTACGGGGGTGATGTGTCTCGTCGATTCATCCAAGCATGAAACGATCTCCTATCTGGACCGGACGATAAGGGAAAACTCCATCACCGTCCATTACGAAGAGACGGTTTTCAAGATCCACAGGGAGGCTGAGGAACAGAGATTCACGATCACGACGGACAGGGGATCGTATGACGCCACGGTGGTGGTGATCGCAATCGGCATACTGGGGAAACCGAACAAGCCGGGATACAGGATCCCCCTGCCGCTCAAAGACAGGATACTCTTCGATGTGACGACGACGGATGTCGCCGGCGCGGACGTCCTCGTCGTCGGCGGCGGAGATTCCGCGTCGGAATACTGCCAGTACCTCGTGCAAAAGGGGAACCGGATCACGCTCAGCTACCGCCGCCTCGATTTTTCGAGGATGAACGATATCAACCGCGAGAGCATCCTCGCACTGGCGGAGCGCCGGCAGGTCGAGATCCTGTCCGGGTCGAACGTCACTGCACTGACGGATGCATCGGGGAAGCCCGGGGTGGTTTTCGGGGAGCCCGGATTGGGGACGAGGATATACGACTATGTCCTGTACGCCCTTGGCGGCACGACGCCGCGCAATTTCCTGAAGACGATCGGCATCGAATTCGACGGCGAGGAGCCGTACGTGCAGGAGGCGCATGAGACCAACGTCAGGGGGATGTTTCTCATCGGCGATCTGAGTGCAGGCACAAAGGGGGGGTCGATCATCTGGGCATTTAACTCCGCAAACACGGCGATGAAAAGGATCTGCCGGGAATATCTCAGGTGCAGTGCGGGTCCCTCGTCGCCGAAATCCAGTCCGCGGTGATTCGCAGGCTCCCGTACGCAGCGCGTCGTTGACCCAATACCCTTCCCACGCTTGAGGACCCTATGCCCCATCCTCTGTTCCGTACGAAAGATCTTGATGCGATACTGAGGGAGGCCGAAGAGCCCGACCGGCAGCTGAAGCGGGCCCTCGGGGCGTTTGATGTGATCATGCTCGGCATCGGAGCGATCATCGGGTCGGGGATTTTTGCGACGATCGGGACCGCGGTTGCAGGTGATGCGATGCGCGCAGGTGCGGGACCCGCGATCGTGCTCTCGTTCATACTGACCGCGGTGGCCTGCGCTTTCTGCGGACTCTGCTATGCGGAATTCGCTTCGCTCGTCCCGATTTCGGGAAGCGCCTATACGTACTCGTACGCGACCCTCGGCGAGCTGGTGGCCTGGGTCATCGGGTGGGATCTCATTATCGAATACGCGGTGGGGAATGTCGCGGTCGCCATCGCATGGGCGGCCTACTTTCACCAGCTCTGCGTCGGTCTCGGATTCCATATCCCCGCGTGGCTGGCGGTGGATTACCGCTCGGCCCGGCAGGCGGCGGACGCCGTTATACAGTCCGGCCAGACCGATCCTGCCGTCGTCCTGGCACATGACGCGTGGATCTCGCATCCGGTCGTGGCGGGGATCCCTCTGATATTCAACGCGCTTGCGGTTTTGATTGTCATGCTCATTACCTGGCTGCTTGTCGTCGGGGTAAAGGAATCCGCCCGCGCGAACAACGTGATGGTCGCCATCAAGCTTGTCATACTCTGCTTTTTCATCTATTCCGGCGCGAAGTTCGTGAAACCTGCGAACTGGAGTCCCTTCATGCCGAACGGCTTCCACGGAGTCTGGGTGGGGGCAAGCCTGATCTTTTTCGCGTATATCGGGTTTGACGCGATATCGACGGCGGCGGAGGAATGTAAGAAGCCGTCAAGAGACCTGCCGATCGGCATCATCGGGTCGCTCCTGGTCTGCACGGTCATCTACGTCGCTGTCGCGCTGGTCCTGACCGGGATGGTACCCTGGAACCACCTCGGGGTCGCCGATCCGCTGGCGGCGGCGTTCGCGTACGTCGGCGCGGATGTCTCCGCGGGGATCGTCGCGTTCGGCGCCGTCGTCTCGATGAGTGCCGTGCTCCTCGTGTTCCAGTACGGCCAGCCCAGGATATTCTTTTCCATGTCGCGGGACGGGCTTCTTCCCCGGCACTTCGCGAGCGTCCATCCGAAATACCGTACTCCGCACGTCACAACGATCTGGACGGGAGTCGTTGTCGCCGCGGTCTCGGCCGTCGCCAATATCAATGAGATCGTCGAGCTGACCAACATCGGGACCCTTTTTGCGTTCATACTTGTCTGCGCGGGAGTGATCGTCCTCCGGCACAGAGAGCCCGGGAGGAAGCGGGCGTTCCGGACCCCCTTCGTCCCCCTCGTCCCGGTCCTGGGGATACTCTCCTGTGTTTATCTGATGATGGGACTCCCCGGAGTCACATGGGTGAGGTTCGGGGTGTGGCTCGTTATCGGCATGGTGATATACTTTGCATACGGATACCGGAAGAGCCGTCTCGGGGGGGGGGCTCCTGAACGAAGGAAGACAAATGAAGGCGTGTGAGCCGGAGGGCTGTTACTTCCGCCTGCGCACGGTCCGTGTGTGAGGACGGCCGCCTGGTCGGGGGAAACATCCGTTCTTCCGGAGGGCTCTGATCAGGCGGTCATGCGCCGCGCGCGGGAGACGCGGCGCAGGGACGGAGCGGAACAGGATGACCGTGCGTTTCAGTGACGCCAGGTAGGCACTGCAGTTGCTGCAGAGTCTGAGGTGCGCCCTGATCTCGCGGCAGCGGCGGGTTCCGAGCCTCTGGTCGAGATTGTCGCATATGTGGAGATACACGTCAGTACATTTCATTTATCGGCCCTCCTCCTCACCGGGCGTGCCATGTACGGGGAGAGCTGATCCCGCAGGAAGGCACGTGCACGGCGGAGGCGCGATTTTGCGGCCTCCTTCGATATCCCGGCGATTCTCGCTGTTTCTTCCGTCGATTTCCCCTCCATGTCCCTCAGCGTGAAGACGATCCTGTAGTCGGGGGGGAGCTTCCCGATCGCCTTCTCAATCTCGGCGCGGAGTTCCTTGTCCATGACAATATCCGCCGGCGTCTCATCCCAGCGGGCAATGTCATGCGCGAACTTCCCGTCTGCCGACGTCGCAGGAGACTCCAGGGCCTCAAGCGACTCTTCGATCTCCCGGATCTTCCGCCTCCGGTGCCTCATCAGGCAGTTGTTTGTCACGATGGCATAGAGCCAGGTGGAGAAACGGGACCTTCCGTCGAACGTGCCGAGCTTCCTGTACACGTTGATAAACGTGTCCTGAAACGTCTCTTCGGCCTTCTCCCGGTCGCGGCAGAGCTTGAACGAGTACCGGTAGACGGTCTGTTCGTACCGCCGGACGAGCTCGCTGAACGCCCGCATATCGCCCGTGCGGGCGGCGGCGATCACGCCATTCTCGGTGAGCTTCCTGATTTCTGCGCCGCTCATATGTGAGATTCCGGGGTCGTTCAAAAAGGTCCAGTGGTCCCCCGCTATGCCGGGGTGGCCTCGACGCTGGCTTCCTCCAGCGACGGGTCGATCGTCACGTGCAGAAAATTCGGCCGGCAGCACACGTGGCAATCCTCCGTGTACTCCTGCCGCCGCCCCGCCGAGACGTCGACGAGCGTGTCGTTGACCTGGAAGCAGAAAGCGCAGACAAACGTGGTTTCAATCTCCATGGGTCCAAGATACCAATCGTCGGGTTCTGGAGCAACCCGGAGGTTTAGTTTCTCGTGGAAAATCCTTATATTTTCACCGCCCATACCCGAATGAAGGCGTGCGACCGATGAATCTTCAGCCAGAAGTCCTGTTCCTCCTTATCCTTATCCCCGTGTTGTATGCAGGGCTCACCACGGTGTACGGGCTGACGTTTTTCGGGGATTTTCCCCGTCTGGCCCGTCTCAAGACTCCGGCCCTCATTGTCACGGTGACGCTCCACTGCGTGTATCTGATCGTCAGGACGTTCGCGTTCGATCATCCCCCCATCACGTCGGTGTTCGAGATCATGACCGTGCTCGCGGCGTCGATTGCGATCGGATACACGTATATCGAGCTCCGGACAAAGGCGAGCGCCACCGGCTTTTTCATCCTCTTCCTCGCATTCGCGTTCCAGACCGCTTCGTCGGCGTTCATCAGACCCCGGTTCGACATCCCGGAATATCTCCACAGCATCGTCCTGGGATTTCACGTCTCCGCCGCACTGCTCGGGTATACGGCGATCTCGCTCTCCGCCGCCTACGGGTTCCTCTATCTCATGCTCTACCACGAGATCAAATCATCCCGCTTCGGGCTGATCTACAACCGTCTCCCCAATCTCGAGATGCTCGAAACGATGAGCCACAGAGCGGAGGTTTTCGGTTTCGTGGCCCTCGGCGTGGCCATCGTCATAGGCGTGATCTGGCTGCCGCGGGTGTTTCACGATTTCTCGTACTGGGATCCCAAGCTCGTCGGGACACTGGTGATCTGGTGCCTCTACGCGCTTGCCCTCGGGGCGAAGAGGCGGCTGGGCTGGCAGGGGAGGAAGACGATGATCATCACGCTTGTGGCGTTCTGCTTTGTGTTCCTCTCCATGACCGTGATCAACCTCTCCCTGAGCGGCTTCCACAGCTTCCACTGAGAATGAACATTCACTCCATCGGGATCAGCCACCACACCGCCTCGCTCGAAGTCCGCGAGAAGATGTGGCTGTCGGATGACGAAATCAAAGCGACCCTTCCCCGGCTGAAGGAGCAGCAGCACTTTGCCGAGTGCGTGCTTGTCTCCACGTGCAACAGGACCGAGCTGTACGGGGTCGCCGGGGGGGGAGATGTGGATGAGGCGGCGCTGAAACAGTTCCTCATTGATGCGAAAGGCGCCCCCCCCTCCGTCAGCGCGGATCATTTTGTCGCCGCGCATGCCGGTGGGTCGATCACCCACCTCTTCAGGGTGGCCGCGGGAGTGGAATCAATGGTCATCGGTGATGTCCAGATCCTCGGCCAGATCAAGGACGGGTTCAACCTGGCGAAGGAGAGCGGGACCATGGGGCCGGTAATGAACCGGCTCATGCAGGCGGCGCTCCACGTCGGCAAGCGGGTGAGGACCGAGACGTCGATCTGCGAGGGGGCCGTTTCCGTCAGCTACGCCGCCGTGGAACTGGCGAGCAAGATCTACGCCGACCTTGCGAAGAAATCCGTCCTTCTCATCGGCGCAGGCGAGACCGGCGAACTGACGCTGCGTCACCTCGTGGGGAGGGGCATCGGTCAGGTGAAGGTCGCGAACCGGACGCGCGCGAGGGCGGAAGCTCTCGTGGCGGCGATGGGAGGGACGGTNNATCGACTACGAACAGATCGTCGATGCACTCCGGTCCGTGGACATCGTCGTCACCTCCGTCACGAGCCCCTCCTACATCGTGCAACCCGACGAAGTCCAGAGGGTCATGAAACAGCGGTCCAACAACCCGCTCTTCATCATTGATATCGGCCTCCCGAGGAATGTCAATCCGGCGGCGGGGAGAATAGAGAACGTCTTCCTGTATGACATCGACGCGCTCAGCACGATCGTGGACCGGAACCTTGACAGGCGCAGGGGGGAGCTCCCGAAAGTCACGCGGATCATCAGGGAGGAGCTGATCTCCTTCTTCCGCTGGCAGAACGCGCTNNGAGGTGGGCCCGACGATTCAGGAATTCCGGGAATCCCTGGAAGCAATCCGCTCGCAGGAAGTGATGAGAAACGTCAACCGGTTCAGGCCCGAAGACAGGGAGCTGCTGGACCTCGTCACGCGGAGGATCGTCAACAAGATCCTTCACGGGCCGACAACCGTTCTGAAGCAGGGGACCGAATCTCACGGGCACAGCGAGGATGTGCTGAACCGCGTCAGGGCCCTCCGGGAGCTCTTCGGTATCTCCCGCAACGGAGGGGGGGGGGATGAAAGGGGGGGGCGTGAAGAGTAATACGCTCAGGGTCGGCAGCCGCGGGAGCGATCTCGCGCTCTGGCAGGCGCGCTGGGTGGAATCTGCGATCAGGAAGATCGCCCCGGGTTGTGCAATCTCCATCGAGGTCATCAGGACGAAGGGGGACCGGATACTCGACTCCGCCCTCTCAACGATAGGAGACAGGGGACTCTTCACGCGGGAGATCGAGGAGGCCCTCCTGGACGGCCGTATCGACTGCGCGGTTCACAGTCTGAAGGACCTGCCGACGGAGCTTCCCCCCGGGCTCGCACTCGGCGCAACATGCCGGCGCGAGGACGTCCGCGATGTCTTCATCCCGCATCCCGCCAACCCCGTCCGGACTCTCCTCGGCCAGAGGCAGGGGGCAAGCATCGCAACCGGCAGTCTCCGGAGGAGGAGCCAGATCCTCGCGAAGCGCCCCGATATCCGGATCGTCGACATACGCGGCAACCTGAACACGCGGATGCAGAAACTGAGGGATTCGGAGTGGGCTGGCATGATACTGGCATGCGCGGGCGTCAGGAGACTGGGGTGGGAAGAAAGCATCGGCGAGATCATCCCCTTCGACGTCATACTCCCGGCGGTGGGACAGGGGGCGATCGGCGTGGAAATCCGCACCGGGGACACCGGGACCGCCTCGACACTCGCAGGTCTGGAAGACTATCACACCGCATGCGCCGTCGGGGCCGAGCGCGCATTGCTCCGCATCCTGGAGGGAGGGTGCCAGGTCCCGATCGGTGCGTATGCGCGGATCGAGAAGACGGGTGAGGGGGAGGTGCTGCTTATCGATGCGATGGTGGCCTCTCTCGACGGCGGGACGGTGGTCCGTGGCAGGACACACGGCCACCCCTCAGGGGCCGGAGAGATCGGGGGCGCTCTCGCAAAGACGCTCCTTGCCGGCGGGGCCGACAGGATACTGCGTGATATCCGCTCCGGCGCCCCCCTCCCATGACGATGCGCAACCGGAAAATCCTCATCACACGGCAGCACGAACAGGCCGGCGAGATGATCCGGGAGGTCGAATTCCGGGGCGGGACCGCCGTCGTGGTGCCGATGATTGCAACGGGCCCTCCGCGGACGTGGACAGAATGTGACGCCGCAATCGGACGTCTCCGGACATTTGACGTGCTCGTGTTCACCAGCGCGAACGGAGTGGAGGGCTTCGTCGGAAGGACCCGGATACTCGGAGTCCCCGCCGCGTCACTCGCGCAGGTGCGGGCGGTTGCGGTGGGCGAGGTCACCGCCTCCGCACTGGCCGGGAACGGCGTCCCGGTCATCCTCGTGCCTGAGAAGTTCGCCGGGGCATCTCTCGCCGCGGCGCTGGGTGATTCACTGGCGGGGAAACGCGTGCTCATCCCGCGCGGGGACATTGCGCGCGAAACGCTGCCGGATGCGCTCCGGGGCGCGGGAGCGATCGTCGAGACCGTGACCGTCTATGTGACATCGGTGCCGGAGTGCATCGATCGGGGGAGCTTCGTTCACCGCGTGGTGTCGGGAGAGTTCGATGTCGTGACCTTCGCCAGCCCCTCGGCGGCGGCGAACTTCGGCACGCTCTTCCACGCGGAAGAGTTGCGTGCCGCGTCCGGCCGTACCAGAATTGCCGTGATCGGTCCCTCGACGGCGGATGCCGTCAGGGCGCTCGGACTCGCGGTGGATATCATCGCCCCCGAATCGACCGCCTGCGCGTTGGTCCGGAGTATCGACGAATACTACAGTTGAGCACATATGACAAATGATCTTTTCCTGCGCGCGTGCAGGAGGCAGCCCGTTGACCGGACGCCCGTCTGGATAATGCGTCAGGCCGGCCGGTACCTTCCCGAATACCGCGCCGTCCGCGCGCGGCACGACTTCCTGACGATGTGCAAGACCCCCGAGATCGCCTCGGAGGTCACGATCCAGCCGGTCGAAATCGTCGGTGTGGATGCGGCCATACTATTCTCCGACATCCTCGTCGTCCCCGAGGCGATGGGGATGCACCTCACGATGGTGGAGTCGCAGGGCCCCCGATTCCCCTCGCCGGTCAGGTCGGCGGACGACGTGAGGAGCCTGAAGAGCGTCGATCCCGAGCGGGAGCTCAGGTTTGTCATGGATGCGATTGCGATGGCGCGGCGGGGACTGGGCGGGCGCGTCCCGCTGATCGGGTTCACGGGCTCCCCCTGGACACTCGCTTCCTACATGATCGAGGGGGGGGGATCGAAGGAGTTCAGGTACATCAAGAAAATGATGCTCGATGAGCCCCTGCTGCTGACAGAGCTCATCGATCTCCTCACCGTGACGGTCCGGAGGTACTGCGAGGCCCAGATCGCGTCCGGTGCGCAGGCGATTCAGATATTCGACACGTGGGGGGGAATACTCGACCCCGATCACTACAGGAAGTTCTCGCTCGATCCGATGTTTGAGATCATCTCAACCATGCAAAGGGGTGATGCTCCCGTGATCGTCTTCTCGCGGGGGGCTGCGCACGCGCTCAAGGATATCGCGGCGATAGGGGCGGACGTCGTGGGGCTCGACTGGACCGTGGATATCGCCGGAGCGAGAAGCCTGATCGGCGAGAGTGTGGCATTGCAGGGAAATCTCGATCCGTCGTTCCTGTATGCATCTCCGGAGAACATACGGAAGGAGGTCCGATCGATCCTGCGGAGGTTCGGCCCCGGTCCGGGCCACATATTCAACCTGGGACACGGCATACTCCCCGGCGTTCCGGTGGACCACGCCATCGCGATGGTCCGCTCGGTGCATGAGGAGAGCCCTGCGTTTCACCGGTAGCCGCATCGGGCAGGGTGTGCTGCCGGCTTTTCTGGAGCTTCATCCGAAGGAATCGTTATGACGCTACGAAACACCCGGCNNGGGGGGCTGCGGAGCGACGGGATCCCGCTTTCCCGCCTGCTCCGGCAACTGGCCGAAGCAGTACGAAAGGGGACCGGAACCGGATTCGTCTTCGTCCGGGCATCGGACGCGCCGGGAAGTGCCCTCTCCCTTCCGGTGGCGGCAGTCACCTCGCCGGCACGCGCCGGACTCCCACCTGATGAACCCTTCCTGTTGTCCGGGGTCCGCCCGGGAAAAATACGCGTCGTTTCTCCCGGAAGCCGGGGGAAGGCCGCGCGCCGGGTGCGGGCGCTCGGACTGGCGAACCTTGTTGTTCTCCCGTTGTGCGTGGGGCGCCGGCTCCGGGGGGTTCTCGCCCTCGGCTCGCGGACCAGACCTGTCACCGGAGGGGCGGATCTCCGGTTTCTGCGGCAGCTTGCTCTCCAGGCCGGGGCGCTCCTGGCGCGGCGGGAGGAGCGCACGTTCATGAGGGAGGCGGCCGAGAAATACCGCTCGCTTCGCCTGGGGATGCCGGACGCACTGATCCTGATCGATCCCGCGGACGGAAGAATCATCGATGTCAACCCCCAGGCGACGCGATTGACGGGATTCTCCCGCCGTCAGCTTGCGGGGAAGACGGTGTTCAGCCTTCATACCCCCCTCGTGGCGGAGAAGCACCGCGCCGCGCTTCGACGGGTCCGGCACGCCTTCACCCGCTACGGCCCGATCGAGTTTCTGCGGAGCACGGGGAAGCCGGTGTACGCCGAGATCAATGCCCGGCTCCTCCCGCTCGGCGGGAGGGACATGGTCCTCTGCATCGTGCGCGACATCAGCGAGCAGAAAAGGACGGAGGTGAAGCTTGCCGCGTCCGAGGAACTCCTCCGCATCATCGTGGAGGGGACCCTGGACATGTTCTTCTATGTCCACGACGCCGCCGGCGTCTTCACCTATCTCTCCCCCTCCGTGGTGAAGATCACGGGATTCCCTCCCGGACACTGGAACTCCCGGTACAGGGGTTTTCTGACCCCGAACCCGATCAACGAACCCGTGAGGGGATATGCGGACCGTGCGCTCGCGGAAGGGATCCCGGCGCCAACCTACACCTGCGAGGTGCGTCACGCCGACGGGAGGCCCCTGCTTCTCGAGATCAACGAGAAGCCGATCCTCAAGGAGGGAAAGGTGATCGGGATCCAGGGGGTGGCGCGGGATATCACCGAAAGGAAAAGGCTCGAAGAGGCGATACTCGAATCGCGCGACAACCTGAAAGGGATCCTCGACCAGACCCCGCTTGCAGTCACGGTGCTCGACGCGGCAGGGAACCTCATCGACGTCAACGAAGCCTGGCTGCGGCTCTTCGGCGCGGCCTCGAGGGAGCTTGTCGTCGGGAAGTTGAATGTGTTCCATTCGGAGTTCATCGCCCGGACGGGCCTGGTGGAGGGGTTCGCCGCGGTCTTCAGAGGTGAAACCGTCGATGTCCCCGCGATCACGGTGGATCCGCGGAGCGCGAGGCCCGGGCTGCCTCTGGACGGCGTCGAACGGACCGTGCACGTGCGCATGTTTCCGGTGTTCGAGCGGAACGGGAAACTCGTCAATGTTGTTTCCATGATGGAGGATGTAACGGAAAGGCGCCTCCTCGAAGAACAGCTCATCCAATCACAGAAGATGGAGAGCATCGGCCTCCTCGCGGGAGGGATCGCGCACGATTTCAACAATATCCTGGGGGGGATACTGGGATACGCGTCCTTCGTGAAGGCGCAGGTCCCGAAGGAAGACAAGATCTATCCGCATCTGGAAACCATTGAACGTTCCGCCCTGCGGGCGGCGGAGCTGACTTCGCAACTCCTCGGGTTCGCCCGGGGAGGGAAGTACGTCGTCGGGCCCCTCCAGATCAACGACCTCGTGCATGAGACTGCCGAGCTGCTGCGGGGGACGATTGAGACCACGATCGTGATGGAGACCGGTCTCGATCCTTCGTCCCCTGTGATCGAGGCCGACGCATCGCAAATCCAGCAGGTCCTGATGAACCTCTGCGTCAACGCGCGGGATGCGATGCCCGCCGGCGGCGAGCTGACGATCACGACGATGCGCCTCGACGCGCCGGATGCGTTCCTCCGGTCGATCCCGGAAGGGAGAGGAGGACCGTTTGTCCGGATTGAAATCGCCGACACCGGGATCGGGATCGACAGGGCGATACGCGGGAAGATCTTCGACCCGTTCTTCACGACAAAGGAGAAGGGGAAAGGGACGGGGCTGGGACTGGCGACGGTCTACGGCATCGTGAAGAACCATAACGGGTTCATCAACGTTGAGAGCGAGATGGGCGAGGGGACGACGTTTTCCGTCTATATCCCCGCCGTCGACAAGGCCGCCGCGAAGGTCGTGGAGATCGAGTCGCGCCCCCGGGGCGGGCAGGAGACGATCCTCGTGGTGGACGACGAAGAGACGATCCGGCTGCTCGTGCAGGACATACTGGAGGACCTCGGCTACAATGTCCTTTCCGCCGGGGACGGCTTCGAGGCGGTCGCACTGTACAGGGAAAAGGCCGGCACGATAGGACTCGTGATACTGGACATGACGATGCCCGGGATGGGGGGGAGGGAAACGTTCGAGAAGCTCAAGGAGATGAATCCGGGCGTGCGCGCCATACTCTCCACCGGCTACTCCGAGGACGAGCGTGCGCGCCAGATGCTGGCCATGGGTGTGAAGTCGTTCGTCCAGAAGCCGTACCGGATCGACGACCTTGCCCTCGCCGTTCGCAGGATACTCGATTCCCCTGAAACCTGAGGAGGCACGGGCCATGGGGACGGACAAACCGGTGGGGGTCGTGCTCCTGCAGCTCGGAGGCCCCGATTCGCTGGCGGCGGTGGAGCCTTTTCTCTACAATCTGTTTTGCGATCCCGACATCATCGACCTCCCGCTGGCATTTCTCTTCCGTCGCGCTCTCGCGCGGACTATTGCGGGGCGCCGCGCCCCCCGCGTGCAGCAGTACTACGCACGGATCGGCGGAAGGTCTCCGATTCTGAATCTGACGCGGCGGCAGGCCGCTGCCCTTGAACGGGCATTGCGCCCGGCTCTTGACGCCCGGGTGGTGATCGCCATGCGGTACTGGCACCCGATGACCGACGAGGCGATTGATACGCTGGTCGCCGCCGGCGTCGAGCGTGTCGTGCTCCTCCCGCTGTATCCGCACTATTCGAGGACGACGACCGGTTCCAGTCTCCGGGAATGGGAGAGCGCGCTCCGGCGCAGGGGCCTCCGCCATTTCCTCGTCCGGACCGTCACGGAGTACTGCGAGCACCCGCTCTACGTCGCTGCTCTCGTGAGGAATATCGGCATCGCGCTCAGGCGCGTCCCGTTCGCCGACCGGGGGGCCGTCCATCTGGTCTTCAGCGCCCATGGGACCCCCGTGAACCTGGTGCGCAGGGGGGACCCGTACCAGTCGCAGATCGTCAGGACATTTGAGGCCGTGGTCCGGGAGGGAGATTTCGGCCTTCCCCGTCACCTCTGCTACCAGAGCAAAGTGGGACCGCAGCGCTGGCTGGAGCCCTCCCTGGAAGCGACGATCGAACGGCTCGCGCGCGAGCGCGTGTCGCACGTGATCGTCATCCCCATCGCCTTCGTGTCGGACCACTCAGAGACACTCTGGGAAATCAACATCGAGACGCGACAGGAGGCGAAGCGTCTCGGCATCGGGTATTTCGATATGTCGCCTGCGCTGAACACTGCGCCCGATTACATCGCGGCGCTCAGAGATCTTGTGATGAAATGCGTGACGCTGTGACCGGTGCGAGAGACGTCATTATCGTCGGTGCAGGCATTTCCGGGCTCACGGTCGCGTATTTTCTCCGCCGGGCCGGCATGAGCGTCACCGTCCTGGATCCCGGCGCTGCGCCCGGGGGGACAATGCAGACGATCATGGACGGTGAGTGGATGGTGGAGACCGGCCCGAACAGCGCGCTCGAAACCACCCCGCTGTTCGGAGAAATGTTCGACGGACTCGGCATCGCCGGGGAACGGTTGTACGCCGACCACCGGGCCGACCGCCGGTACATTCTCAGGGACGCGGTCCTGCACCCGCTCCCGATGTCGCCGGGGGCGTTCCTCGCGTCGTCGCTCTGGTCCGTGGCGGGGAAACTGCGGCTCATGAAAGAGCCGTTCGTGGGGCGCGCAACGGAAGAGGAGACAGTGGCGCAGTTCGTCCGGCGGCGTCTGGGGGAGGAGTTCCTGGAGTACGCGATCAACCCGTTCGTCGCCGGCGTCTATGCGGGAGACCCGGCAGCCCTCAGCGTACGAGCGGCCTTTCCGAAACTCTACGCGCTTGAGGAGAGGTACGGCGGACTCATCCGCGGGATGGTGCGGGGAGCGGGCGAGCGGAGGAAACGGGCCGAGAAGGCGAAGGACAGGGCACGGATGTTCTCGTTCCGCATGGGGATGCAGACATTCCCGATTGCGCTGGGGCGATATCTGGGGGATGGACTCCGTCTGA
Organism: Ignavibacteriota bacterium; assembly: GCA_003161955.1. Taxonomy (GTDB): domain Bacteria; phylum Bacteroidota; class Ignavibacteria; order UBA10030; family UBA6906; genus Fen-1273. The sequence continues at coordinate 51,948 of PMND01000026.1, read as the reverse complement.
AGTGCACGGCGGTGTCCGTCGGAAGGAAGGAAGGGCCGGGGAGCGTGCCGGCATTCGTCGTTCGTTACCGGCAGGAAGGGGAACCCGGCTCGCTCGAGGCCCCGGCCCTGGTGCTGGCGGTGCCGGCGTACATCGCGGGGGATTTCATCCGCCCGTTCTCGGAATCCCTCGGCGACGCTCTCGGCGGTATTTTCTATCCGCCCGTCGCGGAAGTTTTTCTCGGGTTCCCCGACTCACAGGTGGGACGCCCGCTCGACGGTTTCGGGTATCTGATCCCGGAGAAAGAGAAACGAAAAATTCTCGGGACGATATGGACTTCCGCGCTCTTCCCCGGGAGGGCCCCGGAGGGGCATGTCGCTCTGACGACGTTCGTGGGGGGGGCGAGGCAGCCGTCGCTCGCCCGGCTGGACGATCGTGATCTGACCCGGACGGTTGTCTCAGAGCTCCGTTCCCTCATGGGGGTGACGGGGGACCCGGTGTACGCGAATATCATACGCTGGGAAAAAGCCATTCCGCAGTACAACCTCGGCCATCTCTCGCTCGTGGAGGAGATCCGGGGGCTCGAACGGCAGGTCCCGGGGCTGTACCTCTGCGGAAACTACCGCGGAGGCATTGCGGTGGGAGACTGCCTGATGAGCGGGGAGAGACTCGCCGGCCGGATCGCCGGCGAAATGGAAATCAAACACGAATGAAGGTGCAGACATGAAGAGCATTGAAACGAACCTCGCGTCGTTCCCCGCGGCACGGCTCCGCCGGCTCCGCATGACGGAGACGCTGCGGGGCATGGTCCGTGAGACCCATCTGGGTCCGGAAGATTTTATTTANNACCAAATCGTCCGGGAATGCGCCGATGTCCATGCGCTCGGGATTCCCGCCGTCATTTTCTTCGGCATCCCGGAGGAGAAAGACGAAGTGGGCTCCGGCGCGTACGATGCTCACGGCGTCGTCCAGGAGGCCCTGCGGGCCGTGAAAAAAGAAGTCCCGGGCCTTTATCTCATTACGGACGTCTGCCTCTGTGAATATACGTCCCACGGCCACTGCGGGATCGTCCGGGGGAATGAGATCGTGAACGACGAATCCGTCGTGCTTCTTGCGCGCGAGGCGGTCTCGCACGCGGAGGCGGGCGCCGACATGGTTGCCCCTTCGGACATGTTCGACGGCAGGGTCGGCGCAATCCGGCGGGCGCTTGATGAAGGCGATTTCCCCAATATCCCCATTATGTCGTACGCGGCGAAGTATGCCTCCGGGTTCTACGGTCCGTTCAGGGAGGCGGCGGAGAGCACCCCGAAATTCGGCGACAGGAGGTCCCACCAGATGGATCCGGCCAATTCCGATGAAGCGATACGGGAGGTGGCGCAGGACATCGCGGAGGGGGCGGACATCGTCATGGTGAAACCGGCGATGCCGTATCTCGACGTGCTCTACAGGGTGAAGCAGCAATTCGGAATGCCGACTGCGGCGTACAACGTCAGCGGCGAATACGCGATGGTCAAGGCCGCCTCGCGCCTGGGATGGATTGATGAAGAGCGGGTCATGATGGAGATGCTGACCGGGATCAAGCGGGCGGGAGCCGACCTGATACTCACTTATTTTGCAAAGGCTGCGACGGAAGTCCTCAGGAGGAACCGGTGACGGGTGACCTGGCGACCCGGAAATCCGATGCGCTGTTCGCGCGGGCGCTGGAGCTCATCCCGGGAGGGGTGAACTCACCCGTCCGGGCATTCCGCGCCGTCGGGTGCTCTCCCCGGTTTATCACGAAGGCGGAAGGCGCCCGCATCCGGGATGAGGACGGGAACGAATATATCGACTACGTGGGTTCGTGGGGACCGATGATACTCGGCCACGCGCACCCGCGCGTGATCGATGCGGTGATCCGCGCGGCCGGCTCAGGGACGAGTTTCGGAGCACCCACGGGCCTCGAGGTGCGCATGGCGGAAATGATTACGCGGCTCATTCCTTCGGTGGAGATGGTCCGCATGGTGAACTCCGGCACCGAGGCGACGATGAGCGCGGTCCGTCTGGCCCGGGCGTACACGGGCCGGGAAAAGATAATCAAATTCGAGGGGTGCTATCACGGTCACGCTGATGCGTTCCTCATCAAGGCGGGATCCGGCGCGATGACGCTGAGTGTCCCCGACAGCCCGGGGGTCCCCTCTGCGGTTGCGGCGCTGACGCTGACTGCCCGGTTCAACAACCTGGAATCCGTGACGGCGCTCCTGGGGAGCCACCGGGGTGCTGTGGCGGCGCTCATCGTCGAGCCCGTTGTCGGAAACATGGGGTGCGTCCCTCCGGAACCCGGTTTCCTTGAAGGACTGCGCCGTCTCTGCTCGGACGAAGGGACGGTCCTCATTTTCGACGAGGTGATGACCGGATTCAGGCTGGCGCCCGGTGGAGCGCAGCAGCTCTACGGGGTGACGCCCGATCTGACGACACTCGGGAAGATCATCGGCGGGGGACTTCCTGTCGGGGCATACGGCGGGAAACGAGAGATCATGACGATGGTCGCGCCGGGAGGCCCCGTCTACCAGGCGGGGACCCTTTCCGGGAATCCGCTCGCGATGACCGCCGGTCTCGAGACACTGGATATCCTGAGCGGGGACCCCGGTCTGTACCTGTCGCTGGAACGAAAATCAGAGCGGCTGGCGGAGGGGATTGCCCGGACAATCGACGCGCTCGGGCTCCCCCTGACGCAGAACCGCGTGGGCTCGATGTCCACGCTCTTCTTTACCCCGGCCCGGGTCGTCGACTACGCGGGAGCGCTCCGGGCGGACACGCGTCGATTCGGCGTGTACTTCCGGGAAATGCTCCGCCGGGGGATATATCTGGCCCCTTCGCAGTTCGAGGCCGGGTTCGTGTCTGCCGCGCACACGGACGATGATATCGACAGGACAATCGACGCGAACCGCCAGGCGCTCACAGCCGCATTTTCCACACACTGAAGAAGGAGGCGCATGTTGACATTGGCTTGCGGATCCTACAAGAACGGAGGGGAGATCCCGGTGAGATACGCGCACCGTTCTGTTTCCGGTGGCCAGAATATCTCTCCGGCATTCGCCTGGCAGGACCCGCCCCCGGGCACCAGGTCGTTTGCGCTCTCGATCGTGGACCCCCATCCGGTGGCGAACAACTGGGTCCATTGGTTCATCATCGACATTCCGTTCCAGGAGCGTGCGCTGGGAGAAGGGGCGTCCGGGACGCGGTTGCTCCCGGTCCCCGCGAAGGAACTCCTGAACTCGTACGACGAGATGGGCTATGGAGGGCCCGCGCCGCCGAAGGGCTCCGGGTCGCACCCGTATGTCGCCACGCTCTATGCGCTGGACGTCTCCACGCTTCCCCTCGCGAAGGACACACTCCTTTCCGCGTTTCTCAGGACGATCGAAGGGAAGAGCATCGCGGAGGCCTCCATGACCGGGTACCACGAGCGGAAGTGACCCTGTCACGGTGTCCCGGGGAACGCTGCCGCACCGTTCAGAGCATCTCCCCCACATACTTCGCAATCGCAGGCGACGCCGTCAGGCCGGGAGAATCTATCCCCACCAGGTTGATGAACCCGGGGAGCCCGCGCCCGCTCTCCTCCCGGATAAGGAAATCTCTCGCCGGTTCTCCGGGGCCCTGCAGCTTCGGTCGGATCCCGCAGATGTCGGGAGTGAGGTCCTCGTCCCGGACATGCGGGAGTATGCGGCGGACGGATGCGCCGAACGCGTCCCGTTTCTTTTCGTCAACCCGGTAGTCCGCAACGCGGTCCTCCTGGTATTCGATGTCCGGACCGAACTTCAGTCGTCCCCCGAGGTCCACGACCGCATGGACGCCCAGTGTCTCATCGGTCGGGACGGGGTACACGAGCCGGCTCACGCAGGCGCTCAGCGACGCCGGGAGGGAGAAATAGCACCCCCGGCTGTAGTGCAGGCGGTACCCCTCCCTGTCCACGTCGATGCCGGCAAGCGAGGCGATCGTGTCGGACTCCAGCCCGGCGGCGTTGATCACGCGCTCCGATGTGATCGTGGACCGTTCTCCCCCCTCGCTGACGGTGATCAGGTAGTCGTTGGAACGGCGTTCCACCGCGACAACCGTGCAGCGTGTCTGCACAACTGCCCCCTGTTCCCTCGCAGTGCTGTAGTAATAATCCATGAGCGCGTGCGCGCTGATGATGCCGGTGTCGGGAGAGAAGAGGCCGCCGGCGGTGACGATCTGCGGCTCGAGCGCACTGACCTCAGCGGCGGTCATCATGCGGAGCGTGACGCCGTTCCCTTCTCCGAGGGCGCGAAGCCGCCGGAGTTCGCTTTCTTCCGATGGACGCGTCGCGGTGATGATCTTTGTAATCCGCCGGTGGGGTATGTTGTGACGGCCGCAGATCCCGTACAGGAGACGGTTTCCCTCGACGCAGAGCCGTGCTTTCAGCGAGCCGTTGGCGTAGTAGATACCCGCATGGATCACCTCGCTGTTCCGGCTCGAGGTCTCCTGTCCGTACTTCGGATTCCTCTCGAGCACGTACAGGGGTGCGTGTCGCCGGGAAAGCTCTGCGGCGATGGCAAGCCCGACGGCACCCCCGCCGATGACTGTGAGAGCGGCATCCGCCATAGTGGCTCACTCCATGATGTGCGGTGATTCCACAAGTACCCATGTGCTGTCCGGCACGGTCCCCGCGGTGCGGAAGAAATCGGCCGTGTCCCTCCTCCTGGAGTTGATCCTGATCCTGAGTCCGGCGGAATGGAGCAGGAGAGGGATGTCGTTTTTCGAGTCGCTCACCGCCATGAGGGGGACGAGCGGGGTGTGGCGCCGCAGGGCGTCGATCTTGCCTGTGCGAATGGGAACGGGCGCCTCCGCCCTGTCTGTCAGCAGCCCGTCATGCACTTCCAGATCGATCCCGATGATCCGTTCCGGCGGGATGCCGAAGCGCGTGAATACCGGCTCCACGCTCCATTTGTTGCTCCCCGAGACGACCCAGATGTCGAATCCCCGTCCGGTGAGCGCCCCGATGAGGTCCACCGATTCCCGGATGAACCGTGCGCCCCGGGGGAGGTCGCGCCCGCCGAGCCGCCTGGTTCCTATCGGCGAGGAGAATTCGGCCTCGAACGTCTCGCGTCCGAGCCCGCGCGCCTCATCCGGCGTGTATCCGGCAAAGAGGCGGACGATGTCGGCGCAGGCTTTGACGACCGCCCCGGAGGCGATCTGGTCGAAATACCACGCGAGGAGGATTTCCGCGAAAGCGGCGAATGCGGAACTTGCGGCCCGTTCGGCGGACCCGAGCCCCGCCAGCTTCCCGTACAGGCTCCCGATCTCATCCCGCCGGGGATGATCCCGCCAGATGAGGGCGGGGGACCGCCGGAAGTGGAAACGCTCGATCTGACGGTAAAACATCGCTTCCCCCATATCCCCCTGTATCACAGTCCCGTCGCAGTCAAAAACAGCGATGGGGCGGGGGCCCCGGGGGTGGTCCTGGTGTGCGGCGAGGAATGCCGCAATTGCGGAGTCTGTCAGAATGGACATGTCGGGTATGATTCTNNTGCATGACGTGTGCCCGACCGAGCAAGTCCGCCCCGCTTCCCACGGGACGGATTTTCTGTTATTGACGATACCGCATGAGCGCGATCCGGAATTTCTGCATCATAGCCCATATTGATCACGGCAAATCGACGATCGCCGACCGCCTTCTGGAGCGGACCGGCACGATCACGCCCCGCGAGATGAAGTTCAACCAGGTCCTCGACGACATGGACCTCGAACAGGAGCGCGGGATCACGATCAAGCTTCATGCCATCCAGATGCATTACACGGCCGCGGACGGGGACACCTATACGCTGAACCTCATCGACACGCCGGGCCACGTGGATTTTTCGTACGAAGTCTCCCGGTCCCTGGCCGCCTGCGAAGGGGCGATACTCATCGTGGATGCATCGCAGGGGGTGGAGGCGCAGACGATAAGCAACCTGTACCTTGCGATCGACGCGGGACTGGAGATCATCCCCGTCATCAACAAGATCGACCTCCCGAGCGCCACAATCGACACCGTCAAAGGGCAGATCAGGGATCTGATAGGCTGCCGCGATGACGAGATCATACTGGCGAGCGCGAAGGCCAACATCGGCATCGACGACATACTGGAAGCGGTCATCCGCCGGATCCCACCCCCGGCGGGGGATCCCGCCCTCCCGCTGCGCGCGCTCATATTTGATTCAGTGTTCGACCCGTTCCGCGGGTCCGTCGTGTACATCCGGGTCGTCGAAGGGACGCTCCGGGAGGGGGACAGGATCATGTTCTTCCACACGGGAAAACCGTTCGACGCCGAGGAGGTGGGGGTCCTGGAGATGAAGCGCCTGCGCACCGGGGAGCTGGCAGCGGGGAACGTGGGGTACCTCATCGCCGGCGTGCGGGACGTCCATGATACCAAGGTGGGGGACACGGTGACAGCGGCGGCGCACCCGGCGCAGAGCGCGCTGCCGGGATACAAGGAAGTGAAACCGATGGTGTTCAGCGGCGTGTACCCGACGAATGCGGAAGACTTTGAAGACCTCCGGAGCTCGATCGCAAAGCTGCAGCTCAACGATTCTTCGCTGGTCTACCAGCCGGAGACGTCGACGGCCCTCGGATTCGGGTTCCGGTGCGGTTTTCTCGGACTCCTGCACATGGAGATCGTCCAGGAACGGCTGGAACGGGAATACAACCAGAACATCATCAACACCGTCCCCAACGTGGAATACCGGGTGACGAAAACCGGCGGGGACGTCGTCCTCGTGGACAACCCGTCCACCATGCCCCCTCTGGGGGAGGTCGCCATGGTGGAAGAGCCGTTCGTCAAGGCGCAGATCATCGTCCCGGTGGAGTACGTCGGGAACATCATGAAGCTCTGCATGGACCGCCGGGGGGTGTACCGGAACACGACCTATCTCGATCCCACGCGTGCGGACATCACGTACGAGATGCCACTGAGCGAGATCATATTTGATTTCTATGATAAATTGAAATCGACGAGCCGGGGGTATGCATCGTTCGATTATGATCTCCTGGATTTCCGCGAATCGGATCTCGTGAAACTCGACATCCTGCTCAACGGAGAATCGGTCGATGCGTTCTCGTGCATCGTCCACCGGGACAAGGCGCATGACTGGGGGAAGAAGCTCTGCGGGAAACTGCGCAAACTGATCCCGCGGCAGATGTTCGATGTGGCCATCCAGGCGGCGATCGGGAGCAAGGTCATCGCGCGCGAGTCGATTTCCGCGATGAGGAAGAACGTGCTGGCGAAATGCTACGGCGGCGACATCTCGCGCAAGCGGAAGCTCCTGGAGAAACAAAAGGAAGGAAAAAAGCGTATGAAGCAGGTGGGACGCGTCGAAATCCCCCAGGAGGCGTTCCTGGCGGTTCTCTCAATGGAAGACGAATAAGGAGGCCCATGGCAAGAACGGACCGGTCATCGACCGACAAGGAACATCGGGATGCGAAGAAGGAGCCCGTGAAGGACTTCCTGAAGGACCTCGTGTTCGTGCTCGTGTCGTTTTTCTTCCTGAACAGCTTCGTGCTCGCGTCGTTCGAAGTCCCCACCGGGTCGATGGAGAACGAGATCATGGCGGGCGATTTTCTCTTTGTCAACAAGTTCATATACGGCGGGACCACGCCCAGGACAATCCCGTTTACGAACGTGCGCCTGCCGTGGTTCAGGGTCCCCGCCCTGCGAAGCGTCGGGCGGGGGGATGTCATCGTGTTCGAATTCCCGGGGCAGCGGGAGGAGATCCAGTCGCCGGAGTTCATGTTCTATCTCAAACGCTGCGTGGCTCTCAGCGGAGACACGATCCAGGTGGTCAACAGGATCCTGTATATCAACGGGAAGCCCTCTCCGATACCGCGGAATATGAAATTCAACAACATGAACCCGCGGCCGCAAGCGTACGCCGACCCGAAGATCTTTCCGCGCGACGCCCCGTTCAACGAGGATTTCTGGGGGCCGGTCGTCGTCCCGAAGAAGGGAGACGTCCTGGATCTGAGCGCCTCCACGTACCAGCGGTGGGCGACATTCATCTCCCGGGAGGGGCACCGGGTGCGCCTTGACGACCGGGCACGGGTCCTCGTCGACGGAGTCGTCGCGACGAGGTACATCGTCCAGAGAAACTATCTGTTCGGCATGGGGGACAACCGGGACAACAGCCTTGATTCGCGGTTCTGGGGGTTCATTCCCGAGGAAAACATCGTGGGCACCCCCATGATCGTCTACTGGTCATGGGACCCGGACAAGCCCCTGAGCAGCATCATCGACAAGATCGGATCGATCCGTCTCAACCGCATCGGCTCGCTCATCAGGTAGAATGAAAAAGACGACGGCCGGGGGGCCCCGTCCGCGCCGGGCGCGCATTCCGGGCCGGCTCCGGGACGCGGCGGAGATCTTCGGAATGACCGTCGCGCTGGCGCTCGCGGTGAAGACATTTGTCGTCGACGCGGTGCATGTGCCGAGCGCCTCGATGGAAAACACGCTCATGGTGGGAGACTTCGTCCTTGTCAACAAGTTCGTGTACGGTGCGTCGACTCCCCGGTTCCTGCCGCTGGCTGGGAGCAGGCTCCCCGTCCTGCGGCTCCCGGCTCCGGGCTCTCCGCACCGGGGGGACGTGATCGTGTTCTATGCGCCGGAGGGCACACCTCCGCGCCTCTACGTCAAGCGGCTGGTGGGCCTCCCGGGCGATACGGTAGTGCTCCGGGGCGGGACGCTTCTCGTCAACGGCCAGGAGATCCCTTCTCCGCCGTCGGCGAAACCGCCGCGAACGCCCGTGCCCGATTTCGGCCCGGTTGTCGTCCCGCCGGCAGGAGAGACGATCCTCTATTTCGTCCTGGGGGACAACCGGGACGACAGTCTGGACAGCCGCGCATGGGGATTTGTCCCGTCCGACAGGGTCGTCGGGCGTGCCATGATGATCTACTGGTCGGTGGACAGCCGGACGGGGATTCGCTGGGGGCGACCCGGCACCGTCGTCCGTTAGCGTATGCACTCATAACAGGGCTCCATGCCGTCTCTGTACGTCCATATTCCCTTCTGCCAGCGCAAGTGCGTCTACTGCGACTTCTATTCCATCGAGACAGTCTCCCTCATGGATTCGTTTCTCGACGCCCTGGAGACGGAAATTGCCCTCGCCGCCCCGGCCGGGGAGGGGGTGTCGTTCGATACGCTCTTCTTCGGAGGGGGGACGCCGTCCCTGCTCGCGCCGCGTGAGCTCGAACGCATCATGCGTTCATTCCGTAGCGCCTTCGTGATCAGGGAGGACGCCGAGATCACGCTCGAAACGAACCCGGGGACTGTCTCGCCCGGGAAGCTGCGCGACTACCTGTCCCTCGGGGTCAACCGCCTCAGCATCGGCATCCAGTCGTTCGATGAGAACGAGCTCCGGTTCCTCGGGAGAATTCACGACGCCGGCGAGGCGGCACGGTGTGTCGGTCTGGCGCGGGACGCGGGCTGCAGGAACGTGAGCGTCGACCTGATGTATTCGCTCCCGGGTCAGACGGAGGGGGAGTGGGAGAGAACGCTCTCGAAAGCGCTCGCTCTCCGCCCGGACCACGTTTCGGCGTACAGCCTGATCGTGGAGGACGACACGCCGCTCGCGCGGATGGTTTCCGCGAAACTCGTGTCGCCGAATCCCGTTGAAGCCGAAGCGTCGCTGTATGAGCGTACGATGGAGTTGATGGAGGAGGCCGGTTTCGAGCACTACGAAGTGTCAAGTTACGCCCGGCCGGGATTCAGGAGCCTCCACAATTCCGCGTACTGGTCCCACGCGGACTATCTTGGGTTCGGGCCTTCCGCTCATTCGTTCTGGCGTCCGGGGAATGGTGAGCCTCCCCTCCGCTGGGCAAATGTTCCCGCCGTCAGCAGGTATTGCGACAGCCTGCGGAAAGGCGGATCCCCCGTGACGATGCGTGAAGAGGTGACGCCCGCGCAGATGTGCAACGAGCGGATCTTCCTCGGGCTGCGGAGCTCCGGTGTCGACCTCCGGGGGCTGGGGGATGAGTTCGGGCTGCCGGCGGACAGGCTCGCGCTCGCCGGGGCGCTCGTGGATGACGGGGCGGCGGTGCTGGAGGGGGGCACACTCCGCCTGACAGCCCGCGGGTACATGTTGTGCGATGAAATTGCGGCGCGCATGATGGTATGATGCTCTCTCGCCACTTCGCCGGATTCAGTCCATGAGAGTACTCGTAACGGGGATCGACGGCTTCGTCGGAAGCCATGCCGCCGAATACCTCCTCGGCATCGAAGGGATAGAGCTGCACGGCACGCATTTTCCGCGCCAGAAGACCGGCAACATCGATCATCTCCGCGGACGCGTCGCACTGCACGAAGCCGATATCGTTGATGCGGATGCCATACGCGGGATATTCAGGGACGTGCGTCCCGACAAGGTGGTCCACCTGGCCGGGCAGGCGTTCGTCCCGACGGCGCTGCGCGATCCTCTCGGGACGTTCAGCGTGAACATCATGGGGGGAGTCGCGATTCTCGACGCGGCCCGGCGGCAGGCGGAAGACACGGGCGCGGGGCCGGATCTCCTCCTCGTCAGTTCGGGCGAGGTGTACGGGAAACCGCGGATGGAACCGTTCACCGAGGAGTCCCCCGTCAGGCCGGAAAACCCGTATGCGGCGAGCAAGGCGAGCGTCGATCTGATCGGCCAGGAGTACCGCCGCACGTTCGGCGTTCGCGTCAGCGTCGTCCGTCCCTTCAATCATGCCGGTCCGCGTCAGAGTCCCGTCTTTGTCTGCTCCGATTTCGGACGCCAGTTCGCGCTCATCGCGGCGGGGAAGAGCGAGCCGGTGATACGCGCCGGCAACATCGACGCGCGCCGCGATTTCACTGATGTGCGCGACGTGGTGCGCGCGTACTGGGCCATCCTCACCCACCACTCCGGTCACACCGTATTCAATCTCTGTTCCGGGCATGTCGTCGCCATCAGCGAGATTATCGGAATCTTTCAGAAAGTGACCGGGATACGTGTGACGGTACAGAACGAGGCTTCGCGCACGCGCGGAGGGGATGCTCCCCTGATCGCCGGGAGCTATGCGCGGCTGCACGAGGCAACCGGCTGGGTACCGGAAATCCCCCTTGATCAGACGCTGGCGGATGTTTTCGAATACTGGACCGCCGGGATAGGTCGCCCGGGATGAACATACTCGTCGTCAACTGGCAGGACATCACCAACCCCCTCTCCGGCGGCGCGGAAGTCCATTTCCAGGAGATCTTTTCCCGGATCGTGCGCCGCGGGCACCGCGTGACCCTGTGCTGCTCGACGTACCGGGGGGCGGCGCCGCGGGAGACCATCGACGGGATTGAGATACTCCGGGGCGGGAGCAGGCCGTTGTTCAATTTTGTATTCCCCTTCACGTACCTGGCCCGGCTGCGCGGGAGCGACTATGACGTTGTCGTGGAGGACCTCAACAAAGTACCGTTTTTTTCCCCCCTGTATGTCCGGCGTCCGCTCGCCGGCATCGCCCATCACCTGTTCGGGAAGAGCGTCTTCCGTGAAACAGGCCTCCTCTCCGCCGCCTATGTGTACGTGCTGGAGCGCTGCGCGCTCGCCCTGTACAGGACGAGAATCCCCTTCATGGTTGTCTCCCGGAGCACCGGGCTGGAGTTCCTCGCCAGCGGCTTTTCCGCCGANNGCGTTGATCACTTCCTGCGTGCGCTCCCTGCCGCCATCGCCGGATTCCCCGGGCTGAAGGGGGTGATCGCCGGGGACGGGGATGACCTGGGACGGCTCCGGGACGTGGCGCGGGAGCTCGGGATACAGGAGGCGGTCGAATTCACGGGGTACCTGAGCGAGGAGCAGAAGGTCGACCTGCTGCGGAGTGCCTGGTTTACCGTGACGACGTCGATGAAGGAGGGATGGGGACTCACGGTCATCGAGTCGAATGCCTGCGGGACGCCGTCGATCGCCGCGGACGTTCCCGGACTCCGGGATGCCGTCCTGGAGGGAGAGACGGGGCTCCTCTATCCGCACGGGGACATCGGAGCGCTGAGCGCCTGCATGCTCCGGCTCCTGGAGGACGGGGCACTCCGCCGGAATCTCGGGGAGGGGGCCGTCAGATGGGCCGCGACGTTTGACTGGGAGGACGCGGCGGAGAGGACTCTTGCGTTTCTCTCAAGCGTCACGTCCTGAAAAAGTCACTTCACACGTCGCTCGAAGACCTGTATCTGCCCGGCCGTTCAATTCAGGAACTCCCATGAGATTCCGAACCGTATCGCCCTTTCCCCCCCGGGATAATACGGCGTGCCGTAATAGCGGATACCGGCCAGGTTCTCCCAGATGAAATGAATGTACGCGTCCCCGATATGTCCGATCAGGAAGAAATCGGCGCTCGCGCTTGTTCCCAGCGGGATACCGGCGTTGGCAACATATGCGATCATCTCCGGATTGAACAGTGATCCTGCGTACGGAAGTGCAAACCTGCCTTTGAAACCGGTCTTCAGTTCCAGTTTGTCGTTCACGAGCTTCCGGCGGAAGAACAGCCCGCCGTTTCCCGAGAGCTTCGGGAAGGCCTGGAGCGTCGCGCCGCCGGATTTCTGGAGAAGGTACTCCAGGTTCCCCTCGAGAGAGAATGACCAGAAGCGGACGTCGATATGCGCGGTGACGCCGCTCGTATTGATCGAGGGACCATTCGCGATCACTGCACCCGGGAACGGGGACGCCGTTCCGTTGTAGGGGCTGAATGTGATCGGGTCTGCCACCGTCCGGTGGAACAGCGCCAGCCGGACCGTCCCGGTTTCCGAAGTCCCGAATGCCGCTCCGGCTTCTGCAACAGTGTGGTGCTCGGCAACTATCGGCCCCGTCCGCACAACCGTGGAATCGCTCCAGAAGAGCTCCTGGTAGTTCGGCACCCGTGTCGACACGCTCGCTCCGCCGAAGAGGCTGAGCCATCCCCCGATCCGGAGCGTGCCGTCCGCACCGAACCCCGCGTACTCTTTCCGGAGGTACGAGTCGATCCTCCCGTAGAAAGCGACCGTGACGGGGCCGGCCGGGTCGATCTCTTCCTTTCCCCAGAGAGCCCCCACGACGTCCCGGCGGCGTCCCAGGTTCGGACTCCCTTCGATCTGGCGGATCTCCACATTCCCCCCGGCGCTCAGGTGCTGGAACCCCGTTGCGACGTCCTGTGTCGCCTGGATCCCCATCCAGGATGAAATGTGGTCCGACGACACCTGCGGAGGGGCTTCCTGATACGGGTTCTCCCGCTCGCGGAATTCCCTTATGCTGTGGGTGTAATAGAACGTGAGGTTCGTGACGTCCGCGGTGTCTCCGAGAAACGTTCCGACGAGAGAAAGATCGAGGTCGTTCCTTGTCACCTTTTCGTACGTGCTGTCCTGCTTCATGACCGCAAGCGTGTTGTCGAACGCGAGCGCTCCGCCGCTGAGCGAGTCGTTCACGCCGCCGTTCATTTGCGTCTGTGTCGATGTATGGTAGTGGGAGAATATAATGTTGAAGTCATGCGAGACGTTGTATCGGATCTTCTCGCGCGCATTCCAGGCGTCGTGCGCCTCGCCGGTGAACCTTCCGTCCGTGGTCTGGTGCTGGAATCCCAGGGTGACGTTCGTCCTCCTGGATATGTTCTGGCTGAATGTGCCGTCGACGTTGGAATAACCGTACGCGCCTTCGGAGTAATTGAACTTCGTAAACGGCTTGTTGCTGTTGTAGTTCTTTGTCACGAGGTTGACCGCCGCGCCTGTGCTGTTGAGGCCGTAGAGGAACGCCCTGGGGCCGGTCACGACTTCGATCCTGTCGGCGTATTCGGTCGTGAAATCATAAAGCTTGAACACGCCGGATGCGGGGTCGTTCAACCCCCTTCCGTTGGATGTGACCGAGACGGTCCGCCAGTCAACGCCGTCGAACGTGGCCTGACTGTACTGTCCCTCGCTCTCCTGGTCCATCACAAAGACTCCGGGGTAGGACTCAAGTATCCCCCCCAGGTAGCGGTAGTCCAGCCAGTGGAGGTCCAGGTTCGTCCTGACTTCCGAAGTATCCGCGAACCGGTCGAGCGTCCCCACCAACGATGGCGTGCTCATCCTTCCCAGCGTGTCTCCCACCGCACTCGAATCGGCCCTCCCGTGTTTCAACGAGTCGGCCGCAACATGCCGGATGCGGAGGGAGTCCTCGGCATGGGTACGGGGTCGTGTGGAATCTGCACGGGCGCCGGAAATGAGGAGAGGCGCCGCCACCGCAGGAGCCGCCATTGGCGCCTGAACGACGCAAATCAAGAGAAGGCACAGAGCGATCACCGGCATCCTGCGCGCCGGCCACCGTCGGATTACTTCAGATCTGGTTCGGGATGAAGAACGTCGCAACATTACACCCGGAAATGTGGGGGGGTGATGAACGTCCGGAAGCCCGGCGCATTGAGGGAAGCCGCAGCACGACCGGCGGCCCCCGTGTCGTGAAAGAAACCGTAAACTGATGACCCGCTCCCCGACATCGACGCAAAGAGGGCGCCGTCTCTGAGCATCGACTCCTTGACGGAACGGATGGCCGGGTATTCGCTGAAGACGGGGGACTCGAAATCGTTGACCAGATGTTCCCGGAGAAATGCGGGATCCGACGCCCCGCGGAGGAGAACGGAGCGGAGGCCTTCCTGATCCGGCCGTTCCGGGGGACGCGGAACGACGCGCGAGTATGCCCACCGCGTCGAGACCTGGAACGGAGGAGTGCACAGGAGAATTGCGAATGGGACGTCGAGCCGGAAGTATTCCAGAGCCTCTCCTCTTCCCGCTCCCAGTGCCGAGTCGTTCCCCAGGAAGAACGGAACGTCGGAGCCGAGACGGAGTGCCAGTCCGCGGAGATCCTCTTCGGGAATGCTCGTACCCCAGAGCGCGGGGAGCGAACGGAGAACAGCCGCGGCGTCCGCGCTTCCTCCTCCCAGTCCGGCCCCGACGGGGATCCTTTTCGTGATGGCGATGCTCACTCCCGGGGGCGCCCCTCCCCTCCCCGCACCGGGCATCTCCCGGAGCATGAGGGCCGCGGCATGGCAGATGTTCGTTTCATCGGAGGGGAGAGAGGGGTCGGTTGCCTCCACCGTGATGTCGTCTGCGGGACGGAGGAGGATCTCGTCGAAGAGCGCGATGCGGTGGAAAACCGTGCAGATCTCGTGGTAGCCGTCAGTCCGCTTCCCCGTTACACGAAGTCCGAGATTGATCTTGGCGTATGCCCTGCAATTGATCTGGGGGGGGATGGAGGCCATAGTGTTGAAATATACGCCCGAAAGAGTGCGAAAGCAAAAAGCGCTCTTTTGATTGTCTTCCCCTTTTTTCGTAATTTCTTCCGGCCATGACCCGGAACGAACCATGAACATACGCAACATCCCGATCGGGGGGGGGAGCCCGCTGGTGCTTTTCGCAGGACCGTGTGTCGTGGAAAGCAGGGATCTCGTGNNTTCGTTCACCGGGATCGGGATGGAGAAGGCGCTCAAGATCCTCCAGGAAGTGCGTCGGGAGTTTGATCTCCCTGTGGTGACGGACATACACACGGAAGGAGAGGCCGCCGGTGCGGCCGAGGCCGCCGACGTCTTGCAGATCCCCGCTTTTCTCTGCAGGCAGACGGGGCTTCTTCAGGCCGCGGGGAGGACCGGAAGGATCGTCAATATCAAGAAAGGACAGTTCCTGGCTCCGGAGGACATGGCCTATGCCGCCGCGAAAGTCGCCGCGACGGGGAACACCGGCATACTGCTGACGGAGCGGGGGACCACATTCGGTTACCATGACCTTGTCGTCGATATGCGCTCGCTCGTCATCATGCGCGCCCTCGGCTACCCCGTGGTGTTCGATGCGACTCATTCCGTGCAGCTCCCGGGGGGAGAGACCGGGGAGAGCGGGGGCCGGGCGGAGTTTATATTCCCCCTTGCGCGTGCCGGCGTGGCGGCGGGATGTGACGGCCTTTTTGTCGAGGTGCACCCCGATCCTCCCCGTGCTCTGAGTGATGCCTCGAGCCAGCTCCCTCTGGACAGGCTCGATGCGCTCGTCGCCGTGTGCGTGGCCGTGGACCGCGCCGCGAGGGGGATCTGATGCCCCGACCGGACATATCGGTCACAGCGCGGGCGCGACGGATCAGGATGGTCCTGCTGGACGTTGACGGTGTCCTGACCGACGGGGGGCTGTACTACACCGCGGAGGGGCATGAGCTGAAGCGTTTTCATGCGCATGACGGGTACGGGATACAACGGGGGAGGGAGGCGGGCCTCTCATTCGGCATCATCAGCGGCAGGTCCACGCCGATCGTCGATGCGCGTGCGCGGGTGCTGAAGATTGAGGATGTGATGCAGGGGGCGGAAGACAAGGTGGCGGCAATGCGGGAGATCCAGCGCCGCCGGGGTTTCACCGACGAAGAGTTCGCGTTCATCGGGGACGACCTCTTTGACATCCCCCTCCTGCGGGCCGTCGGACTCTCCGCGGCTCCCCCCAATGCCCTGGCGGAGGTGAGGCGGAGCGTCCACTACGTCACGCGCGTCGCGGGGGGAGAGGGGGCCGTCCGCGATTTCATCGACCGGATACTTGCCCGGCGGGGCAGATAAGAGAGCCTGATCCCATGGAGCATCCGCGTCCATTGCGCCCCAAGGAGCTCGACCTCCTGGAGACCCTCCTCCCGGTGGACCGTCCGGGGTACCGGGCCCTCCGCGACCGCCTTGAGTCCATGACCGTTCTGGGGGAGGGACGGCGCGGGGAGGGGGATCTCGTCCTCGGGCTTCCCGGCGATCTCCCCGACGTCGACTCTCCGCTATCTCCCGTTATCGCATACGGAATGGTGGAGACGACGAGGGGCGCATTCACGATCAGCGTCCGCGAGGAAACGGGGAACCAGATCAACGTCGAAATCGTCTCCGCGGGCGGAAAGGGGATCCCCGATCACTACGAAGAAAAGCGGCGCTGGACGTATTCCTGGTGGTCTCCCGGGGAGGTATCGCCCGCGACCGGCGCCCCCGTGCGGGAGGTCGTCATCGGCGCCGGCGTGACCCTCGCGTTCGCGCCGGCGGAGAAGAGAATCTGGATCCACGAGAAATCCGGCGGCATCGTCCGGTTGATCCCCATTACGAACTACTACAACGAACTGATGATCTCGAGGGGGATCCGTGATCCCCGGATCGCGCTCGTGCCGTCGCTTCTGTGGAAGGATCTGAAGTCGTTTTCCGACGAGGACCTGTTGCGCGCCTTCGTGGCATATAATGCGCTCCGGCGGCACGTCTCCCTGCAGGTGGATCCCCCGCCCGGCCGGCGGTCCGGCATCCCCCTGTTCATACGGCAACTGTTCAGGAGAAGAGGCTGAATGGATCCATCACAGACCGCAATAGCAAAAGGGCGTGAAGTCGTCCGCATTGAGGGGAGGGCTGTCGCCGAGCTTGAAGGAAAGATCGGCGAGTCGTTTGCACGCGCGGTCGACCTGGTCCAGGCCTGCCGGGGCCGCGTGATCGTGACGGGCGTCGGGAAATCGGGGATCATCGCGCGCAAGATCGTNNGACCTGGGGATCGTCAGGGACGGGGACGTGGTGATCTGCATCTCCAAAAGCGGCTCGACGGCTGAGCTGTCGATACTCCTCCCGATGTTCCGGCGGATCGGCGTGCCCGTGATCTCGCTCGTCGGCAGCCTCTCCTCCCCGCTGGCCAGTGAATCGACGGTGGTGCTCGATGTCTCCGTTCGCGAAGAGGCGTGCCCGCTCGATCTTGCGCCGACGTCATCGACGACCGCCGCGCTGGCGCTCGGGGACGCCCTCGCCATCGCGCTGCTGGACCGCCGGCAGTTTACACGGGAGGATTTCGCCCTCTACCACCCCGGCGGGACGCTGGGGAAACGGCTCCTCCTCATGATCGACGAACTCATGACGAAGGGAGCGCATGTCCCCTGCGTCACCGGCGAGGTGCCGTTGCGGGATGCGATTGTCGAGATGACGAGCAAGCGCCTCGGATGCACATGCGTCCTGGGACCGGACGGGAAACTCGAGGGACTGATCACCGACGGGGACCTGAGGCGGCTCCTGCACAAGACCGCAGATGTTGCGACGGTCAGGGCGTCGGACGCGATGACCCGGAACCCGAAGACGGTCCGGCAGGGAACGCTCGCATACGTCGTCCTCCAGGAGATGGAATCCTACAATATCACCCAGATGATCGTTGTCGACCCGGAGAACGTCCCGGTGGGAGTGGTGCACCTGCACGATCTCGTCAAGGCGGGATTGGGAGGGGACGACGCGGGATGAACCGTTGCCATATCGCGGCCCTGCTCCTCCTTGCCGGATGCGGCGAGAAAATCAACCCTGCAGTCCGGACGCTCCAGGGGTCGGCCCTCCCGTCGCAGGAAAGCTGGAGGAGCACAGTGTACTTCACTGATTCGGCGCGCATCAAGGCCATCCTCTGGGCGGGACACATCGCGGACTTCCAGGGGGAGCGGATGACGTTCCTTGACGACAGCATGCACGTCGATTTCTTCGACGGGGAGGGACGACACACGTCCCTGCTCACCGCGCGGCGGGGGAGAGTCAATGATGCCACGCAGGATTTCGAGGCATACATCGACGTCGTCGTCGTGTCGGATAGCGGTTCGACGATGAAGACCGACAGCCTGTTCTGGACGAACGCGGACAGGACGATACACACAAATTCGTTTGTGGATATCACGTCCCCGACGGAGCATATCACGGGAGTGGGGCTCGTGAGCGACCAGGATCTCAAGAATTACAGGATTTTCAGAGTCACGGGCCAGGCAGCGAAGCATGAATAGCCGCCGTGTGTTGTTCTCCGTTCTCTCGCTCTCCCTCCTGGCGATCCGGTCGCCCTCTGTGCGGGCGCAGGAGGTGAGGGCCGACACCCTCCACGTGAAACAGATCGGGGGGGAGGACGTCCGTGAGCTCATCGGCCACGTCTTCCTGACGCAGGAGAACACGCACATCACCTGCGACCGTGCGCTCCAGTACATCCGTGAGGGGAAATTTCTCCTCACGGGGAACGTGATCGTGACCGACGACAGCATGACGCTCCGGGCCCCCCGGGGAGTCTACTACCGGCCCGAGCGGCGCGCCGAGGGTTTCGAACGGGTCGAGCTGGACGACGGGAACACGCGGCTCACCGCGGCGTACGGAGAGTACTTTGCGGAGGAACGCCGTGCATTTTTCCACACGCATGTGACCGTCGTCGATTCCTCCTCGGTCCTTTCCGCGGACACGCTCCTGTACTGGCGCCTCGACCGGCGGTCGCTTGCCCGCGGGCATGTCGTCGCCCGGAGCCCGGCCGACGGGCTGACGATCTACGGGGGGCGGCTCGACCACGACGCCCTCCGCCTGCACAGCCGGATGACTGTTTCCCCGGTGATGGTGCAGGTCGACTCGGCGGGGGACGGGCACTTCGATACGCTCCAGGTGCGCGGCATGACGCTCGAGTCGTACCGGGATTCGACGCGCCGGCTCATCGCGCGTGACAGCGTCGAGCTGGTCCGCACGGACCTTGCCGCCACGGCCCGGTACGCATGTTTTTTCACCGCGGGGGACAGCATGGTGCTCCGGGGTGCGCCCGTGATCTGGTACCGCGACACCCAGGTGACGGGGGATTCGATCGACGTCTACCTGACGAAACGGAAGCTCCGGCGCCTCCACGTCATGGGGGGTGCGTTTGCCGTGTCACGAAGCGATTCGCTCCATCCGGAGCGGTATGACCAGATCTCTGGTGACCGGCTGCGGATGCTCTTCGGGACGCAGGGGCTCAGCCGGACGGATGTGGAGGGGAGGGCGGTGAGCCTGTATCACCTCTATGACGATTCGCTTGCGAACGGCCTGAACCGGACCAGCGGCGACAGGATCGTGATGCTCTTTGCGGAGGGGAAAGCGGAGACCATCACCGTGTACGGCGGCGTTGAGGGGGAGTACTTTCCGGAGAACATGGTGCGGGGGAAGGAGGCCGAGTACGCCCTCCCGGGTTTTCTCTGGCGGGTGAGCAGGCCGCGTCTCGCGCGGGGAGTTTCCTCCGGCACGCAGCACGACCACTAACAACGGGAACGGAGTATCATGGTGAACGGAAGTGCTCAGCAGGCCCGCAGGGTCCTTCGCGCCGAGAGCCTCGTCAAGCGNNCTCGGACCAAACGGCGCGGGGAAGACGACGACGTTTTATATGATCGTCGGCATGATCACGCCGAACGAGGGAAAGGTCTATCTGGACGACAGGGAGATCACCAAGATCGCGATGTACAAGCGCGCGCGGATGGGGATCGGCTATCTTCCGCAGGAGGCGTCCGTGTTCAGGAAGATGTCGGTTGAAGAGAATATACTCGCGGTCCTGCAGATGATGGACATGACCGCCGAAGAGCGGAGCGCGAAATGCGAGCGGCTGATGACGGACTTTAACATCGGCCATCTCGCCCGGAGCAAGGGCTACATGCTCTCGGGCGGCGAGCGGCGGCGCACGGAGATCGCGCGCGCGCTTGCGACTGACCCGAGTTTCATACTGCTGGACGAACCCTTCGCAGGGATTGACCCGATCGCGGTGGAGGAGATCATGAGGATCGTGGCAGAGCTGAGGCAGCGGGGGATCGGCGTCCTTGTGACCGACCACAACGTCCATGAAACCCTCTCGATCACCGACCGCGCCTATCTCCTCTTCGAAGGGGAGATCCTGAAAGCGGGGACCTCCGAGAGTCTCGCGCAGGACCCCGAAGCACGGAAGCTTTACCTGGGGGAGAACTTCAAGCTCGATCGCTACGAGTGACGGCGAANNTCGTTCGTGCTGACAGCCGGCGCGCAGGAGGAGTCGAAGCCCGTGACACTGAAGGGCTACGTCGTCGACCAGATGTGCGCGGGGAAGATGGCGATGAAAGAGAACGCGATGGAGAAGGCCGGAGGACACACGAAGGAGTGCGCGCTCAACGACCAATGCGCGGAGAGCGGATTCGGGATATTTTCCGACGGGAAGTACTACAAGTTCGACGAGAAGGGGAGTGCGACGGCAAAGAGCCTCATCGAGAAATCGAAGCGCGAGAAGGCTCTGTACTTCGTTGCGAAGGGGACCGTGGGTGAGGGGACGATGACGCTCGCCACGCTCAGAGAAGCGACCCCCCCGAAAGCGACAATGATGAAAAAGGGAACCTGAGTCTCAGTCCTTTTTCTCCGGCGGCGGAGGGGAGGAGGGCTGAGACCCCGGGCTTCCCTTCCCCCCGTCGTTCTTGTCCGTCTCTTTTTTCTCTTTTCGTTTCTTTTCCGGATCCTTCCTCTCTGTCTCCTTCTTCTCCGTCCCTTTCTTCTCCACCTCTTTCTTCTCCGCTTCGTGCTCTCCCGTCTTCTTCTTCCCTGTCTCTTCCTTCCCCGCTTCTTTCTTCTCTGAATCGCCCCCGGGACGCCGATGCTTCCGGTAGTCGGTGCCGTAGAACCCGCTCCCTTTCAGGATGAAGCCCCCCCCGCCCCCCATGACCCGCGCGAGGTTATCGGTGCCGCACTTCGGGCAATGTGTGAGCGGTTTCTCGGACATCGACTGGAGTTCCTCGAACGCGTGCCCGCATTTCTTGCAAAGATATTCGTACGTCGGCATGGATCTCCTTCGCTACTGAAATTCCTGCAGGCCACGGAGAAGACGGTCAATTCCTTTTTCCAGGTCCGCCATCGAAGCGGCAAACGAAAGCCGTATGTGCCCCGGGGCGCCGAACGCGTCGCCGGGCACGAGTGCGACATGGTGGTGCTCGATCAGGTGCTCCGCGAGATCAGAGGCGTTCCGGATCAGATTCCCCCGCGCTCTCATGCCGAAGAAGTGCTCCACACTCAGGAAGAAAAACATCGCCCCCTGCGGGTTCCGGATGCCCTCCCCGCCCCACGCCGAAAGGCGGCGGAGGATGTAGTCGCGGCGGAGCTGGAATTCTTCCCGCATCGCGTCGATCGGTCCCTGCGGTCCCCTCAGCGCGGCGACGGTCGCTTTCTGTGCGATGGAGTTGGCGTTGTTTGTCACCTGCCCCTGTACCTTTGCGGCCGCACGGATGATCTCCTCCGGTCCCCCCATGTACCCGATGCGCCAGCCGGTCATGGCGTACGCCTTCGACACGCCGTTGACGGTGACCACCTGGTCCCGTATCCCCTTGAAGGAGCCGATGCTGACGTGCTTCCTCCCGTCGAACACCATTTTTTCGTAGATCTCGTCGCTGATGACCGTGAGGTTCGTCTCCTTCACGATTGCCGCGATCTCCTCCACTTCGCTCCGGCTCAACACGACCCCCGTGGGATTGCACGGCGTGTTCAGGATCAGGACGCGTGTCTTCGGGCCGATTGAGCGGCGCAGCAGGCGGATGTCCGGCCGGAACCCTGATGCCGCGGGGAAAGACGCGATCACAGGGATACCGTCGGCCAGACGGACGATCGCCGGATAGCTCACCCAGTACGGGGCGGGGATGACGACCTCGTCGCCCGGGTTGAGTATCGCGGAGAGCGCATTGAATATCGATTGTTTCGCCCCGGCGGAAACGAGGATCTGCCCCGGTGAAAAATGCAGGTCATTGTCCGAGGAGAACTTGTCGACGACCGCGCCGATGAGTTCCGCGGTCCCCTGGTTCGCCGTGTAATGCGTGAAGTCGGCCTCGATCGCCCGCAGGGCGGCCTCCTTGATGTGTGCGGGGGTCGGGAAATCGGGTTCCCCGGCCGTCAGGCTCACGACATCCACCCCGGCTTCCTGCAGGAGCCGGGCCTTCTGCGTGAGGAGAAGCGTCTGCGATTCCTCCAGGTTCCTGACTTTTATGGAGAGGTGACGCACGGCCGGCCTCAGCTCCCTGTTTTCTCGAGGAGACGGCGACGGACCCCCGGCGGGACGAAGTCGGAGACGTCTCCCCCGAGTCGTGCCACTTCCCTGACGATCGTGGAGTTCAGGTAGGTGTACCTCTCGTGGGGGACGAGGAAGATCGTGTCGATCGTCGGTGCCAGCTTCCTGTTCGTCAGCGCCATCTGAAACTCGAACTCGAAATCTGACACTGCGCGGAGTCCCCTGACAATCACCGACGCCTTCCGTTTCCGGGCGTACTCCACAAGCAGTCCGTTGAACGCGTCCACCTGAACGCGGGGGTGCCGCCGGAACACTTCGCGGATCATCGCGACCCGCTCCTCTTCCGTGAACATCGGATGCTTCGCCGAGTTGCGGGCGACAAGGACCACGACGCGGGAAAAAAGTTCGGTGGCCCGCCGCACGACGTCGATATGGCCGTACGTGATCGGGTCGAACGTCCCCGGGTAGAGTGCGATCCGCTGTTTCATTGTCCTTCCTTCCTTCCGTTGGTCGGGGTAAAAAAGGTCACGTGTGTCCTCCCGAAGCGCTTCACAGGTCCCGCCCTGTAGCCGGGCGCGTTCCCGAATGAGACGTCGCCGGCATGCTCGATGAGGAGGTAGCCGCCCGGGCGGAGGATTCCGCCGCCGAAGACGATCTCAGGGATGCCGGCCGTCCGGCCGAAGGCGTACGGGGGGTCGGCGAACACGAGATCGAACTGTCCGCATCCGGGCCGGACGAACCCTAGTGCGTCGGTCTCAAGGACGAGGGCCGCCTCCGCGCACCCGAGCGTGCGCAGGTTGAGCTCGATGAACTCCGCGGCGTCGTGACTGTTCTCGACGAATGTCGCGTGGGCCGCCCCGCGGCTCAGGGCCTCGATCCCGAGGCTGCCGCTNNCGGACCGAAAGGTCCCTGACGGTCCGGAGCGTCCTCCCCCTGTAGATCCCGCTGATGACCCGCACGGGTTCAGTCCCTGCGCAGGGCGACGCCGACTGCGGCGGCGAAGCGGTACGAAGGAACGGTCAGGTGATCCGCGAGCCGGAGATTGTCGGAGACGTTCACGTGTCGAAGGGGATTGAGCGCCTCCACGAGGATCGGGGATCCCCTCCGGATCTGCGTCAGCAGGTCTCTGTCGAGATAGGGTCCGTAGACGGTAATCGAGTAGATGCCGGGAGTTTTGCGCGCGAGAGAGGCGATCCCCTGTATGATTTCCTGGTTGGACTGGACGATGATGTAGCGGTAGGATTCCAGGCTGCCGTTCCGCATCAGGCTGATATCGAGACGGTTCTCCTTTACGCCGATCAGTGCGATGTATTTCCGGTAGGTGTCCGGATAATTGATCCTCAGCGCGGTATCCGCAGCGAAGTGGTCGGCGTCAACGATCGCGAGTTCCATGCCGACCGCCGCCGCTGCCTTCTGCACGGTGGCGGCATCGTGGCGGCGGACGGAGACGCTCAGCGCCTCGTTGTACGGGTCGTTCGCGCGTTCGGTCAGGATATGGACGTCGGTGATGAAATCCCCCGTATTGACCCCTGGGAAATACTGGGAGAGCTCCCATTTGACGCGGTCGTTGATCTCGCTTCTGGTGAGTCCCTGGTCGATCGGCATGGAATTCAGAAAGAGCATCGAGGTGTCAAGCGAGATCGACAGGCGGTTGGCGCGTACCCGGTTTTCACGCACGAATGTGCCGAAGAGTCGCTGAAATTCCTGCAGGCCTTCATCGGACCCGTTCGCGGAGGCGGCGGGGAGCGTGTTCTCCCACTCGTCGATAGAAAGAAGCGTCGTGGTGGGACCCGACCGGTCGAGCTCGACGGCCTGTATCCCCCCCCCGCTGATGCTGAGTCCGACGATGAGGTCTTGCGGTGACAAAGGCCAGAACCCCCAAGTGAGAGTGATGCCGTTCGTCGTCAAATATGCGAAAAAAGGGGGAGTGAGTCAACGCACCGTCACGAAGGGGCGGAGCGCCTGGAATTTCTTCGGGCCGATACCGGAGACGTGCATGAGGTCGTCGATGCGGGAGAACCGGCCGTGTCCGTCACGGTAGGCGATGATCCGCCGCGCATACGCGTCCCCTATCCCGGGGAGCCCGGCGAGCTCTGCAGGTGACGCGCTGTTGATGTCGATGCTCGCGGACGGGAGTGCGGGTTTGTGCGGGAACGGGCGGCTGCGTGCAACGGGGCGCGGGGACACCGTGTCGGCGGCTGCGGCGGCTGATCGCGCGGCGAATTCACTGTCGGATGCCGCGTAAAAGGACGCGGGGGGAAATTCTGTCCCCCCCTGGCCGGCGGAACGGAACCACCTGATCCCCGTCCCGGCCAACAGGCTCATCGAGAGAAACAGGATGAGGGCGACCTCGTTCCTGGTGAACCCAAACCTGTGCTGCAGATCGGTCAGTGAAATCATGCGGGTCAGGAGAAGCTCTTCTTCGCCCTTCCAAAGAAACTCTTTTCGGAGTTTGCCGAGCGATCACCTTCTTTGGGATGGAAATTCTCCGATTCCTTCATCTCCTTCAAGGCCTGCTTTTCGCGGGCGCTCAGCGACGTGGGGACCCAGATATTGACGCGGACCAGCTGATCCCCGCGCCCGAAGCTGTTCAGATGCGGTATCCCCTTGTCCCGCATCCTCAGAATCCTCCCCGACTGTGTACCGGGATCGATCTTGAGACGGGCGCGCCCCGTCAGCGTCGGCACCTCGATATCCCCCCCCGTGGCGGCTTCGGGAAAGCTGACGAGGAGATCCAGTACCACATCGTCCCCGTTGCGCGTGAACACCGGGTGGGGTTCTTCCTCGATGACTACGATGATGTCGCCCGCCGGCGCTCCACGTTTCCCCACGTTCCCTTCGCCGCGCAGAGGGATGTAGTTCCCTTCGCTGACCCCCGCCGGGATCTGGACTTTGATCGTCGCATCCCCCTGGACCCTTCCGTCTCCGTGACACGTCTGGCAGGGTTCTTTGATGACTTTTCCTTCCCCGCCGCAATTCTGGCACGCGGCAATGTTCACGAACTGGCCGAACACCGAGCGGGACACCTGGCGGATCTCCCCCGAGCCGTTGCAGACGGGACAGGTGGTCATGCTCCCCGTCGACCTGGCACCCGTGGCGCCGCACGCGTCGCATCGTTTCCACTTCTTTATCTTCAGTTTCTTCTCGACGCCGGAGGCAATCTCCTCCAGCGGGAGCTTCAACCGGATCTTGAGGTCCGACCCGGCGGAACCGGCGNNATGTCGTTGGCGTCATTGAAGGGATGGAAGTCGGTCCCTTTGATCCCTTCGTGGCCGTACTGGTCGTACCGCTTCCGCTTCACCGGATCCCCGAGGACCTCGTACGCTTCCGCCGCTTCCTTGAATTTCTCCTCGGCCTCCTTGTTCCCCGGGTTCCTGTCCGGGTGGTACTGGAGCGCGAGCTTCCGGTACGCCTTCTTGATCTCTTCGGCAGTGGCGCCGTGCGCCAGGCCGAGGACCTGGTAATAGTCCGGTTTCGCCATCAGTGCTGTGTCGACTCCTTGCTCTCGCCGGATGTCATGGGACCCCCGGGTGCGGACACCGCCTCAACGGCCGCCGAGACTATGACTTTGGCATGACGGAGCACCCTGTCGTTGAGCTTGTACCCCCGGGCGATTTCCTCGACCACTGTGCCCGGGGAGACGTCGTCCCGCGCCACCTGGAGGAGGGCATCGTGGTAGTTGACATCAAACGGGGCGCCGGAAGAATCAAACGGCGCAAGCCCCTGCGCTTCGAGGATTTTCATGAGCTTCTGATAGATGAGTTCCACGCCCCGGTAGAACGCCTCGCCGTCCGGCTGGCTGCTCCCCGCTTTAAGCGAGCGCGTGAGGTCCTCCACGATAGGGAGGAGGGCGCCGATCAATCCCTCATTCGCGTTCCTCACGAGGCTCAGGTACTCCGCCTCCGAGCGACGCTTGTAGTTCTCGAACTCAGCGGCTTTCCTGAGCAACTGGTCCTTGAACGCCTGTGCCGATTTCAGGGCCTCTTCCAGCTCGTGCTGGATCTGCGCGAGTGGAGAGGCGGGAGATTCCTCCGATGGATCAGCCTTCTCTCCGGTCTTCTCCGGTGGGGGAGCATCCTCCGCCCCCTCATAGGGTATGTTGTCGTCGTTCATTATTGCCTGGTGTTTGTGCCGAACATTTCCGAAATAGTGCGGGCCACATAATCGACGAGAGGGATAACCCGCGCATAGTTCATTCTCCGGGGGCCGATCAGACCGATTGTCCCGGTGACTTCTCCGGCGGCGTAACTGGCGGTAATGACGCTGTACTGAGCCAGCTTCCTGTCCTGGTTTTCTTCCCCGATAGCCACCCGGACACCCGGCGGGGGGGTTTCGTGTTTCGCGAGGACATGGATGATAATCTCCTCGTCGTTGATCAATTCAATAACACTACGGAACTCCGAGGGGTTCACAAATTCCGGCTGCTCGATGATCGAATCGGCCCCGCCGATGTGGAGTCTCTCGCTTCCCGCCGGCGGGAGAAGTTTCCCCACCGAGTCGATGAACAGGCGTATCAGCCCCGTGTCGTCCCCGGGGCCCTCTTTCAACCGCTCGGCAAATGTCGAGCGTATCTCCTCGATCGTGAGTCCTGCGACCCGCTCGTTGAGTGACCTGGCGATGTCCTCCAGCTTCTCCCGGGGGATCTCGCTCGCGACTTCCAGCATCATCGTGCGGACCAGCCCCGATTTGATCGATAAGACGACCATGACGCGCGTACCGCCGATCGGCACGAGTTCCAGGCGCTCCAGCGTCCCGCTCGAGAGGCGCGGGGATGCGATGACGCAGAGCTGCCGGGAGATCTTCCCCATGAGCTTGGAGGATTCCCGGAGGAGCTCGTCCTCCGCTTCGCGGGAGTTCAACGCCTCCTTGATCGCCTTCTGCTCGGTGGCCGAAAGCGCGTCCATCCTGATAAGGCTGTCAAGGTAGAACCTGTAGCCGACGTCTGTCGGCACCCTCCCGGCGGATGTATGCGGATGGTTGATGTAGCCGAGGTATTCGAGATCGGACATGACATTCCTGATGGACGCCGAACTCAGCCCCAGGACGTCTTCGTGACGCCTGGAGATGTAACGGGACCCTATCGGCGTCGCGGTTTCTATGAAATCCCGCACGACGTAGTGGAGTACCGTCCGCTCCCGTTCATTGAGTTCCCCTGCCATGACCTCAACCCGCGCTGAATAGTGCACTTCACGAGAATATAAAAAGTACGCAATACCGGCCGGTTTGTCAAGGTTCCCTTTCGGGGGATTTCCCCCAGTGAACCGGAGAGAGGATATTGATTGTTACACCCCTAACGTGTATATTCCGACGGAAAGTGGTTCCCGGACACGCGGTACGGGGTCCTGGGGCTGTAGCTCAGCTGGGAGAGCGCCTCGTTCGCAACGAGGAGGCCGTCGGTTCGATCCCGATCAGCTCCACGTCTGGTCATAAGTCTTCCCGGTATGCTGTCGCTCCTCAAGTGTGAGGTCAAGTCCTGCGCAACTGTAAGTAGCTCAACCCCGCCAGGTCCGGAAGGAAGCAACGGTCGGTTACGGAAAGTGTGACGCAGGGGAGCTTGACCTCATTTTTTTGATGTTTTCACACCCCGTGGGGGGTTGCATGGGGGAAGAACATTTCGTAGTTTAACAGCGAAGAGTTCAGACCCCGTATGAAGAGACGGGGACTACCCCCATATAATTCACGACAATTACGACGGCGCCACGCGCCGCCGGCACATGCTCACAGAACGGTAAACGACGAAGGCGTTCAATGATCTCCAAGATTTGTCTCTCGTCCTGGCCCGGGAGCCTGCCCGCTTCGTTCCGTTCCTGTGGAGCAACCATACGCTGCGCAGAAAGGTTGGTACAAACCGGACGGCATGAAGAAGGAAATAATAATAAACGCTGGCGCCAACGAGACCCGTATTGCAATTACGGAGGATGGTCGCCTGGCAGAGTTGTTCGTCGAGACTGCCAATAAGGAAAAAATGGTCGGTGACATCTACTTTGGCAAAATTGCCAAGGTGATGCCCGGCATCAAGGCTGCATTCATCGATATCGGACTGGGGCAGGACGGCTTCCTTCATTTCTCGGACATCGGCAACAGGTTCGAGGAATACAGCGCCATGATCGGCGACGAGGACGAGGAAGGGGAAGAGCCGAAGGAACCTGCGGTCGCTGAAGCCCCCGTCGAGCCCGCTCCCCCCCCTCCAGAACCCCGCTCCGCTCCCGCCGGGGCCTCCCATGACAGGGGACGAAGGGATAACCACCGCTCCCCCCCCCGCAAGGACATCCAGCTCGAAAAAGGGCAGGAGATCATCGTTCAGATCACGAAGGAACCCGTCGGCAAAAAAGGGGTCCGCGTGACGAGCGAAGTCTCACTCGCCGGACGGTTCCTCGTGCTCCTCCCCTTCGACGGCAAGATCGGGATTTCGAAGAAGATCAGCAGCTTCAAGGAGAAGCGCCGCCTCCGCAAGATCGTCCAGACGATCCTCCCGGAAGGGTTCGGCGTCATCATCAGGACCGTTGCGGAGGGGAAGGACGAGACCTCCCTGACCAATGACCTCAAGGACCTCATTACCACGTGGCGCGAAGTCGACAAGACCGTCAAGTCGGAGCAGGCTCCCTGCCTCCTGTACAAGGACATGTCCACGACATCGAGCGTCATACGCGACCTGTTCTCGAACGACGTCTCCCGCGTGGTGATCGATTCCCGGAAGCTTCACAAGGAGATACGGGCCTACATCAAATACACCTCCGCCCAATTGCTTGACAAGATCGAGCTCCACAAGGACCGGCGGCCGATATTCGATGTGTTCGGGATAGAGAAAGAGATAGAGACGACCCTCGCCCGCAAAGTCTGGCTCAAGAGCGGCGGCTACATCATCATCGAGCCGACGGAAGCGATGATGGTGATCGATGTGAACAGCGGACGGTATGCCGCCAAGAAGGAGCAGGAACAGAATTCCCTCCGGACCGATCTTGAGGCCGCCCGTGAAATCTGCCGCCAGTTGAGGCTCCGCGACATCGGGGGGATCATCGTCTGTGATTTCATCGACCTGGACGACGAGCGGAACAAGAGAAAAGTGTATGAGGAGCTGAAAAAGGAGTTCCGCAAGGACCGCGCGAAAGTGACCGTGCTCCCGATGACGGAGTTCGGGCTCGTNNAACCAGATCGAGCGGTGGCTCCGGCGCTTCAAGAGCGAGAGCAATGAGTCGCGGATCATACTCAAAGTCAACCCGCAGGTCGCCGACGCCCTGAGGGTCGGGACGATCAGCCGTCTCCGGAAGCTGATGCTGAAGTATTTCATCCTGATCCGCCTCGAGACCGATCCGTCGGTCCACGCCGGCGAATTCCGGGTCATCTCGAGGAAACAGGAGAAAGACATCACCGACCAGTTCAACTAGCGCGGCGCGCAACGACAACGGACGACAGATGCCTCTGAAACGAACCGCCTTCTACGACATACACCGTGCGCTCGGCGCGAAGATCGTCGAGTTCGGGGGTTTTGAGATGCCCGTGCAGTACGCGGGGATCATCGAGGAGCACAGGAGAGTCCGCGAATCGGTCGGACTGTTCGACGTCTCGCATATGGGAGAGGTCGAGGTCCGGGGGAAGGACGCGCTCGCGTTCATTCAGAACATCACGACGAACGACGCGTCGAAGCTCTCCGCGGGAAGGGTGCAGTACTCCGCCATGTGCTACGACGACGGGGGGATCGTGGACGATCTGCTGGTCTACCACATGGGGGACCGGTACATGCTCGTCATCAATGCGGCGAACACGGAGAAGGACATCGCCTGGATGACGCAGCACGTCGCAGGGGCGATGCAATTGAATGACCGGACCGACGACCTCTCACTTCTTGCAGTCCAGGGACCGAAGTCCCTCCTCACGCTCGGCGCGCTTACGAAGGCCGATATCGGTTCCCTCCCGTACTACCACTTCCTTCATGGGAACCTGGCCGGGGTCGACATGGTGATCTCGCGCACGGGGTACACGGGGGAGCTGGGATTCGAGCTCTATTTTCCGTCCGATGTCGCCACCGGGACCAGGGTCTGGAATGCAATCATGGAGGCCGGGGCGCCCCACGGCATCGGTCCCGTGGGACTCGGAGCCCGCGACACGCTCCGCCTGGAAATGGGCTACTGCCTCTACGGGCACGACATCGACAGGTCGACGAATCCGATCGAGGCGGGGCTGGGCTGGATCACGAAAACCGACAAGGGGGACTTCGTCGGCAGGGCCCCCATCGTGAAAGCGAAACAGGGGGGAGTGACACGAAAGCTTGTCGGGTTCGCGCTGAACGACAGGGCATTCCCCCGCCAGGGCTACCCGATCAATGCCGGCGGCTCCCCCACCGGGAGCGTTACCTCCGGCACGTTCTCCCCCGTCCTCGACAGGGGAATCGGGATGGGGTACGTCGCGCTTCCCCGGTCGAAGCCGGGAACAGCGCTCACCGTCAGCATCCGGAACCGCGAGATCCCTGCGGAAGTGGTCCAGCCCCCCTTCATCAGGAAGTGAACGGGATGCGCATCGACCTGTATTTTACTCCCCACCAGACCGACGAGCTTGCGCTGCGGGAAAAGACGGTCGTGGTGATCGACGTCCTGCGCGCGAGTACGACGATCATCACCGCGCTCAGCAACGGGGCACGGGAGATTATCCCGGTCGCGACCGTGGAATCGGCGGTCAAGATCTCGGGAAACCTCTTCGGCGACGTCATTCTCCTCGGTGGCGAGCGAAACGGGAAGATGATCGATGGATTCAACCTCGGCAATTCCCCCCTTGAATACACCGCCGGACGGGTAAAGGGGAAAGCGGTCATATTCAGCACCACCAACGGGTCCCGTGCTATCGTGAAATCCCGCTATGCGCGTGAGCTCTTCGTCTGCGGGTTTGTCAATATGGGGACCGTTGCGGAGGCGCTCTGGCGGACCCCCCGCGATTTCACGATCGTCTGTGCGGGGAGCGACGGAATGCTTTCGATGGAGGATTCCGTCTGCGCCGGCATGCTGATCTCCCGCGTCGCCGCAGGGGAGGAAGTCGAACAGGAGCTCTCCGACGGAGCGCTCGTTGCCCGGACGCTTCACAGGACGTTTGGCCGCGGGATCCTCAAAATGATCAGGTCGTCCGACCACGGGCGCCGCCTCTCGGCGATCGGGTTTGACGAGGACCTGAAATACTGCGCGGGGGTCGACACGCTTCCCGTCCTCCCCCTGCTTGAGGGGAATGTGATCAAGCTCCGGAGCGAGGTGGAGAAAAAAGAGACGGTGGACCATTCCCAGGAAACGTGAGGAGCAGGTCCGTGCCCAGGGGTAACCAGGCCGCGTCAGGACGGGAAACAGGGGGGGGCGGGTCCCGCAGGAGTGCGGTGGCAGCTCTCCTCATGATTGTCGCGGCTCTCCTCGTCATGATCGCGCTCGTGACGTACGACGCAGGGGACGAATCGCATATCAACCTTCGCGCGGCCGATCTCCCCGGCGTCGTGACCGGGGATCAGAATGTCCGGGCGATGGCCGACACCGTTCACAACGGGCTCGGGCTTGTCGGCGCCCTGCTTTCCGATTTCCTCATCAATTCCACCATCGGGTACGCCGTCCTCGCGTTCCCCCTCCTCATCCTCCTGTGGGGCTGGACCCTTCTCCGGCGCGGTGACGCCAGGTCCTCGCTCGTTATTACCAACTACACAATCATCGGCGCACTTCTGGTCAGCGTGTCCTTCGGAATGATCAGCCTCATCGCGGGTCCGGGGGGACCGGCCAGGGAATGGAGCGGCATCATCGGCCTCTCCGTGGCCACGATGATGGCGCAACTGATCGGCAGGGCGGGGGGATCGATCGTCCTGGTGGCGGGCATGCTCCTCACCGCGGTCCTCGCCGCGGACCTGGACGTGCATGAAACCGTGGAACGCCTCCGCGCGGCGTTTCTGCGCCTGTGGGATTACATGGAACGGAAGATGGAAGAGCGCCGCGAGGAGGCGGGAAGGGAACATCCGGAGGAGGAACCCGGCACGCCCCTTCCCGCCAGAGGGAAGGAGGTCACGATCACCAAGCCCCCCCGGGAAGAACCCGTGCGGGATCAGCTCTCCGATCCGGTGATCCGGCGCCCTGACCGGGCGCCCGGCCACTCTGATGACCTGAAGATCTCGGTCAGCCGCCCCGCGCGTGTCCCCCTCCCCGAAGACGCAGCGGAACCCCCCGGCGCGGAGCCCGATGCGGGTTTGTCTGAAGAGATTGATTACGTCTTCCCCTCGGTGGACCTACTCGACGCGCCGAAGCCGGGGAAGGAGGATGTCGACGACGAAGAACTCAAGGCAAACGCGGATCTCCTCCGCGCAACGCTGGCGGAGTTCGATGTTGATCTGGAGAGCGTCAGCGTCACCCCGGGGCCGGTCGTGACATTGTATGAGCTCGTCCCCGCCAGCGGCGTGAAGATCAGCCGGATCGTGAGCCTGGAAAACGACATGGCGCTCAAACTCGCGGCGAAGGGGATCCGCATCATGGCCCCCATACCGGGAAAGTCGGCCGTCGGAGTCGAGATCCCGAACTCCCACCGCTCGCTCGTAACGATCCGCAGCGTGATCAACTCCGGTGCATTCCGCGAGGCGAGCGCGCTCCTCCCGCTGGCGATGGGGAAAACCATCTCCGGGGAGGTGTTCACCGACGACCTGGCGAAAATGCCCCACCTGCTCATCGCGGGATCCACGGGCTCCGGAAAAAGCGTGGGGATCAACACCATACTGGCGAGCCTGCTTTACAGGCTTCACCCGTCCGACCTGAAACTGGTGATCATCGACCCGAAGAAGATCGAGCTGGCGCAGTACGGCCGTCTCAAACACCATTTCCTGGCCGTCTCGCCCGACATCAATGAACAGATCATCACGACGCCGGGGAATGCCGTCATCGTTCTGCGGGGAGTGGAGATCGAGATGGAGAAGCGGTACGACCGGCTCGCTGCGGCGGGGGTCCGCAACATCCTCGATTACAACGAGCGGCTCGCCTCGGGGCGCCTGAAGGATACGGAGCAGGTGGCGCACGCGAAAATGCCGTATCTTATCGTCGTCATCGACGAGCTCGCCGACCTGATGATCACGGCGGCACGGGAGGTGGAAGAACCGATCGCCCGGCTGGCACAGCTTGCACGTGCCGTGGGGATCCACCTCATCGTCGCGACGCAGCGGCCGTCGGTGGACGTGATCACCGGGGTGATCAAGGCGAACTTCCCCGCGCGGATCGCCTACCAGGTGGCCTCCAAGACGGACTCGCGGACCATACTCGATATGAACGGGGCGGAACAGCTCCTGGGGAACGGCGACATGCTGTACCTCGCCAGCGGGAGCCCGAAACCGGTCCGTCTCCAGAACGCTTTTATCTCCGCGGACGAAGTGGATGCGGTTGTGGACCACATCAGTGCGCAGCCCGGGTTCGCGCGCCCCTTCATGCTCCCGTCGATCGTGGACAAGAAGAAGAGCGGCGACGGGGGGGGTGATGGAGAGCGGGACGAGCTGTTTGAAGAGGCCGCACGGCTGATCGTCAGGCATCAGCAGGGGTCCGTCTCGCTCCTGCAGCGGAGGCTCAAGGTGGGGTATTCCCGCGCCGCACGCCTCGTCGATGAGCTGGAGGCGGCGGGGATCGTCGGTCCCTTCGACGGGAGCAAAGCGCGCGACGTCCTCGTGGAAACGGAAGCGGAGCTCGACGTCATACTCAACAATTCGTGAGGCGGCGGTGAAGCGATTCATAACCCGGTGGGCTCCCCTGGCGGCCCTCCTGTTCCTCATCATCCGGGGCGCCGCCGCATCGGACGACCCTCAGGAGATACTGGAAAGCGTCAGGAAGAAATACGACGGGATCCGGGACGCGGAACTCAAGTTCACCCAACATACGCGCTTTCCCGGGTCGACGCTCGAGCAGCGTGCGAAGGGGACCCTCTACCTGAAAAAAGAGCACAAGTACAGGATTGAAACGGACGACCAGACCGTGGTGACGGATGGGGAAACCGTCTGGTCATATTCCGTGCCGAACCGCCAGGTTCTTATCGATCGCTTCAAGCCCTCGGACCGCTCATTTTCTCCGGAGCGCATACTGGGGGGGGCGACGGACGAGTATGCCGCAACCGTCAGAGGCCGCGAAAAATCGGGGAACACCGAATGCATCGTCCTGAATCTGATCCCGAAGGGCGAACGGTCTCTTCTGAAGTCGCTCCGCCTCTGGGTTGATCCGTCGGAATGGCTCGTCCGGAAGGCGGAGCTCACCGATGTCAACGGAAAAGTGACGACCTACACGGTCAGCGACATTACACTGAATCCCGGCCTGAGCGACTCCCGGTTCGTTCTGCAGATTCCGGAAGGGGCTGAAGTCGTCGACATGCGATAGGAGGAGTGTTGCTCCAGGAGTCCCCGCTCGCCGGGTCCACCGTCTCGCGCAGCCGCCGGTTCATGCAGTTTGCCCTGAGCGCGGCGCTGACGGTGCTGTTCCTCTGGATTGCATTCCGGGGTACGGATGTGGGGAAGCTCGTCGCACTCATGCGGGGGGCGAACTACTGGTGGATGCTGGCGATGTTTGCCTGCCTGATGGCAAGCCATGCGGTGCGTGCCTGGCGGTGGGGGTACCTGCTTTCCCCGATCAGGCGCGGGATCGGATTCAGAAACCTCTTCGCCGGCGTTATGATCGGCTACATGTTCAACAATGTCCTGCCCCGCGCCGGAGAGATCGCCCGCCCCTATGCCATCAGCAGGACGGAGTCGATCCCGGTGAGTTCTGCGTTCGGGACGGTCGTCGTCGAGCGCATCATCGACACCTTCTCGTTCCTCCTCCTTGTCGCGCTCCTCCCCCTCGTCTACGACGGCCCCCTTCTCGATTCATTCCCGTGGCTCCAGAGCGCGGGCCTGATCATCACCGGGGTCACCGCGGCAGGGATGGTGTTTCTCGTTGCCATGATGGTGCGACGGGACTGGACGGACCGGTTCCTCCTCCGCCCCCTGACATGGGTGCTCCCGGAAGGGGCACGGCTCCGCACCGAGGAACAGGTGCATGCGTTTCTCGACGGTTTCCTTTTTCTCAAGGAGCCCGCGAGCTTCGCCGTCATCGTACTCTCAGGCGTCCTTGTCTGGTTTTTGTATATCCTCATGACGTATGTTGCGCTTTTTGCCTTCGGCCTCGGGATGCTCGGGCCGCGCGCGGCGGTCGTCGTCCTCACGATATCGAGCATCGGCGTCGCGATACCGACCCCGGGGAGCACCGGCAGCTACCATGCGTTCGCCTCGCAGACGCTCATCCGACTTTTCGCGGTGGACCCGTCCGTGGCGCTCGGGTTCGCGACAGTCACCCACGCCGTCGGGTTCATCGGCGTGACGCTTGTGGGGTTGTATTACTTTATCCGCGACCGGTTTGCACACCCGCAAAGAATAACCGCGGGGGAGAAGAAGGAACGATGAGAAATCCGCTGCGCTTTCCGTTATTACTGATGACCGCGGCGTTCTGCGCCGTTCCCGGGGTCCGTGCGCAGGCGCCCGCCGGTCCCGGGCCGCGGGTTTCACTCTCCGCGGGAATGGGGGTGGAATATGCGTCCTACTCCGATGTGACGACTCTGATCAACGCGACACTCCCGTACGGGGGTGCCGCGCCCGGTTTCAAATCGGCGGTGGAGTTCTTCGGTGCGTTTGCGCTCCCCCTGTCCGATCTCTGGCTCCTGAAGCTCGAATACGCCTACACGCTCGCTTCCTGGTCCCCGCAGGGGGCGTACGGCCCGGCAACGATCAGCGTCACCATGAACATGCCTTCGGTGATCCTCCAGTATATGCTGACGGACCGCGGCGTCTATAACGTCAAAGTGGGGGCGGGGGGCGGATACCATTTCGGGAACATGGAGGAGAAATACTCCTATCTGAACAACACATACGCGGGGAAGGGACCGGGGATGGTCGTCGAGATCGAGGCGAACACCGCCTTCGGCGACCACCTCTTCGCGTTCCTGGGGGGGAATATCCGCTGGGAGCTGATCGGACCAATTTCCGACGGATCCGGGACAAGCCCGGGTGTGGGATCGAGCGGCTTGGCAGTCACGCTCCACTCATTCGGCGCGGGTGCGCGCCTGGGGGCATGCTACCTTTTCTGACCACTCTAACAATACAGGGAGAATCACTGATGCGCAGTCACCGTACGCTTGCGGGAATGCCCGCCATGCTCATGCTTGTCGCCGCGCTTGCCGGGGGGATGGCCTCAGGATCCCCGCAATCCACAGCCAAAGGAAAAAGGAAGCCGATGAAAAAGGAAAAAGTGGTCGCCGTGATTGAAACGACGTTGGGGACGATCGAGGCCGAGCTGTACTCCGCGGACGCCCCGAAGACGGTGGAGAACTTCGTCGGACTCGCTGGGGCGAAATATTTCGACGGCGTCATATTCCACCGGGTGGTACCGGGGTTCGTCATACAGGGGGGGGACCCCACAGGGACAGGGACGGGGGGGAAGAGCATCTGGGGGATGGAGTTCCCGGACGAGCTTAACCCGGCAACCGGCTCCTACAAAGCGGGGTACGCGAAAGGCGTGCTCGCAATGGCCAACCGGGGCCCGAATACGAACACGAGCCAGTTCTTCATCATGCTGGCGGACAACATGACTCTCCCCAGGAAATACACGATATTCGGCAAAGTGGTAAAAGGGATCGAGGTCGTCGATGCTATCGGAGGCGTCGCTCTGACCGGGGGGATGGGCCCGGACGCGTCGAAGCCTGCCACGCCCGTCGTGATGAAAAAAGTCTGGATCCGGCCGGCACCGTCTCCGGCTCCGGCACCGGCGAAGAAGGACTGACCCCGGGTGGCGAAGGACGCGTTGACTTCGACGGAGCTGTTCGCGTCGCTCGCTCGCGGTACGGTGGCGCCGGTGTACCTCCTTTACGGGGAAGAGGATCTGCTGGTTGAGGAGGCACTTGACGCCATTCTCCAGGCTGCGCTGGAGGGAGGTGACCGGACGTTCAACCTCGATGTCCTTGGGGCCGGGGAAACGGACGGGAGGGAAATCGCCGCAGCCGCCTCGTCGTTTCCGATGGCCGGAGGGCGCCGGGTGGTCGTTGTACGGGAAGCGGACAAGCTTTCCCTCCACGATTGCGAGCTCCTGGCCGCCTATGTGGCGGAGCCTTCCCCGTCAACCTGCCTGATTTTCGTCGCCGTAAAACCCGACATGCGGAAAAAGCCGTATGCGGCAATAAAACGGTCGGGGGGCGCGCTCGAATGCAAACGCCTGTACGAAGATAAGATACCGTCCTGGATCGCCGGGGCTGTCATGAAGGGGGGGTACAGGATCGAGGCCGAGGCCGCAAAACTCCTTGCGGCATATGTCGGCACGTCGCTCCGGGAAATCAGGAGCGAGCTTGTCAAGCTCTACATTTACATCGGCGACCGGAAGGAGATCACCGCCGGCGACGTGTCCGCGCTTGTGGGAATGTCGAAAGAGTTCAGCCCGTTCGAGCTTCAGAAGGTGGTGGGTCGCAGGGAGACTGCGCGCGCGATGAGAATACTCGAGGAGATACTCGGGGCGGGGGGAGGGGCGCCGCTCGTCATCGCCACGATGACGAATTATTTCCTGACGCTCTGGAAGCTGCACGATCTCCAGCGGCGGGGTGTCGCGCAGAAGGACCAGGCCGCGCAGGCCCGCGTCCATCCGTTCTTCATCCAGGAGTACCATGAGGCTCTCGGTTTCCAGCCCCCGGCGGCATGCGAACGGGCGCTCCTCTTGCTGGCGGAAGCGGACGAACAGTCAAAATCGGGCACCTACGATGTGCGCCAGGTGATGGAATCACTGATCGTGCGCCTGTGCGGTGCGGAGGAGCGGAACATCGGNNCAGCAGGGGAACGAGCCGGCGTATGCCCTGCTGGTCCAGCGATACAAGGACGAGCTGACGAACTTCTCCCGGAGATTCCTCGGGGACCGGGATGAGGCGGACGATGTGGTACAGGAGACGTTCGTACGAGTGTGGCGGAGCAGGGGATCCTACACGCCGGCGGCCAGGTTCTCGACGTGGATTTACACAATCGCATCGAATCTCGCGAAGACCCGGCTCCGCCGGTGGTCGCTCCGGCGGTTCGTGAGGCTCGGTGAGCCGCACGGCGACGGACAGATGTTCGATCTCCCGGATGAAAGTGCCGGACCGGACGGCGCCGCGGATGACACGCTCCGGGAGGAGAGGATCCAGCAGGCGTTGAAGTCCCTTCCCGTCAAGTACCGGGAAGTTGTCGTCCTCCGTGATATCCAGCAGCTTTCCTATGAGGAGATCGTGGCCATCACCGGAACTGCGATGGGGACAGTGAAATCGCGGATCAACCGGGCGCGGACATTGCTGCGCGACCAGCTTCGTGATCTGATAAGGGACTGAACGGCCATGAGCAAATCCTTCGAAGGGAACGATGACGAGCGCCTCAAGGAGGAACTGCGGCGGCTGAAACGGAGGGGCGCCCCCTGGTATTTTGAATCGGCGTTGCACCAGAGGCTGCATGGCGGGCGAAGAAGGAGGCCACGCCTGCGTCCGATCTCCATTCTCCCTGTGCTCGTCGTCGCCTTCTGTACTCTCTGTATACTCGCACTCGCGGTGTATGTGGTACTTGTGCACACGAATCTGATGTTCCCGGGGACGCACCCGTCAAAGCGCGGCGCCGACACCACTCTCACCCCAAAATCTGAGTGATTCCGGTCGTTTTTCGAGAATCGACTTGACTTCAATCGGTTTTCGACCTAAATTAAGCCACTAGACGAACTACTTGAAAGTTTACTTTAACCGGAACGTGTTCGCCCCCTGACGCCGAATCGGCCGGGGGGTATCCCCGCTCACAGGCGGAGAGAGACCGGTTTGCGATTCTTTCCAGGTGCCTTGCGCAGGATCGTGCTCACAACAACAGGAGGAAATTATCATGCCGAAACTGAATCTCAGGGATGACGGGTTCGAGGAAGAATCCAACCCCCTTGATTCCGACCAGTCCGTCCCCCCGCCGCCGACCCTCCGTGAAGTTGGCGTGAGCGGGGGGGGGAATAGCTCGACGGTTCTTACCGCTCTCCTCCTCGTCGTGGTCGTAGCCGGAGGCGTGTTCGCTCTGAATTATTTCAAGGTCATCCATCTCTGGGGGAAGAGGGCGCCGAAGGTCACCACCGAAGCGGTAACAGAACAGCTGCCGCCTCCCGAGACCGCCGCCCCGGCGGCGAACACGACGGACCAGGGATCAACGGCGCCGGCGAACGACGTCACACCGACTCCCGAGCCGAGCCTCGAGCCGGCCACCACGACGCCGGCCGCCACGACGCCGGTCCCGGCCGCTGCTGGATCCACGCACAAGAGCGACGCCGCGCCGGCGCGGAAGTTCAATCCACCCCCATCGGGAAGCGGAAACTTCACTGTCCAGGTCTCATCGTGGACGAGCAAAGACATGGCGGAGAAGGAAGCGTCGCGACTGAGCTCCGCGGGCATGAGCGCATTTGTCGAAGANNGAGCTCAAAGGAGGCGAAAGAGGCCGCCGACCAGCTCGCAAAATCAGTTGAAGGTCAGATCTGGGTCGCAAAGGCAGGAGGAAAGTAGGTTCGTCGTTCCCGCCCCGCGCGACCTCTCGTTGCCTGCAATAAAGAGAACCGTGCCGGCCCTCTCTGCATGACAGAAGCATGCGGAAGGGGCCGGCACCTGTTTCACCCGCGATCCTCTTCAGTCGTTCCCGTGTCCGGCCTCCGGCGACCCGGACGGCTTTTTCTCTCCCCGAAGGTAGAAATAATAAAACACCGCTTCCGCCACCGCGAGGAGGAGGAGGGATGCGGAATCCCTGTTCAGGGCCGGCCCCGCGCCGCCGGCGGTCATGAAGAGCTTCATGACGAACGATGCCATGCTCCATCCGACGAAGAAGATCAGAGCCATGAAAAAGACCGCCAGGAATGCCTCTGCCATCCCCTCCTCCTGCCATCGCCGTGTATACACAGCCGCGATAGCGACGATGTGGAGATAGAATACGATCAGCGGGATCACCTCAGTGTACCTCCTTAAACGAAAGCGCGACGCGGACCGTGCGCAACAATATCTTGATGTCGAGCGCGAAGGACCAGTTCTCGATATAGTACAGGTCGAATTTTATCCGCTCTTCGATTGATGTATCCCCCCGGAGGCCGTTGACCTGCGCCCACCCCGTCATGCCGGTCTTCACACGGTGACGGTCGAGATACTTCGGGACCCTGGCCCTGAACTGTTCCACGAAGTAGGGGCGCTCCGGTCGTGGCCCGACAAGGCTCATTTCTCCCCTCAGCACATTGATGAGCTGGGGGAGTTCGTCCATGCTTGTCTTCCGCAGGAACATGCCGATCCGCGTCCGCCGGGGATCATCCTTGCGGGCCCAGATCGGGCCGGTGACGGCCTCGGCATCGGGGCGCATCGAGCGGAACTTCAGAATCGAGAACGGCGTGCCGTCGATCCCCACGCGCTGCTGCCGGTATAACACGGACCCGGATGAGCTGAGGCGCACGAGGACTGCAATGAGCAGGAGGAGGGGCGAAAGAGCGATGAGGAGGAACGCCGAGACGGCAACGTCCGTCAGCCTCTTGGCCACTCTCCCCCATCCGGTGAGGGGGTTGCTCTTCAGCGTGAGGAAAGGGAGCCCCTCGTACTCAGTCAACCGCACGTGGCTCGTCAGGACTTCAAGGACATCCGGGATCATCATGAACTGGACGTCGAGCCCTTCGCAGTCCGAGACCAGATCGAACAGGCGCTGCTGGGCTCCCGCACGGAGTGCAATGAAGACGACACTGACGTCCCGGCTTCCGATGAATTGCGCCGCGCCGGTGACCGGGCCGAGATGGGCGAGTCCGGAGAGCCTCAGGGCCGGGTCGCAGGGAGCATCGGCAAAATACCCGGCAATGTCGAACCCGAATGACGGGTGGCGGTGGAGACGCACGAAGACATCGTTTGCGAGCGCGTCGTTGCCGATGATCACCGCCGTCCTCAGGAAGCGCCCGCGCCGGTGCATTTTTCTTTCCAGCGATGCGACGAGCGCACGACCGGAGAGTATGAGCAGGATGGATGCGGCCCAGATGAGGGCGAAGACGATCCGCGAATATGAAAACCCCCGGTACAGGAACGCCGCGCTCATGAGGATAAGCATCCCCCCCGTGTCCCAGCGGACTATGGCAATCAGCTCGTCTGACAGGCTGACCCGGCGGCGTGGGCGGTACACCTTGCTGGCGCGAAACAGGAGGAGCCAGATCACGACCATCACTGCAGAGCCGGCCAGGTAGCCCTCCATCGGGGGGGGGACGACAGAGTCGAAGCCGAGGTGTTCGAAGATCATGCTCCGGAACCGGAGCCAGTACGAAAGGAGAAAGGACGCCTCGATCGCGACCGCGTCGATGGCGACCCTGACGAGGGGAATGACGAGATCCCCCTGGCGCCTGCCGGCGGGATCGGGAGAGTGGGGAGGCACGGTCATGTCCTCCGTCAGGCGAACAACTCGCGCTCTGCCAGGCCGCAGATAATGTGGCCGATCGTGATGTGTCCTTCCTGTATCCGCTGCGTGTCAGGGGAGGGAACAATGATCGCGACGTCCACGAGCTCCTTCATGGCCCCCCCGTCCCCCCCGAGAAAACCGATCGTCGCCATCCCTTTTCCCTTCGCGGTCGTGACGGCACGGTTCACGCTTTCCGATCTGCCACTCGTGCTGATCCCGATGAGGACGTCCCCCTGCGATCCCAGTGCCTCGACCTCCCTGGCGAAGACGTTGTCGTACCCGATGTCGTTGGCTCCGGCGGTCAGCATGGAACTGTCGGTTGTCAGCGCGATTGCCGGGAGTCCCGGCCGCTTGATCGCCGGGTTCATGCGGATGACGAATTCAGTGGCAAGGTGCTGCGAGTCGGCCGCGCTCCCGCCGTTGCCGCAGAGGAGCACTTTCTTCCCGGTGCCGAGTGCGCGGACGATGACATCGACGGCGCCCGCGATCGAATCGGAACACGCCATCGCGATCTGCAATTTTATCTCCGCGCTGGCGGCAAGTTCGGCGGCGATGAACGACCTCCGCGCCTCTGTCGGATCCTCTTTGCGAGCCATCTGTTCTCCCGAAAGTGTGAGAATCNNGCCTGCACGCCCTTCCCCCTGATGAGATCGTCCGTGACGACGCAGACGAGAGCCGGCTTCCCGTCGATGACCGCGCCAAGGACCCCGACGCCCGATTGCAGCTTCCCGCGGAGGGCGTCGCCGAGGCTCTTGAGCTCGTCCATCGAGGCGGCGGAGACCTGTGCGGTGACGAGAAGGCTGCCGTCGATCCTCGTGCCGCCGGAGACCATCTCGTCGATCGATGAGGCCCCTTCCCGGACGCGGAGCCTGGAGAGTTCTTTCCGGAGCTCGGCCGTTTCTTTCCCGAGCCTTTCCGCGGTCTCTGCCCTCTCGCGGATCCCCCGTGCAACCGCGTCGATCGATTCCGCGGTAAGCACCCGGCCCGGGGAAGCGAGGGGTTCAAGGGGGACCGCGTCCCGTCGGGAAGGGAGACCGAGCTCCTTTTCCAGCGCCGCGTTCTCCTCGAGGAGTTTCCCGATCTGCTCCTCCGTCCCCCTGCCTGCGAGTATCTGCCCCTCGATGTACCGCCGGAGGCCGTCCCCGGTGACCGCCTCGATCCGGCGGACCCCGCTGGCGATCCCCGATTCGCTGATGATCTTGAAGAGCCCGATCTCCCCGGTCTCCTNNATGCGGTCGGCGATCTTGCCGTTGACGATATCCTCGATCCCCCGGATCTCCTCCGCCGTGACCTTCGCGAAATGCGGGAAGTCGAACCGGAGATGGTCGGGCGCGACGAGTGATCCCTGCTGGTGCACGTGCGTCCCGAGGACGCGGCGCAGCGCCTCGTGCACCAGGTGGGTCGCGGAGTGATTCCGCTGTATATTCATGCGGCGTTCCCTGTCGACGCGGGCGGTCACCTGCGGGCCCGGGGCGGCGGGGATGGATCCCCCTGTCAGCCGTATCTCGTGGATGATCCTGTCATTCTCTTTTTCCGAGGCGATCACTTCCGCGACGAATCCCTCCCCCTCGATAATGCCGGTGTCGTCAACCTGACCCCCCGATCGGACGTAAAAGGGGGTTCTGTCCAGGCTGATGAACCTGCCGTCGACAACGTGTTCGAGGACGGATCGTGTCTCGAGCGTCTCATACCCGACGAACGCGGAAGGGTTGAACGATGCGAACGCATCCCTCCCCGGATGCCCGGAGGGGACGGGCTTCGAGATATCCCCCCTGCGCGCGCGCG
Organism: Ignavibacteriota bacterium; assembly: GCA_003161955.1. GTDB lineage: Bacteria > Bacteroidota > Ignavibacteria > UBA10030 > UBA6906 > Fen-1273. The sequence goes on along the minus strand of PMND01000026.1, from coordinate 8,014 downwards.
CGCGCTGCTCCTCCATAAGTGCGTCGAACCTCCGGGTGTCCACACCGAGCCCGTGTTCCGCCGCCATAAGCTGCGTGAGGTCGAGGGGGAACCCGAACGTATCGTAGAGCTTGAACGCGTCCTCTCCCGGGAAGTCCTTCGTCTTCCCGAGCCGTTCCAGGACCGAGCCGAAGATTTCCAGTCCGCGGTCGAGCGTCGTGTTGAAGCTCTCCTCCTCGGCCCGTATGACTTTCTGAATGTGCGCCTGCCGCTCGACGATCTCCGGGAAGGCATCCCCCATCGACAGCGCGACGGCGGGTGCGACGGCGTGAATGAAGGGCTCCCGCATCCCGAGCGTCCGGCCGAAACGCGCCGCGCGCCGGAGTATGCGGCGAAGGACATACCCGCGCCCGTCGTTCCCGGGGACGGCGCCGTCCGCGATTGCGAACGAGAGCATACGGACGTGGTCCGCGATGACGCGCATGGCGACGCGGTCGTGCTCCTCCATGTAGGGCCTGCCGGTCTTTTCCGCGACAGCGCTGATGATCGGCGTGAAGACATCGGTGTCGTAATTGGAGTCCTTCCCCTGCAGCACGGCGCAGACCCTTTCGAACCCCATCCCCGTGTCCACGTGCCGGGCGGGGAGCGGTTCAAGCGCCCCCTGCTCGTCTCTGTTGTTCTGTATGAACACCAGGTTCCAGATCTCCATGACGCGGGGATCCCCGGCGTTGACGAGCGGTTTCCCCGACCCGTCCGGCGTCAGGTCGATGTGAATTTCGGAGCAGGGTCCGCACGGGCCGGTTTCTCCCATCTCCCAGAAATTGTCCTTCCTGCCGAACCGGAGGACGTGCGCGGGATCGATGTCGGTGACCTGTTTCCAGAGCGCCAGCGCCTCTTCATCGGTCTCAAAGACTGTCGCGTACAGCCGTTTCTTCTCAAGTCCCCAGACGCCGGTCAGGAGCTCCCATGCCCAGCCGATCGCCTCGCGCTTGTAATAATCCCCGAACGACCAGTTCCCCAGCATCTCGAAGAAGGTATGGTGGTACGTGTCGCGGCCGACCTCCTCAAGGTCATTGTGTTTGCCGCTGACGCGGATGCACTTCTGCGTGTCCGCGGCGCGGACATACTCCCGGCGTCCCGTTCCCAGGAACACGTCTTTGAACTGGTTCATGCCGGCATTCGTGAAGAGGAGCGTCGGATCCCCGTACGGGATCACGGACGCGCCCGGCACGATCCGGTGGCCCCTCTCCCTGAAGAACCCGAGGAAGCTCTCCCGTGTCTCCCGTGAGGTCATGACACCTCGATCTGCGTCATTAGTTTGATTTCTTCCAGTATGCCGCTCACCTCCATGCACCTGGCAAGTTCCCCCCCGAACACGACGGCCTTGCCGTTCGTATGGACCTCCATCGCGAGCGCCTCCGCCCTGGCGCCGGTGCAATGGGTCGCCTTGATGAGTTGCGCAATGACTTCGTCGAAGGTGTGGATGTCGTCGTTGAAGAGGATCACCCTTGCCGGGTCCTGCGTCAGGACCTCGTCTTCCTGTCCGGGTTGTTCGAGAGGATGTGTGGTCATGTCATTAAAAACTACCAAAAAACCGTCACTATTGCAACCGGACGGCACTTGCAGAGATTCCCTGCGATGTGTATATTTTACACAACCTCTCCTTTCCACCACGACGGACACGCCCATGGTATTCGACAGCGACGTACTCGAACGGATCTATGCACGAACGCCCGGCCGCGTGAAGGTGGCCCGCAGGATCGTGGGTCGGCCGCTGACACTGACCGAGAAAATTCTCTACGCACATTTCCACCGGCCGCCGAAAAAAGCTTCCCTCCGCGGGACATCGTACGAGGAGTTCTCTCCCGACCGCGTGGCGATGCAGGATGCGACCGCGCAGATGGCGCTGTTGCAGTTCATGTCTGCGGGGATCCCGCGGGTTGCCGTTCCGACAACAGTCCACTGCGATCACCTGATCCAGGCGCAGTCGGGAGCCCGCGAAGATCTCGGCCAGGCCCTGAGCGACAACCGCGAGGTATACGATTTCCTTGCCGGCGTTTCCTCACGCCACGGGATCGGATTCTGGAAGCCGGGCTCCGGGATCATCCATCAGGTTGTATTCGAGAACTATGCGTTCCCCGGCGGGATGATGATCGGGACAGACTCCCACACCCCGAATGCGGGGGGGCTCTGCATGATCGCGATCGGTGTCGGCGGCGCGGATGCGGTCGATGTCATGGCGGGGATGCCCTGGGAACTGAAGTTCCCGAAAGTCATCGGAGTCCATCTCACCGGAAAGCTCGGCGGCTGGACCTCTGCGAAGGATGTGATCCTGAAGCTCGCCGGGATTCTGACCGTCAGGGGAGGGACCGGGTCGATCGTCGAGTACTTCGGGGAGGGGACGGCATCGATATCCGCGACCGGCAAGGGGACGATCTGCAATATGGGGGCGGAGATCGGAGCCACGACATCCGTCTTCCCGTACGACCGGCGCATGTCGGACTACCTTACGGCAACGGGGAGAAAGAGCGTGGCGGCGATGGCGGACGCCGTTGCGCACTGCCTGGCCCCGGACCCGGAGGTCACCGCATCCCCCTCCGAATATTACGACCAGGTCATCGAGATCAATCTCTCCGAGCTTGAACCGATGATCAATGGGCCCTTCTCTCCGGACAGGGCATGGAAGCTCTCCGAATTCGCCGGGGCGGTCAGGCAGAACAACTATCCCGAAGAGCTGCGCGTCGCGCTGATCGGGAGCTGCACGAACTCGAGCTACGAAGACATCGAACGCGCGACAAGCGTTGCGCGCCAGGCCCTTGCGGCGGGACTCAAAACCCGGTCGGAATTCACGATCACGCCCGGCTCCGAGCAGGTGCGGGCGACGATCGAACGGGACGGCCAGTTGAAGACGCTCGTGGAGGCAGGGGGGAATGTGCTTGCAAACGCCTGCGGCCCGTGCATCGGGCAATGGAAACGCCACGATGTAACGAAGGGGGAGAAAAACTCCATCATCACATCGTTCAACAGGAACTTCGCCGGGCGGAACGACGCCAACCCTGAGACTCACGCATTCGTCGCGAGCCCCGAGATCGTGACAGCGCTGGCATTTGCAGGCCGTCTCACGTTCAACCCGCTCAGGGATTCACTCATGAACAGCCGCGGTGAGCCTGTGACGCTTGCCCCCCCGGGCGGCGACGAGCTCCCGCGGAGAGGTTTCGCTCCGGGGGAAAACGGGTACGTCGGTCCCGCGCGCGACGGGTCCCGTATCCGGATCAATGTCGCTCCTTCGAGCGACCGGCTCCAGCTCCTCTCGCCGTTCCCGGCCTGGGACGGAAACGACCTCCTGGCGATGCCGCTTCTGCTGAAAGCGAAAGGGAAGTGCACCACGGACCACATTTCGCCGGCGGGGAAATGGCTGAAGTACAGGGGGCACCTCGACAACATCTCGAACAACATGTTCAGCGGCGCGGTCAACGCCTTCACCGGTGAAACGGGGGCGGGAACGAGCGTCCTCACCGGTGAAAGGAAAGAGTTCGCGCAGGTGGCCAGGGAGTACAAGGCGCGGGATCTCGCCTGGGTGGTCGTGGGGGACGAGAACTACGGGGAGGGGTCGAGCCGGGAGCATGCGGCGATGGAGCCCCGCTGGCTCGGGGGGAAGGTCATCATCGTGAAGAGCTTTGCGCGGATCCACGAAACGAACCTGAAGAAGCAGGGGATGCTCCCGCTGACGTTCTCGAACCCCAATGACTACGACCGGGTGCAGGAGGGGGACCTGGTCTCGATCACGGGGCTCTCGGGATTCGCCCCCGGAGTTCCCCTGGGGTGCGTGCTCAGACACACGGACGGTTCCGTCGATGACATTCTTCTTAACCACACGTTCAACGGGAACCAGATCGGGTGGTTCAGGGCGGGAAGCGCACTGAACCTGATCGCGGCGGAGGGGAAGATTCGGAAAGGTGAAAAACGGGGGGATGGGGGGAAGAGGCGGGCGAAGCCCCGTCCCGCAGCCGTAAAGCGGGCCGGCCCCGCAAACAAGAAGGCTCCCGCGAAGAGGAAAGCGCCCGCAAGGAGGAAAGGGCCCGCAAAGAGGAAACCGAAATCTTCCGCGCCTCGCCGGCGGCCGGCGCGGAACTCACGGCGCGGGAAATGAGTTAGTATAAGGGAGCAGGAGTTCATTACAATACGGAGCGGAGGGATATGCAATACGATCAGGGGGCGATACAGCCTTTCAGGGATGAGCTTACGCGCATCGGGTTCCGGGAGATGCGGAGTGTTCGGGATGTGGACGAGACGATTGCAAACAAGAAGGGGACGAATCTGATCGTCATCAATTCGGTGTGCGGGTGCGCGGCAGGGAAGGCCCGTCCGGGGATCGCAATGGCCCTGAAACAGGCGCCTGTGAGGCCGGATGAGCTGACGACCGTCTTTGCCGGCGGGGATCTCGAGGCGACCGCCCGGGTGCGGGAGCATCTCGGCACGATCCCCCCGTCCTCTCCGTCAATGGCACTGTATAAGGACGGAGAGCTCGTGCATTTTATCCCGCGCTACCAGATCGAGAACCGGGACGCCTCCCAGATCGCAAAGCATCTCATCGAGGTGTTCGGCGAGTTCTGCGGGGCGCCCGCGGCGGAATCCCCCGGGGCCGGTTCGTAGCACTAATTCACTTGTACTTCACAGAGCAGCCGTACGATCGGGTTGTCTTGACGGGAAGCGGTTTTCCGTCCCACGCGGCAGCCATCACCTCTTTCACGTAGTTCGTTGCCTTCGCGATGTCGTCGCGGTCGGTGGAAGCGATGTTATCGATTCCNNTCCACCAGGTACGCGGTGGGGGAGGCGTTCTCCTCCTTCAGCTTCTCCTTCAGTTCTTCCCCTTCGTAGTATCCCTGGTTTCCGGGCGCGGAGGAACAGATGGAAAGCCACACGGTCCCCCTGGCGGTCATCGTCCGCTGCAGTTCCTGCATCGATCCGCTCCCGTAGTGTTTCCCCACGAACGGGCATCCGAAGTTCACCCATTCCAGGATGACGTACTTCCCCCGGTAGTCCGCCAGGGCGTGGGACGCTCCCTGTGCGTCCGTCAGAGTGAACCCGGGCGCCCGGGAGTCGACGCCGGCCCCGCCGGCTGCGGGTGCGGGGGGGGCGACCAGGAGGAGCGCCAGCGTGATGAGATCAGCCTTCCTCATAATGCACTCCTCCGCATGATATGGACCAGATGTGTTACCCGCCTGTACAATGAATCCAACACTGCGGCGGGACGGAAAGTTTCTCACATGTTGGCGACGATCGCCTTGCCGAATTCGGAACACCGGACTTCCTTCGCCCCCTCCATCAGCCGGGCGAAATCGTAGGTCACGACCTTTGTCGCGATGGTCTTCTCAAGCGCCCGCAGGATGATGTCGGCGGCTTCCGTCCACCCGAGATACCGGAACATCATCTCGCCGCTCAGTATCACCGATCCGGGGTTCACCTTGTCCTGTCCGGCGTATTTCGGCGCCGTGCCGTGCGTGGCCTCGAAAACGGCATATCCGTTTTCGTAGTTGATGTTTCCCCCGGGAGCGATGCCGATCCCGCCGACCTGGGCGGCGAGCGCGTCCGAGATGTAGTCCCCGTTCAGGTTAAGCGTGGCGATCACGTCGTACTCGGCGGGGCGCGTCAGGATCTGCTGGAGGAATGCGTCGGCGATGACATCCTTGATGAGCACCTTCCCCTCCGGGGCATTCCCCCCGCACTCTTCCCAGGAGACGACGGTATCGGAGAACTCGCGCTTCGCAAGTTCGTAGCCCCAGTCCCGGAACGCCCCTTCCGTGAACTTCATGATGTTTCCTTTGTGCACCAGCGTCACCGATCGCCGCCTGCTGTCGAGCGCGTACCGGATTGCTGCACGCACGAGCCGCTCGGTCCCTTCCCGCGAGACCGGTTTGATGCCGATCGAGGAGGTGTCCGGGAACCGGATTTTCTTCACTCCCATCTCCTCCCGGAGGAAACGGATCACCTTTGCTGCTTCGGGCGTCCCGGCCTTCCATTCGATCCCGGCGTAGATGTCTTCCGTGTTTTCTCTGAATATCACCATGTCGATCAGCTCGGGGTGCCTGACGGGGGAAGGGACCCCGGCGAAATAGTGCACGGGGCGCAGGCAGACGTACAGGTCCAGCAGCTGGCGGAGCGTGACGTTGATGGACCGGATACCGCCGCCGACGGGGGTCGTCAGCGGTCCCTTGATCGCAACGATGTACTCCCTGATCGCCTCGAGCGTATCGTCGTGCAGCCAGGTGTTCGGACCATACACCTGGTTGGCCTTCTCCCCGGCGAAGACCTCGAACCACACGACTTTTCTGCGCGCGCCGTAGGCCCTGGCGACGGCCGCATCAAAGACGATCCGTGACGCATGCCAGATATCGGGACCTGTCCCGTCCCCCTCGATAAACGGGATGACGGGGTGATCGGGGACGGTCAGCGTCGTCCCCTTCCGGGAGATCTTTTCTCCCGTGGCAGGCGGGATGAGCTTCTCGTATGCGGGCATAGCATGGTTCTCCGGGATCTAAGGGGACAGGATGTGTTGGCGGATCCGGCGGGCGAAGTCGGCCATCGTGCCCCCGGAGTATGACTTGAGTTTCAGCACGAAGCGGATGTCGTCGTTTGCGTAGCGCGGGGTCACGTGCATGTGGAAATGGAACACTGACTGTCCGGCGATCCGCCCGTTGTTGGAAAAAATGTTGAAGCCGTCGAGCCGGAGGCTGCCGACAAGCGCCCTGGCGACGATCTGTGTGACCCGCAGGACTTCGTGGAGGTCCTCCTCGGGGACGGAGAGGAAATCCGCGCAATGGGCCTTCGGTATCACGAGCGCATGCCCGTGGTGGATCGGGTTGATGTCGAGTATGGAGATCACCCTCTCGCTCTCGAAGAGTATCTCGGCGGGGAGCGTATGGCCGATAATCCTGCAGAAAATGCAGTCCATTGAGTACCCTTGCCGTCCGGGAGGCGTACCGAAGGGGGCGCGCAGAAAAAAAAGGATAAGAAAAAAGGTCCCAAGAATCAACATTCTTGCATTTTCGGAGGCTGTGTGCTATATTTCATTGTTGAACACTTCATCACCACCCCCATTCCCAGGAGTCATCATGAAACGTTTTCTCCCCGGAGCAGTGCTCCTCATTGCGGCGGTCTACCTCTCCTCGACAGGTTTCCAGTGCGGTTCCGCCGAAACCACGAGTGCGAAATTGTACATGCAGCAGAAACAATGGCAGAAAGCTGAAGAGAGCCTCCTGAAGCAGATCGCCAAGAACGACAAGGACGAGGATGCATGGTTTCTCCTCGGCGCAGTCCGTCTTGAGACGAAAAACTACCCCGGGATGAACGAGGCGTACACACGCGCGCTCGCCCTCTCGGATGCGCATAAGAACGAAATCACGCGGAACAGGCTCGCCCTCTGGGGGAGCCAGTACAACGAAGGGGTAAACTACTACAACCGCGGGCGCGACACCGCCGTCTACTATGACAGCGCGCTTGTCCGCTTCACGATGGCGATGGCCCTCGAACCGGACAGCTCCACGACATACTACGTGGCGGCCCTCGCCAACTATGCGAAGCAGGACTACGAGGGAGCCCGCGCGAACCTGCAGACGGGGCTGAAGAAGAACCCGGACTTCTTTGATGCGGCGCGGTTCCTGGGCCAGCTCGAGTACGTGTTCGCCCAGAAGAGCCTCGACGCGAAGGACACGGCGGGGGCTGTGGCCGAGTACACGAAGGCCGCGGAGATGTTCAAGAAGTCTTTCGACCTCCAGCCGAACAACGCGGACAATATCGCAAGCCTGATCGACGCCTACGAGCGTTCGCACCAGTCGGACAAGGCAGAAGCCATCACCCGCGACGCCGTGACGCGGGACCCCAAGAACAAGATGTTCCGCTATGCCTTCGGCGTCTTCCTCCTGAAGAAAGAGGACTACGCGGGCGCGATCGACCAGTTCACGAAGACGCTTGAGATCGACCCGAATTATTCCGACGCGTCCTACAACATGGGAGTTGCCTACCTCAACTGGGGGGT
>PMND01000003.1 GCA_003161955.1 Ignavibacteriota bacterium | reverse complement strand
ACAGACCCCGCTTTCGGCGACCTCGCTCGGTCAGGTGAGCGTGGAAGCGATCGTCTTCTTCTTCGTCTTCATCGCTATTTCCCTCGGGATCACCTACTGGGCGGCCCGCCGCACGAAGAGCACGGTGCAGTACTACGCCGCGGGACACGGGATCACCGGGTTCCAGAACGGTCTGGCTCTTGCCGGTGATTACATGAGTGCGGCGAGCTTTCTGGGCATCGCCGGACTGGTGTCACTCTCCGGGTTTGACGGACTGATCTACTCCACCGGCTGGCTCGTCGGGTGGCCCCTGATCGTGTTCCTTATCGCCGAGCCCCTGCGCAACCTCGGGAAATATACGTTTGCCGACGTCGTGGCGTTCCGGCTGAGGGCGACCCCCGCCCGGATCGCGGCGGCGGTCGGAACGCTCGCGACGGTCTCGTTTTACCTGATCGCTCAGATGGTCGGGGCGGGGAACCTGATCAGGCTGATGTTCGGTCTCCCGTACGAGGTTGCGGTGGTCATCGTGGGGTGCGTCATGCTCCTGTATGTCCTCTTCGGAGGCATGCTCGCCACGACATGGGTCCAGATCATCAAGGCGGTCCTACTTCTCGGAGGAGCGGTGATACTTGCGGTCATGACGCTCTGGTCGTTCGGGATGAACCCCATCGCCCTCTTTCAGGCTGCGGTGGCGAAGTACCCGGCCCAGAACGTCCTCGCACCGGGAAAGCTCGTCTCCAATCCATGGGAGGCCATCTCCCTCGGTCTTGCGCTCATGCTCGGAACCGCGGGACTCCCCCACATCCTGATGCGCTTCTATACAGTTCCCGATTCCAGAGCGGCGCGGACGTCCGTGTTTTATGCCACGGGGTTTATCGGGTTCTTCTACCTCCTCACGTTTATCCTGGGATTCGGCGCGATGGTGCATGTCGGACAGTCCGTGATCGCCGCCGTCGATAAAGGAGGGAACATGGCGGCGCCGCTGCTCGCGGAATCTCTCGGGGGTACCGCATTCCTCGGCTTCATTGCGGCGGTGGCGTTTGCGACAATACTCGCCGTTGTGGCCGGCCTGACCCTCTCGGGAGCGGCGGCGCTCTCGCACGATCTCTGGGTGAACGTGGTCCGGAAAGGTGAAGTGCCGGAGGCGGAACAGCTCAAAGTCGCCAGGTATGCCTCGGTTGCGCTGGCGGTCCTTGCGATGGTCCTCGGGATTACATTCAAGGGGCAGAATGTCGCGTACATGGTCGGGCTTGCGTTTGCGATCGCGGCGAGCGCCAATTTCCCGGCCCTGATCCTCTCGATATTCTGGAAGAAGTTCACAACCAACGGCGCCCTCTACAGCATGGTGTTCGGCACCGTCTCGACAATACTGCTGATATACTTTTCACCGACAGTGCAGATCGACATACTGAAAAACTCATCGGCACTGTTCCCCCTCAAGAACCCGGGAATTGTCACGATCCCCCTTTCGTTCCTCGTCGGGATCGCAGTTTCTCTGATGAAGGCCGAGCAATCAGCGCAGGATAAATTCGCCGTCGTGGAAGAGCGTGTCCACTTCGGGGCTGAATCCACGCCTCGGAAATGACCTGAGGCCGGGCTGCGAATTCCACACCTTCCGTACCTCCGGCGCGTCCCCGCAGTACCGCCGGATAGATAACAGGAACCTCTGATGAGCGACGACGGCATACTCCCCGTCACCTCCGTGCGGTGGGTCGTCACATGCGGGGCCGATGCCAGCATTCACGCGGCCGCCGCCCTCATGTCGGAGCGGAACGTCGGCTCCATTGTCGTGGTGGATGAAAAACGCCGCCCCCTCGGGATCGTTACCGACACCGACCTCAGGAAAAAAGTCGTCGCCGGAGGGCTCCCGGCAGACGGGCCGGTCCGTTCGATCATGAGCACACCCGTTGTCACTGTCCCGGTCAGGAACACTGCTTCCGGCACGATCATCACGATGATGAGAAGGGGGATCAGGCACCTGTGCATCACCGAAGACGGGACTCCCGGTTCCCCGGTCATCGGGATCATATCCGAGCACGACGTGGTCCTGCTTCACGGGAACAACCCTGCGGTGCTCGCCAGGGAGATTGCGCAGACAGAGGATGTGGCCGGGCTTGCCCGATTGCGCGAGAGGGGGGATGAGCTGGTCACGCAGTACCTTGCGCGCGGGATTAACGTCCGCTTTGTCGCCGACATGATCGCCGAGATCAACGACGCACTTGTCGCACGGTTAATCGCTCTGGCGGAACGGCGGCTCGAGGTGGGGGGACTTGTTAAGCCTGCGTCGAACTACTGCTGGCTTTCGCTCGGGAGCGACGGGAGGAGGGAGCAGCTCATTCGAACCGACCAGGACTCGGCGCTGGTGTACGAGGATCCTGCGGAGTCAGAACGGGAGCAGACGGCGGCCTACTACGGGCGGCTCGCATCCGAGGTCACTCAAGGACTCGCCTCATGCGGGTTTGCACTCTGTCCCGGAAACAACATGGCCAGCAACCCGGAGTGGTGCCAGCCCCTGTCGATATGGAAGGAGTACTTCCGCAAGTGGATCCGGGTGCCGAAGGAAGAAGCCCTTCTCAATGCGGCCACGTTTTTCGACTTCAGGCCCGTCCACGGAGATTTTGCCCTTGCCCGCGCGCTCAGGGAGTGCATCACAGGCGAGCTGGCATCCGACAGGACCGCACTCATCCTTCTGGCGAAAAATGCAGCCCACAACCCCCCCGCGACGGGCCTCTGGGAGAGGCTCAACGTCGAGAAAAAAGGCCCCCATGACGGGCTCTTTGACCTGAAACTGCGTGCGATGAAACCCGTTACCGAGGCGGTGCGTGTCCTTGCCCTCGACAGTGGGGTCCATCCCCTCACGGGGACAATCGACCGCATCGAGCGGATGGCCGCCGATGACCGGTCGATTGAATGTATCAGGCCNNCTCGTGCAGGTCCGCTACCAGCTCGACGCACTCGGTCTCCGCTGAACCGGCCATTTCCCGTCGGCTGTCAATCGATTTTCTTTGCGTGAGCACTCCCCAGCTGGGTCCAGATGAGACCCGTGACGGAACCTTTGGAGTTCTTGATGAACTCGATCGTCTCGTCCAGTGTCCTGGAAAAGAAGTGGGTTTCACTTTCGGGGAAGATCTCTCCAATCGTGTCCATGTAGATGCGTAAACTGTCAACGCGTATCTTCACAAAATCATCGCCCGAGAACGTGTACTTTCCGATATAAGCTTTGAGGATCTTTTCGTCGAGAACTACGGGGACCTTCACTTTTGGGAGCGGAAGCTCAGTCCTTGTCTCGAATCGGGTTGGTCCCCAGAGCCACGGGTCTGCGTAAACCTCCATCGACATGATTTTGAGATTGTTGCCACGATGGAATCGTGCGTACGTCTTCGATCCTTCGAACATGAACAGATCCCCGCCCACGTTCAATAATGTTATCCTGCCTGCGCCGGTTCTTTGCGCAACCAGGAGAGTGTCTTGAACCGTAACATACCGATAGACCTTATTGCGCGTCTGGTTGGCGAGCATATGAAGCCCGCTAAAGCGCGTCTCATAAACCCCCGAATAATCGTTCAATTGTTCCGGCGTCAGGTGTTGGAAGGATGGTGTCACCAGCGGTTTTCCGGTCACTCTAAGAGCAATGTCCCTAGCGCAGGAGATGACCGCATTGGTTGAGCCGTTATTAGACATCGCTATCACAAACAAGTGCTGCGAAGGGATACGGATGGAGGTGCTGCGGAAGCCCTGGATCCCTCCAGTATGCCAGATCATCTGCACATCCTGATACTGCGATACCGCCCAGCCATATCCGTAATTCGTCTTGCGACCATCGGTCAGAACATACGAAGACCAGGCCTTCTTCAAAAGGTCCTGGCTCAGAAGCTTGTCCGTGTAAAGCGCTTCGTCCCACTTAAGCATGTCGTCCACGCATGTGACGATATCGCCCATACCGAGGTCCCACCGCCAGCTGAAGTACTCCGCCGGCCGGAACACTGTGTCACCCGCCGAACTGTAACCCGAAACGAACAGAGGAATTGAACGTTCTCTCGTCGCACTTGTCGAGCTTTTCATCCCCAACGGTTCAAAGATGTTCTTCTGCACGTACTCGCCATAGCTCAATCCGGAAACCTGCTCGATGATCAGACCTGCGAGCGTGTATCCATAGTCGTTGTAGCCGCAGTCTGATCCGGGTTCGAATAACAATGAATCACTCGTGACACATCCCAGAAGTTCATCCAGTGAAGGCTCCACGACTTCTCGTTGACCGAAGTCCGGCCCGTCCGTGATATTCGGGATGCCATTGGCGTGTGTCAGCAGATGCTCGATTGTAATTACCCTTCCCTGCGTGTTATAGTGTGGGAGATACTTCCGGATGTCATCCTGCAATGAGACCTTTCCTTTCCGCACAAGCTGCAAAATGCACACGGCAGTGAATTGCTTCGTCATGGAACCAATCGCGAATACGTTCTCCGGCGTATTTGGAACACCGAGTTCCACGTTTGCACGTCCGTACGCCTTCCGGAAGATCGGGATTCCATCTCTGGCCACCAGAATGACGGCACCGGGCTGGCCGGGTTTGAATGAAACATTCATCAGGCTGTCGATGTACGAAGCAATTGCCGGATCGAGCTTCTCACTGGAACAGCCGGAAAGTATCACAAGAAGAGCTGCGAGAACCGCCGGGCCCCATTTCATTGGTCGCTACTCCCTTTGCTAGTCCTTTGTCTGACGCATCGTTTAGAAGGCTCTCCGTCTATGTCCGGGCCGCACGGAGGCTGTCACACCGGGCCCAGGTAGCGGTCCAGCCAATCGAGAACTTCCTTGATAAGCTGGTTTCTGGGGACCGCATGACCCGTAGGATAAAGCACGGATCTCTTCTGTTCGGCGGGTGTCCCCAGGAGCTTGAACATCGGCTTCATCGAAGTCTCCACCGGGAAGTAATGGTCGTACTGACCATTAAGCATGAGAACGGGTCTCTTCACGCGCGACACGTAGTTGAGCGCATCGACCTCCGGCAGCGATCGTTCGAGGGAAAGACCCGCCACGTGCAGCACAACCACTTTGATCCTTGTCTCAATAGCGGGGACAATGCCGCCCATCTCTCCTCCCCAGCTCACGCCATAGTAGGCGAGCTTCGAGCAATCGATATCCTGCCGTGTTTCCAGATAATCGATCGATCGTGACAGATCCTTGACCCACATAATCACATGATCTTTCCAGGAGTTGGTCACGCTTGCAAAATCACTCTTCAAACCGTCTCCCCGCTCGAACGTTGACTTATAGACCGGAAATAGCACTGCTCTCCCGCTCCTCAGAATGAAATCGAAATCCTTCGGCATCACCGATGGGTTTGCGAACCTGCTAAAGATAACTTCAGACCCGGGGAAGAACACCACAACCTGATACCGGGCTTCCCTTTGACGGGGGAGAAAGAGAAAGCCGGCCATCTTCTCGTTTCCGTACGCTGCCATGAAGACAATCTTCTGGACAGTCCATTCCGGGTGAGTGCTGTCTGTCCACTCGATGGCGGAGTTCAGGGGAGTCTTGTCATAATTGTAGAGCGACCGGTAGTATCTGAATGTCTCATCAGAAACGGGTCGTTCGTTCACGAGGTTGCGAGGATGCACGTCAATGACACGTTCCAACACGTCTCTGTGTCCATCCTTCCCCGCGTACTTGATGCAACGGAATCCATTCGTCGGAGAACGGTCGAAGGGGTCCTGTGTGTACGCATCGTTGAAAGTGTATTCCTGATCGTTCCATCCGCCACCGAGAATGTATCGTTTCCCCTGGGATTCGTTCCAACACCACTCACGCGCGTTCCCAGCCATATCGAGCGCTCCGAATCTTGAAATCCCCCTGTATGTCCCGACCGCGGCAGTACCTTTGCCCGCGAAATTGCTTCGCGGAACTATCTCGGAACAAAACTCCGTCCCCGCGACGACATTCCAGTGGAAAATGGTGGGGAGGTTCTTCCCGGCGTATTCAGAGTACGCCGCAGCCTCGTACCAGCTTATCCCGCAGACAGGGTGATCGGCTTTCCCCTCGGGATATAAACCGACTTCCCACGTTGCCGGGCCAGGTCGTCCGGTTGCATCCCGGAACAACGCCATGGCTTGGTCCCATGTCAGCTCTTTTCCCTCTCGTTTGAACGGATGTTTCCAATATTCCCGGTTCAGGTAACCCCCCGCAATGACGAATTCCTTGAATTGTTTGTTCGTTACCTCATATCGATCGATGAAGTAATCAGAAACTGTTGCCGAGTCGATGTTCTCCAGACCGGGCATATCGAGCGCATATCTGCCGCCCGGTATGTGGATCATTCCCGGGGGAACGGTTCCGAGGCGGTCAAGTATAATCGAGGTGGTGCTCAGTTCCGCCCCAGAGACCGGACCCTCGAACGGCTCGAATCCCTCCTTCTCGAGTCTGATGATAGAGGTTCCGCGGGGGAAACGGACAGCACTGACGGGTGTTTCGCCAAGGGGGAGCCATTCCTCTGTCGAGTCTGAATAGGGCCGCCAGAGAATGCGGGCCCCGGGAGGATCAGAGGTTATGGATGCTGTACCCAGAAACCATTCTTCGAGTTTGGCCAGTGTCGGATCCGCCGGTATGATCTCGTGCACGGATTTCGCCAAGGTGTAGGCGGCGCTCCACTTCTCCTCGCCCCCCAGTTTTTCGATCTGTGGCATAGCCTGCTCTCTCGCCCATGAGATTCTCCTGTTCCGCTCAATCCACCAATAGGCCAAAAGGCACAGTGCCACGAGGAAAATCAGGATCGGTACGGCAAACAACGGGCGCTTCAGACGTTTCACCAGCGGGAGCGGCCGCGGAGCGGCGGCTTCCTTCGATTGAAGCGTCGACAGCTTCTCCAGGACCTGGGTCATCGATCCGATCCGCGAGGTTCGGTCCTTCTGGAGCATGTCGGCAATGATTCTTGCGAGAGCGTCCGGCACATCCGGCCGAAGCCTGGTGACTGGCTCACATTCTTCGTTGAGGATCGAATAGATGATCGCTGGTTCATGATCACCCCGGAAGGGAAGTCGCCCCGTGAGCATCTCAAAAAGGACGACACCGAGCGACCACACGTCGGCGCGTTGATCGACCTCCTCGCCGCGCGCCTGCTCCGGGGACATGTATGCTGCTGTCCCCATTGTTGATCCGACTTTGGTCAGCATTGTCAACCCCGTCAACTTGGCAAGACCGAAGTCAACGATTTTCACAAGGCCGTCGCGAGTAACGATTACGTTGGCGGGCTTGACATCTCTGTGGACAATCCCGTGTTCGTGGGCTTTGGCCAATCCACGTGCCATCTGAAGCGAAATCTCAACCGCCTCATCAATACCTGCCGGCCCGTGTTCAATCCTGCTCTTAAGGGTCTCGCCTTCATAGAGGTCCATAACAATGAAAATCTGCCCATCCTCAGTCTGGTCGATGTCATGGATTGTGCAGATGTTGGGGTGCTGCAGGGCGGACGCTGCTTTGGCTTCATGTATGAATCTCTGCTTTGCTTCAGGATTACGGGTGAGCTCAGGGGGAAGAAACTTCAGTGCGACGGGGCGGTCGAGCTTGAGGTCCTGGGCTTT
>PMND01000136.1 GCA_003161955.1 Ignavibacteriota bacterium | reverse complement strand
CCGGCAGTCAGCGCGGCATCCACAGCGCTCACGACATGGTTGACAACGGCGATTGCCACGAACGTGCTCGAGGTTGTGTAGTATGTGTTCGCTTGCCCCCGCTGGCCCGAATAATAGAGAAGCTCGGAGGAAAGCTGCTGGCCGTAGTTGAAGGACGGAGGAGCGTTATCCCATCCCTGATTGTACTGGGGGTACTTCCCAATCAGCTCGTAGTATGACTGCGTATTATACGCGGGAAGCTGGTGCGAGTAGTACATCCCCGCGGTTGTCACCGCGATATCTGATTCCATCCTGTTCAATTCCACCCAGTTGACCCGCATCCACGGGGGATCCCCCTGTGTACCGGGGATGAGCCAGTTATAGGGCCCGTTGCCGGGACTGTAGTGGGACTGCGCGTACTGGGCGTAGTTCACGACATTCCAGTGGGCGTTGGCATAGTTCTGGAAGAAATCCGTCTGGTGGTTCCCCTTCTGGTCATACGTATACGCGAGGACCCAGAGCGCCGCCTCCGCAGCAAGGAAGACCGAAGACTTGAGATAGCTCTCCGAATAGAATTCGCCCGCACCGGGGAGCACGAGCGAGAGTCCGCCGGCAAGCCATGGAGATTTCCGCGACGCAGTCGAAGCCAGAGGTGAGCTTTCCCGAAAGACCGGCGGGAATTCCGTCACGCCGCTGAAGTCGATCCGTGCGTTCCCGCTCAGAGCCACCGTCGAGGTGTCCCCGCGTAGAAGCACACAGGACCCCGGTTCCCCCGCCCGGCACGGTACCGCTGCAATCAGTGTCATGATTGTAACAAAAAGCCGTCGTAACGACATCGATCCCTCCTCGAAATAGGTCATGTTTACAACCACATTTTGGGCTGTCTGCTCGTGTACTTGCGCCTCGTGTTCTGGTTTGTCCGGCCTTTCAAGATAAGCCAGTCAGTTTTANNAAATCGGTTGGTTCCCATCCCACTCCCGCGCCGGCGTGGACGCCATTGCCGTTGTATCCAAACCCGCCCACATTGATTATCGAATAGAGTCCGGCTCCCGCCGAACAAAACGGCCTTATTGGAGATTCAGCGGCCGGGGAGTACGTTATCTCGAGACGGGCGCCCCCGAACCCGAATTCCCCGTTCACGGGTCTGGTCCCCGAGGGCTCTACGACTCTTGAGCCTGTGGCAAAGAGCAATGAGACCACGCACATGCGGGAGAAGGCATACCCCGGGCCCAGCAGAGCGATTTCGCCCCGTTCGACCACCGATGGGCCGACTTCATACTGTGGAACGACCCTGAATTCAAAGAACAGTCCTTCATACCGGTGTGCCGATGAATCCAGGGGCGCACGTGTCCCGCCGGCCGGTGCCGGGAGAGCGGCAATGAACAGAAACATGAGAAGTAGTGCCTGTCTCATCAGTACACCAGTCGCAATTTGACGACCGAACCGTCCAGAACGACACCCGGTGCGGGGAGATGAAAATGATCGAGTACGGTGAACAGTGACCTGAGAATACCGGAATCAGTCTCGATACGGGAGAGATTGTAGTCGAGGGCGAAGATATAGAGCCTGCGCCGGGCTTCCGTGTTCCCGAGATCGCGCGCCGCCAGACCAAACCCCACGCCGAGCCATGAAGGAATCCATGAGGGTGGATGATCGCCCATGAGAAAATGAGGGTTCATTGTGATGAAGTAAGTCTGCCCCTGATAGTCATCGATAAACGCGCGGCCCGACCCGCCCCGGAGTGCGTCGATGTATTCCGTGCTCGGGTAATAGCTCCATTTCAATGAGAAATTCTTCAATACCGGAAACCGCTCCTGGGCCAGGGGGATCGCCGCCCCGATCACATCGGAGAAGGCGTCGCCGGGGCTGAATCCGTAATCCTGGTGGAATCCGTCTTCAACCTCCACGTAGAGCTGGTAGGCGAGCCCCATAACCGAACCGTAGTANNCCCTGCCACCAGGCCCGCGCCTGGTAGAGGTGGACAGCGACGACCGTGCCGGCGGTGATCGCACCCAGGAGAGCAACACGTCCAGGAAGCACCCGCGATGAGTCATCCTGCCCCCCCTCCCCCCGGGAAACGAAGAGGAGGGCAATGAGCATGACGCCCACGACATTGTTTCGAATTGTCATAATTGATCCTCGCGAAATACTATTCGCCGGTTTGTGCGGCGCATCCTCATCCGGAGAAACGGATAGAGATCCGTTTCTGGTGCGCAAACTCTCAGGTAAAAATAGACACTTCTTGCGGGCAAATAGCCTTGAAGGCCGCAGCACCCGGAGAAGAGGGAAAAAGGGCAATCTGGAGTTGTGCGCAGAGACCGGCTGTCTCTACGATGCCAGCAGGCGAAGGGTCAAATCAGGAGCGTACAATGGAGGAGGTAGAACGGATCAGAAGAAGAGAAGCTGGTGGTGGCGACTTGCTCATCCAGCACGAACAGTGAAACGATCGTGGGAGGTGGCCCGAGCGGATCGGAGGCAAGACCCGGACTGTCCTGATCTATTACAATTTGTACATTTTTCTCGGGGACTTTGGAAGGCTGCGGGGCATCGGGATATTGATTTTGAGGGATGGAAGGCGACGCATCCGAACAGACCTGATCGTCGTCGTGAAGCACGTAATTTGAGGAGAAAAGATCGTCGAGATTTGCCGAATCGGCGAACAAAGAGGCAAGAAACACCCACGCGGTGAGAAGGAAACGCCAGGAGCGCCTCTGAACAAACTTATTCATAGAACAGCTTCTACCCATCATATTTGACACAAAAGTATAGTTAGGGGGGGGAACAATGTCAAGTATGTGCAACCTCCTGCATCACAGCGATAATGTGGATAAATCTATCAATCGGCAGTATATCGCCCAGATGTACGGTCAGCAGGTCCGGGTGATCTGATAGGCCGTAAGAGAACACGGCAGGCGTGGTTAGTCCTCTTTTCATCCTTTTGGCGTATTTCTATTTTACGCGATTGTTCGCAACAATGTAGTTGAATCCAGGGGTGAGGTGCGTCCTCCTGGCGGCGTCGTTTAGTCTCGAAACTTGGCATTGGAATGACCGCTCGTGTCGATCTGGGGAAATCATAACGTTGCCCGGGGGGGATATATGGAGCCTGCCACCTACAAAGAGATAAAAAGCCTCTTCGATGAGTACATAGACCTGTACTCGTCGAGAAATGACCTTCTTACCAACCATTTCAGCTCGGACTTTTCGGGATTTGCCGGCGGCGCTGACGATCTGGTGAAAAACAGAGAGGAATGGATCGCCGTCACGCGGCAGGATTTCGCGCAGGTCAAGGGGGCGATCCGTATTCAGGTCAAAGACCTGGCAATTCAATCGCTGGCCGAAGACATCGCCGTTGCCACAAGCTTCTTCTCGATCAAGCTGCCGATTGAAGACGACTATTTCTCCAGGAAGACCGCAAGACTCGTACTCATTTTCCACAAGCAGGCAGGGGAGTGGAAAATCGCGCATAGCAGTATCTCAATTCCGTACGGGCTGGTGGGCAAAGGCGAAATCTATCCGCTCAAGGGTGTGGAAGAGCGGAACAGGTCGCTTGAACGAATCATTTCCGAAAGAACCAAGGAACTGGCCGATGCAAACAAGGCCCTGAGGGAATCGGAAACGAGACTGAAAGAGGCGCAGGCAATTGCGCATATTGGAAGCTGGGCATGGAATATCGCGTCGGACCACGTCGAGTGCTCTGATGAGATGTTCCATCTCGTCGGATTGGAAAAAGATACGTTTGCCGTGTCGCCTGAGGCCGTGCTCGCACAGGTAATTCACCCGGATGACCGGCAAAGGGTCGATGACGCCCGATTGATGTTGGTGAACGACAAGAAGGCATTACCGATTGACTTTCGCGTCATCTGGCCCGATCAATCCGTTCACGTCGTTTGTGGCGAGGGGGGGAAGCTGTTGCTGGACGACGCGGGGAACCCGTCCGTTCTCCTTGGAACCGTTCAAGATATCACCGCACGGAAGCGGGCGCTGGAAACGCTGCAAGAGTCAGAACGCCGGTTCCGTGAGATGCTCGAGACCATCAACCTCCTGGCAATTACACTGGATACAAACGGCAAGGTCACATTTTGCAACAATTATCTGCTCACGTTGACCGACTGGAGGAGAGAAGACGTCATCGATGTAGATTGGTTTGAGAAATTCATTCCTGAAGAAAACTCTGATTTGAGGAGCCTGTACCTGGATTCGCTTGCGGCGTCTGCGCTTCCCGCACACCAGGAGAATCCCATACGGACCAGGAGCGGTGAGATCCGGCTTATTCATTGGAACAACACGATCCTGCGTGATGGGACGGGAAGGATAGTCGGCACCGCAAGCATCGGTGAGGACGTGACAGAAAGGAAGCAGATCGAGGAAAGAGCAGCCCGACTCGCCGCCATCGTTCAATCGTCCGAGGATGCCATCATCGGCACGACGCTGGAGGGAATGGTTACGAGTTGGAATACCGGCGCGGAGAAGATTTTCGGCTATGCCGAGGCGGAGGTGCTGGGCAAGAGCATTGCCATGCTGGTTCCGCCCGGTCGCGGAGATGAAGTGCCGAAGATTCTTCAGAGAATCAGGCGAGGAGATCATATCGAGCACTATGACACACTGCGCCTGAGGAAAGATGCGACCGACGTGTTTATGGCTCTCTCGATTTCGCCTATTTTCAACATCGAAGGGAAGGTCGTCGCCGTTTCCACTATTGGACGCGATGTGACGGAGCGTAAGCGCGGAGAGGAGGTCTTACGCCGGAGTGAAGAACAATTTCGCCTGATAGCAGAGAACGTCGCAGATATGATCGCAGTGTTTGACCTGGACGGAAGACGGCTTTACAGCAGCCCCGCGTACAGGAGTATCCTGAGGGACCAGGAGTTATTGAACGGGGCAAACGGATTTCAGAGCGTCCATCCCGACGATGCGGTAAGGGTGAATCAGGCGTTCCGGGAGACTGTCGGGACGGGCATCGCCCAACGGATCGAATTCCGGCTCCTGGCAAAAGATGGTTCCACGCGCAACATTGACTCAAAGGCAAGCGTGATCAAAGAGATTGACGGCACATTTTCCCGCGCCATCGTCGTCTCCCGCGACGTGACGGAGGAGAGGATGCTTGCGGCACAGTTCCTCCGCTCACAGCGCATGGAAAGCATCGGGACGCTCGCCGGGGGTATTGCCCATGATCTCAACAATATCCTCGCCCCGATCATGATGGCGATTGAGCTGCTGCGCAACCAAGTACCCGACCCGCGGGGGCAGAAACTCCTCACGACAATAGAGACCTCTGCAATGCGCGGAGCAGACATCGTCAAACAGGTTCTTGCATTCGGACGGGGAGTCACGGGGGACCGGGTTCTCGTGCAACTCAAACATGTCATCACGGATGTCGTCAAGATCGTCGGTGCGACGTTTCCCAAGTCGATCACTATCGAGGCAGCTACCCGGAAGGATCTCTGGGCGGTCCAGGCCGACCCGACACAGATGCACCAGGTGCTCCTGAACCTGCTGGTGAATGCGCGCGATGCGATGCCCGGGGGAGGGATCCTGACGATCTCTGCGGAGAACATGAGACTGGACGACAACCAGGCACGCATGCATCGTGAAGCAAAACCCGGGAATTATGTATGCATAGTACTGTCCGACACGGGGACGGGGATTCCCGAAGATATCAGGGAGAAGATTTTTGAGCCCTTCTTTACGACGAAGGAGATGGGGAAGGGGACCGGACTCGGGCTTTCAACGACGCAGGCCATCGTCAAGAGCCATGGAGGATTCATCGGCCTGGAGAGTGAAGTGGGGAAAGGCTCGACGTTCCGGATCTACATTCCGGCAACAGGGACCGCTTCAGCTGTCGCGATGGAAAACAGGGTGGCCGATCTCCCTGAGGGAAACGGCGAACTTATACTCATCATTGACGACGAAGCTGCTATCCGGGAGATTGCGAGGGAGACCCTGGAGGCCTATGGCTACAAGGCCATGACCGCGATGAACGGCTCGGAGGGGGTTGCTGCCTATGTTGTCCACAGGGAGAAAATCAAAGTCGTGATAACAGACAGCGCGATGCCCGGGATGGACGGCAAGGCCGTAGCTCGTGCTCTCAAGGAGATTAATCCAGATGTAAAAATCATTGCATCCAGCGGATTGATCACGGAGGAACGGATCGACACCCGGTCAGGTGCCGAGGTGGAGACATTCTTGAAAAAGCCCTACACGGCGGAAAAATTGCTCAAGGCTCTGGCGGCGGTGCTCAGTGCTCCGCGGGGGAAAAGTCGAGAATAACTGATCTCGCGCGTGCGTTCTCCGCGCCAGGAGGGGCCGGAACAGTTTCGACGGCCCGCAGTACAGATATCGTACTGANNGAGAGGCCTTCTTTGCCGCATTAAAGAAGGCCTTATTTATTTGTTAACGCTTCACAGGGCGAGGCGGGGGAATAAGTGAATATCTGTTTGATCGACACGAACCAGAAAGGACTCGTACATGAAGAGAATTATCGGGTTACTTACCGCGTTACTGCTTGTAGAAGCGAGCGGTTTCGCGCAAGATGCGTCGAAGACCGGAACGGTTACCGGATTCGCCGCGGCCGGCAATGGTTATCTCTACGAGGCAGTCTACGACAGCGGGGTTTTTCCCATAACCGGCGGACCCGCTCTCACCGGACAGATTCCCAATTCGGGGGATAAAGAGAACCTCATCATCAGCTTCATACCGTACGCTTACGGCGGTAATTATGGTTTTGTTGCCGGGATCGCGGCTCTCAAGAATAACGGCCAATATGATGGCGGGGTGTACACCTATGGTTTTCTAGCCGGTCAGCTGTCCGGCTGGGTGAAAATAGGCGGCAGCGGCGGGCTAAGCGGCGGACTTCCCCTGGGAAAAAGTATCAACGCTTTGGCCTTGCACGATTCGACACTTTATGCCGGACTTCCCGGATATGACCTGAGCGCCTCATTTGTGAGTCCAGGTGGTGTGTATAGTTGTTCTTATCCAGCCGGTTGGAGCTCGCGTAATGGTCCCGTAATGCTGGATTCTTCCATTGTCGCGTCACTCTACATGGATGGCTCGACTCTCTATGCGGGGTTGTTTTCAAATTACATTGCTTCGCAAACCGGCGGATTTGGTAACCAGGGTAGTGTTGGCCCCGGTGGAGTCCTTCGTTCGACTGACCTGGGACAAACGTGGGCTGATATCAGTCCCGACCAAACTTCATTTCCCCACAGCCGGGATGTGAATAGTGTTTTCAGGATGGGGTCAAAATTGTTCATCTCGACTTTTTTCAGCGGTGTCCTTTACCGGGATGACATTACCCGTGGCTGGGTGTATGCGAACCTCCCATATCTGGTTTCTCGTTTTGCTACGGATGGTACGAATCTCTATGCCGGCATCTTCACATTTGACAGCAGCGCCAGTTCGCCGTACATACCGGGGAGAGTATATCGCTACGTTGAATCGACGAATACGTGGACCAAGATTTTTGAGAAGGATTCCACGTCCGTTACAGCACTCTGTGTGTTCCACAATACACTGTACATAGGAACCGGACAGTTGATGGGAATACCGTCAAAAGTGCTTGGCTACTTCACTATTTCCAATCTCACCGGCGTGAATCGCTCTGCAAACGCTGTGATGACATTTTCGCTAAAACCTAACTTCCCGAATCCCTTTAATCCGTCTACGCGGATTTCGTTCGCGATTACAAAGGAAGGCCCGGTTTCTCTCCGGGTCTATGACGTCCTGGGACGCGAGGTGGCAACGCTGGTTAACGAGAACCGCAGGCCCGGAGAATACACCGAAATGTTCAACGGCAACCAGATGGCTTCCGGAGTATACGTTTATGTGCTCCGGAGTGCGGAAGGGGAGCTGGTGGGTCGTATGATGTTGTTGAAGTAGTATGTTTCATTTTTT
>PMND01000115.1:4079-4933 GCA_003161955.1 Ignavibacteriota bacterium | reverse complement strand
TTCCTCCAGTACGCATTTGCGAATGACTGGATTACGGAGCCGGTTCGTGTCGTGATTGGCGTCCTTCTCGGGCTGGCGCTGCTTGTGGGAGCGGCCCGGAGCGCCTCCGGCGGCCTCCAGATCTTTGCACAGGGGCTTGTCGGAGCCGGGATTGCCATTCTCTATCTGTCGGCGTACGCGTCGTTCAATTATTATCACATTCTTGCGCAGCCACTGGCATTCGTTTTCATGTCTGCAGTCACGGTGATCACATTTACGCAGGCATTCCGCTACAACTCTATTGTCGTGGCCCTGATTGGATGCCTCGGGGGGTTCCTTACCCCTTTTCTCCTCAGCACCGGCGAAGTGAACCCGGCGGGGTTGTTCACATACCTCGCGCTCCTGAACCTGGGACTCCTCGTGGTTGCCTGGCGGAGGGATTCCTGGATATCGATCGAGCCGCTGAGCATGGCCGGGACATACCTTATCTATTCGCTCTGGCTCGGGGCGGACTACGCTGCATCGTACTTCTTCCCCGGGCTTCTTTTCCTCGCACTCTTCTGGATCATGTTTCACGCAGTTCACATCGCAAGGGTCGCCCGGAATGTCGCGTCGTACCCCCGGTTCCGTCTGACTCTTGCCTCCCTCCACGGGCTCGTTGTGTATATTCTTCTCTACGCCCTCATGAACGTGGATCATCCGGAGGGGAGAGTGACGGCGACGCTGGTCCTGGCGGTCCTGTATGGTGCGGCCTCGCTGGCTGTACGCCCAAAGGGGGGGGTGGAAGGTGTGTTCCTGCATTCCGCGCTGACCGCGGCCGTTCTCGTCGTCGTGGCGACCGGAATCCAGTTCAAAGGGATGGAGCTCGTCCGGTA
>PMND01000115.1:0-3932 GCA_003161955.1 Ignavibacteriota bacterium | reverse complement strand
CTGCACGCACAGCATCTGGAGTTTCTCCGGACCATGGCGCTGCCGGTGATCTGGGGAGCCTATGCTCTCCCCCTGACCCTGGTAGGAATGCGGAGCGGGCTGCAACCGGTCGTCCGTTCCGGGCTTATCATGCTGTTGATTGCAGGGTGTGTGGCGCTGGTGCGGGGACTGGCGTTTATGCCGATCGGGGATTTCGTTCCAATTCTGAACGAGCGGGTGCTCCTTCTTGTTCTGCTCGTCGCCCAGTATGCAGTCGCATGGCGGCTGCTGGCGTCGGGACAGGAGGACTCGGTCCTCTCCCGGAGACTCAGATCGGGACTCCAGGCAGGGATCGTCCTCCTCTTTCTGGTGCTGATCACCGGGGAGACATGGGATTACTTCGCGCGCGGGGTCTACCGGCTTACGCTCGCGGCCGGCTCCATGAATACCGGGGAAGAAATGGCACGGCTTCAGAACCTCCGGCAGCTCCTCCTCTCCGCAGGGTGGCTCGTGTACTCGATCATACTGATGGCGCTCGGGATCTGGAAGCGTGCGCGGACCGTACGCATCGAGGCGATCGTACTCTTCGGGGTGTCGATTCTCAAGATCTTTATCTATGATCTTTCGTTCCTTGACACGCTGTACCGGACATTCTCGTTCGTGGGCCTGGGCGTCATCCTGCTTGCGGTGTCGTATCTGTACCAGCGCTACCGGAGCATCATACTCGGATCGGCGCAGACAGGAGCATCGGCCTGAACTCGAAGAGCATCTACGGGAAGCTCCGGGTCCATTCCAAATCCGAGGCGGTTGCCACGGCGCTGAAGAACCGGCTCGTGTGAACGAACCACACATGATCCCGGCGATTCACCGTGGGGAGTATTAGGATTGAATTTGACCTGTCTCGTGTCTCCCCTCCTGCAAGTGGCGCGGTGTCAAGAGCCTCCCCGCGAGGATTTTGTCTGTAATTTGTCGGACTCGGACCGCTGAACATCCTGCCATCTCCCCCCTCGCTTTCGTTTGCCTTTCACGGTCCCTCTTCGTATGCTATGCTCGTCTCCCGCGCGGCGTCCGCCGGACGTTGCTCATCGCCGGAGGCCTGCAGCACACACCCGCTCACCCGGCGGGCATTCCGTCCGCCGGCGACATTTCACATACCACCACCCTGGAGTGCACCCATGCTTGTCATCGTGAAAGAGAATTATGACGCAATGAGCAAGGAAGCCGCAAGGCTCGTTGCCGACCGTTTGCGGAAGAAACCCAACATGGTACTCGGACTTGCGACCGGCAGCACGCCGCTCGGCCTTTATAAGGAACTGATCCGCATGCAGAGGGACGAAGGGCTGGATTTCTCCAAGGTCACCACGTTTAACCTTGACGAATATGTCGGACTCCCCCCGTCGCACGATCAGAGCTACCATTATTTCATGCATGAGAATCTTTTCAAAGAGATCAACCTTGACGTCCGCCATATCCACGTCCCGCAGGGGATGTCGAAGGACGTCGACGTATTCTGCGAATGGTACGAGAAGCGGATCGTGGAATGCGGAGGGATCGACCTGCAGGTGCTCGGTATCGGGGGGAACGGACACATTGCGTTTAACGAGCCCGGATCTTCACTTGGCTCCCGGACACGGATCAAGACGCTTACCGGGACGACCCGAATGGACAACGCCCGGTTCTTCAAGACCGGTGAAGAAGTCCCGCGCTACGCCATCACCATGGGTGTGGGGACGATCATGGACGCGAAAGAGCTCCTCCTTCTGGCGAACAAAACCGGGAAGGCCGATGCAGTCAAGGCCGCGGTGGAGGGACCCCTGACGGCAATGTGCCCTGCATCGATCATTCAGATGCACGCCAAGGCATTCGTGTTTGTTGACAGGGATGCCGCGTCGAAGCTCACCGGGAACTACAACGACAGCTGGGAATCGAAGATTTTTCAATAAGGGGAATCTCAATGATCGACAGGATATGTTTGTTCGAAGATCAGCATTTCCGCTGGCTTCTTCCGCTGGCCTACACGCGGCCCGTGTATGACCTGCGGTGCGGGATGCTCACGCTCCGTGAAAAGGTCCAGAAGCGCTATCCGGGGGCGACGCTGCAGCTTCACGCGCGGGGCTACCTGACGGATCTCCTCCGGGAGCAGAACCCCGGAACGACGGTCAACCGGGTCGAGGGTCAGGGGTGCCTGCTTCTGAACGGGCGGCTTGTGGCATCTGAAGAGCTCTCCCGGCAGATACCGCTCGACGGGCCCGATGCGCTGTACACGTCGGGGGAGATTCTGGTGGCGGCCCGGCTCGGAGGCAGGGCGCTCGACGCGTATCGCGGCGGACTTCCGGAATTCCCCGGGATTTCCGCGTTCTCCGGAATAGCGAAGATTGAATTGTCACCGAAGATGGTTTCTTATCCGTGGGACCTCGTCAACTTCAATGGCGGCGAGATCGTGTCGGATTTCGGACTCCTTGCGCCGGACCGGGGACAGCGGAAGCGGGGGATGATCTACGACGGGGCGCACCTGATCAATCCGGAAAACATCGTCGTCGGCGAGGGATCCAGGGTGAAGCCAGGGGTGGTGCTCGACGCCGAGACGGGACCGATCTGGATAGGGAACAACGTGACGGTCTTCCCGAATGCCGTCATCGAAGGCCCGGCGTTTGTCGGGGATCGATCCCTCATCAAGGTCGGTGCGAAGATATATGAAAACACAAGCATCGGTCCCGTGTGCAAGGTTGGCGGCGAGGTGGAGGGGTCTGTGATCCATTCGTTCTCCAACAAGCAGCATGACGGGTTCCTCGGTCACGCGTATCTGGGGATGTGGGTCAACCTGGGTGCCGACACCAATAACAGCGACCTGAAGAACAACTACGGGAACGTGAAGCTGGTGATCGACGGCGAGACGGTGGACAGTGGTTCGATGTTCATGGGGCTCGTGATGGGTGACCACTCCAAGAGCGCGATCAATTCCATGTTCAACACGGGAACGGTCGTCGGAGTCTCGAGCAACATGTTCGGGAGCGGATTCCCCCCGAAATCAGTCCCGTCGTTCGCCTGGGGAGGGGGGGAGGGATTGAAGACGTATGAGCTGGAGCGCGCGCTTGAAGTGGCCAGGCGCGTGATGGGACGGAGGAAGATGGTCCTCTCGCCTGCGGAGGAAAATGTTCTGCGTGCGGTCTTTGATCTCACAAGAAAGGAAAGGAGTCCGGCCGGCACGGCCGGCTGAGACCCGGAGCGGGTCTTCACCCGGTATGCCCGCCGGGGACATAACCCTCATTCGAATAAAGCTGGCTATGGGCGATGAGAACGGAACAAGAGTTCAACGGCCACGTGCGCCCGTGCGGATACGATGACTGAAAACAAGACCCCGCCCTCATCCGGGATTCCGGCTTTTTATGACAGTCTCGCCCCCGACTACGATGATATGACAGGGTTCGGGAAACGGTTCGTCCATGAAAAGTCGTTTTTCCGGGTCCTTGTGGAGAACCATCGCATGGCCACGGCCCTGGACGCGGGATGCGGGACGGGATTTCATTCTCTTCTTCTTGCACAGCTCGGTGTCCGTGTGATTGCGGTCGATGTATCAGGCGAAATGCTCGCCCGGCTCGAGCGCCACGCGAGCGAGATGAAACTCGACATCCGCCGCGTCCGCTCGGATTTTCAGGGTCTCAAAGAACTCGCCCCCGGACCATTTGATGCGGTATTCTGCATGGGGAACACGCTCCCTCATCTGCTGAGCGAGGCGGACATCAGGATGGCACTGACGAACTTTTCGGCCATCCTCCGCCCCGGCGGGACGCTCCTCCTCCAGATACTCAACTATGACAGGATCCTGGCGACGAGAGAGCGGGTACAGGGTGCCAGAGAGAGCAACGGAGTGACGTTTGTCCGCTTTTACGATTTCGATGACACGAGGGGTCTCGTCCATTTCAATATTCTCAGACTTGAAAAGAAGGAAGACA
>PMND01000130.1 GCA_003161955.1 Ignavibacteriota bacterium | reverse complement strand
GCGTGTAGTCGACCGCGGATCCTATCCCCTCTTCATATGGCGTGGGGGTGAACCCGAAGTGCTTGCAGAATTTTGAAGAATCGAAGCAGTATGTGTTTTGCGCGCGTCATAACTCACTCCAGGCTGTTTTCCCCCGACCACGAGAAGCATCGGACAATATGCAAGAACTGGTATCATAATCAACTTCCGGCCTGCGCAGCCCCGGGTTGAAGCCGGTATGAAGATAGATGAGAAAGATGTAGGATTTGAAGACAATCGTTCGTACATTACTCGCACTGCATACCAGCAGCATACCGTAACCGGTCGAGCCTGTATCGGAAGCGGACGTTGAGACTCGCTCTCCGATGATGAATGCAACCCACCCTCCTGCGTTCCTGATCCCAGCTTGTTTCATGGTATAGTAGACTCTTTCGCTCTTGACGAAACGTGAAGGCGGAGGAGATCACTGATTTTTCATTTCATTATTGAGGTTTGTTTCATGGGTTTTACCACTTTTGGTCTTTCGGACCATATTATGAAGGGGATCGGCGCGGCCGGGTATACGGTGCCCACTCCTATCCAGATTCTCGCCATTGAACCTGCGGTTGCAGGGAGAGACATCATCGCATGCGCGCAGACAGGAACGGGAAAGACGGCGGCATTTGTGCTTCCTATCCTTCACCACCTTGCCTCCGGCACCGGGACGCACTCAGGGGGGAAGCTTCCCCGGGCGCTGGTCCTTACCCCCACCCGCGAGCTCTGCCAGCAGGTTCAGCAGGCGGTGGCAAAATACGGGAAGTTCGTTTCCCTTCGCTCCACATCGATTTACGGGGGCGCAGGCATGGAGCAGCAGATCAAGGCTCTCCGCCGTGGGGCGGATATCATCGTAGCAACTCCGGGGAGACTCCTGGATCACATGCAGCGNNTCGCAGCGCCAGACCATGCTCTTTTCCGCGACAATCTCGGCCGATATCAAGACTCTGGCTGCAAACATCCTGCGCGATCCACAAACCGTCCAGGTGGGTGAGCGCCGCAACCCGGCGGAGACGATCGTCCAGCACTTCTATAACGCGCCGCAGGGTTCCAAAATCGACCTGCTCGTTCACGCGCTGGAGGCGGAACATATGCAGAGCGTTCTCGTCTTCTCCAGAACAAAACACGGGGCCGACAAGATCAGCAGGCGCCTGGAGAGGACGGGGATAGCATCCGCCGCCATCCACTCGAACCGGACACAGTCCCAGAGAGAGAAGGCGCTCGAAGGGTTCAAGGAGGGGAAATTCCGGGTCCTCGTGGCGACCGACATCGCGGCGCGGGGTATCGATGTCAGCGGTATATCGCACGTGATCAACTACGACATCCCCCAGTACCCGGAAGACTATATCCACCGTATCGGACGGACGGGGAGAGCCGGCGCGAGCGGGGACGCCATCACATTCGTCTCCCGTGAGGAACTCCAGTATCTCACCCGCATCGAGAAATTCGTAGGGAAAAGGTACATGGTGAACGCCTATCCCGGATTTACCGCCGCCCCGCAACAGGCCCACACATCGGCGAACGTCTCCTCTTCCTCCAGGAGCGGACGGACCGTGCCGCAGCACGACAACAAACGGCACCCCCAGTCCGGACGGACCGGAGGGCACGACGACAAACGGCGCACCCAGTCAGGCCGGACGGGGCCGCAGAACGACAAACGGTATACTCCACAGGCCGGACGAAAGAAACCGGAACACAAGAAGATGGACTCCTACTCATCGGATTCCAGCAACGCCGGATGGTCGAACTACTAGTCCTGCCAGAGAGCGGCGCCTGGACCCATGGGAAGTATGCCTGAGGCATGAACGACGAACGGCCCCGCTCTTCACCAGAGGAGCGGGGCCGTTCTGTTGTTGAAGGACCGGACTAAATGGCGCCGTACCGCACGCCGGGCATCCCTGCCGGCGTGAAGAGGTTCTTATTCCTGTTCCCGGCTATCTGTTACGTTCATTCCCCCTGTTGTCTCGCTGGTTCCCATTGTTCCCCCTGCCGTTCCCGTTGTCGCCCCGGGCATTCCCCCTGTTCCCCTGGGCTTGCCTGTTTTGTTCGGCCCACTTAGCATGTTCGGGATGGTTCTTGTTCACAAAGTATTTTGACTCACGGCTGTCACGAATTGCCTGCTGATCGTGGCGGTCCTTGAAACTGCCGTATTTGTCCCTGTAGACCTGTGCGTGCATGTATGGCGTCCGCTCATTTATCACTACCTTATGAGCATTATACAGGTCGTATTTGCCATACCGCGAGGGGAGGTTTGCCGCTCTTCTCCATTGTCTCCCATCCAGGTAGACAAATTGATGCTGGGGCACGTAGTAGTATGCATCTATGTCCGGCAAGTAGTAATATTCGACGTGGTCATACCCTACAGGACCCCAGACGGGCTGGGTGCCGATATTGATGCTGAGCGTCTGTGCACTCGCGGCGCTGAACAGGAACAGGACCGCCGCGGAAGCAAGTAGTGAACGCATAGTGTTTTCCTTTCGATTGTATGATNNATCCCGGCGAGAGATCCTCACAATCGGGGATTTGAATGGGAATCACCAGGCACTGGTTGAGGAATCCGCTTCTTGTTTTTTTCGTCAGCGTCGTCGCCTTCATCGAATCCGTCTGGATCCTCCGGTCGAGCGGATTTTATCCGGTTGATGAGTGTGCGCATTTTCTTTACAGCCGGTTCGTCCTGATCGCACTTCCCGAGACAGTGCAAACATGGCACAGGCCCGGGCGGCTCTGGCTTTTTGCTTTGCCCGCACAACTCGGACATCCGTTCACGATGTTCTTCTGCCTCGCGCTCTTCCTCTGCCTTCTTCTGGTCACCTACCGGATCGCCCTGCTGATGAACATCAGGCATGCGGTGTGGGTGGTCATCCTCACCGGGCTTCAGCCGGTTCTCTTCGATATCTCCTACGCGTGCCTGGCGGAGACGCCGGCCGCCCTCGTGCTCGCACTCTCGTACTGGTGCCACGTGAAGGGAAGGCACGCGTGGAGCCTGTCACTCGCTTCGGCCGTGTTTCTCTTCCGGTTCGAGATGTATGCGTTCGCGATCCTGCTGTTCATCCTCTCTCTCCGGAGACGGGAATGGCGGATTCTTCCCCTTGTGCTGCTCGGACCGCTGCTCTGGATCGGATCGTCTGCAATCATCTCAGGCGACATCATGACATTCTTCAGGGAGTGGTCGAAGTTCTCCCATCTGGGGAAGTATGTCCCCGGCATTCCGCTCCTGTTCTACATTGAAAACCTGCACACGGTCTTCGGGACGGCACAGGTGCTCCTTTTTGCCGCAGGCGTCTTCTTCATCGTCCGGGCAAAGAGGCTCGCCGGGTTCGGAGTTCTCCTCTGCGCGATAGCAATCGATATCGCCGTCAACACGCTTGCCGGAGCGGATATATTTCACTGGACCGGGAGCATAGGCGAGTTCCGGTACATCGCGGTTGTCGCTCCGTTCGTCGGGATCGTTTCGGTGTACGGCCTGTCGGAGGTCCTCGACAGGGTGAGGGCGCCCTGGGGTGAATTCGCCCTTTCCCTCACGGTGTTCGGCGCGGTGGTGTTCAATTGCACATTGACGACGCATCCCCGCCGCTGGGAGAACTATGAAAGGGTCGTCATCACAATGACCGGCGCACTGCGGGCGGAATATCCTGATCTGACTCTGCTGAGCAACAACTGCGTCGCGGCGTACGTGATGGACGTGCCGCCCTCCGGGGGACCGCATTTCGAGAAACTGGACGAGGGGATGATCGAAAAGTATCCGCGCTGTCTCATCCTGTGGGATCCGTACTCGTCGAACCCGCGCTTCTTCCAGACCGGACTGACGACCGGGAAACTTCTGCGGGATCCGACGATGGTTGTCGTGGACAGATATGCCTACTGGGATGCAGAGTACATCGCCTTCCTCAGGGACGCCCGGCCCGTGAACCTGCAGAGGTGACGGGACTCCGTGTTCACCGGCGGGACGCCTGATCCGGAAGTTGGAATTGTTGGCGCATATTCCTATACTTCCCATTATTGTGCCTCTTCTCAATGCATGACTTGACCGACCCCCGGTTGATCGCTCTCACGTTCATGTCCGCGGGATATGTGCTTGGAGCACTCCTGCCGGCGGTCGCCGGCATCCTGGGAAAAGGGCGTGTGAAGTCACCCGCGGCGCTTGACGGGCTGGTGAAGAATCTCGGGTTCACGATTGCGCTGGCGTCCTCTCTCGCAGGCTGCGTCCTATCTCTCTCGATACTTCTTTCCGGCGACCCGCTGGACGTTGAGATCCAGCGGTCCATTCCGTTCGGCATGATGACTCTCCATGCGGACAGGTTGTCCGCTTTTTTCCTCGGCGTCATATCCCTCATCGGCGCTGCTGTTTCCGTCTATTCTCTGGGCTACGCGGCGGAGCTTCCCGGGCGAAGGGACACGGGGTTGCTTGTCTTCCTCTACAACCTCTTTCTCCTGTCGATGGCCGGCGTCGTCCTTTCAGGCCACGCGTTCCTCTTCCTCTTCTTCTGGGAAGGAATGTCGCTGACGACCTACTTTCTGATCAATTACGAACATGAGGACCCTGCTGCGCGCCGGGCGGCATATCTCTACGTCGTCATGGCGCACATCGGGACGGCANNTCAGTCGCTTGTCTTTCTCTGCGCCACGATCGGGTTCGGTGTGAAGGCAGGCGTCATCCCGTTCCATATCTGGCTCCCCGAAGCACACCCGGCGGCACCGTCCAACATCTCGGCACTCATGTCCGGAGTGATGATCAAGATGGGCATCTACGGCATGGTGCGTGTGTACTTCGACTTCCTGGGGCCCGATATTCCCGAATGGTGGGGAATTCTCATTCTCATTGTCGCCGTCACCTCCTCGGTGCTGGGAGTGCTGTACGCGCTCATGGAACACGATCTGAAGCGTCTGCTGGCCTTCCACAGCATTGAGAACATCGGCATTATTCTCATGGGGGTAGGCGGCGCCCTCCTTTTCGCCTCGCTGGGGGACAGGCCCCTCGCCTCGCTGGCGCTGCTTGCCGGACTGTATCACGTTTTGAACCACGCCACCTTCAAGGGGCTCCTCTTCCTCGGCGCCGGGTCCGTCTTTCATGCGACGCACACGCGCAACATCGAGGAGCTCGGGGGGCTCATCAAGAAACTGCCATGGACCGCACTTTTTTTCCTGATCGGTGCCGTCGCCATTTCAGCGCTCCCCCCTCTGAATGGGTTTGTGAGCGAGTGGCTGACATTCCAGGCCCTTCTCCTGGGGTTCCACCTCTCCGACCTCACCGTGAAGATCGCAGTCCCCCTCACCGTCGCCCTTCTCGCATTGACGGGTGCGCTCGCCGCCGCCTGCTTCGTCAAGGCCTTCGGCATCACTTTTCTCGGCCTCCCCCGGTCCCCCCGCGCCGAAGGCGCCCATGAGTCTTCCTTCGCCATGATCGCTGCGATGGGATCCCTGGCCCTCCTGTGTGTCGTCTTCGGCCTTGCACCCGGACTCGTCGTCTCCGTCCTGGACCCGCTTGTCGGTTCGCTCCCCGGAACGAACGCCTCAGGGCAGGTTGTCCTCACAGGGGGGACGATGCTCATCCCGCAGAGCAACTTCTCAAGCGTCTCTCCGCTTGCACTCGCGGGGCTGATCATCGCGGTCACGATGATCCCCCTGGCCGCGGGATTTCTCCTGGGGGGCAGGATGCGGAAGAGGGTCGTGATGACCTGGGCCTGCGGACTTCAAAAGATCGAGCCCCGGATGCAGTATACCGCCACCGGTTTCAGCAAGCCGATACGCATGATCTTCTCGAATATTTTCCGCGCGACGCACGAAATCGAGATCTCCGAAGAGACATCTCCGTATTTTCACCCGGACATCACCTATGAGCTCAAAACGGAGTCCCTGTTTCTGAAGTACCTCTACGAGCCGGCATATCGCATCATCATCGGATCTGCGCGGATGTTCCGCAGAGTTCAGACAGGCCATATCCAGACTTATCTCGCGTACATATTCGTCACCCTGGTTCTCCTCCTCCTCTTTGCACGATGAGCGGCGCCCCGGCAATAGTGATCCTCTCTCTCCTGCAACTTCTCCTGCTGCTCGCGTCCGCTCCGTTGATCAGCGGGATCATCGCGAAGACCAAGGCACGGTTCCAGCACCGGCAGGGCGCGGGGATCCTTCAGCCATATTTCGATCTCGCAAAGCTGTTGAGGAAGGAAGTCCTGGTCTCCCCGGTCGCCTCCTGGGTGTTCCGCTCTACGCCGTACCTCGTGTTCGCTTCCACACTCGTGATCGCACTGCTGGTACCGACGGTGGTGGTTCCGGTCCCGCTCGACTGGGTCGGCGACATCATCACCGTCATCTACCTCTTTGCGCTGGGGAGATTCTTTGTCGCGCTTGCGGGTCTTGATACCGGGAGCGCGTTTGGCGGGCTGGGTGCGAGCCGCGAAATGTCTATTGCGTCCATTATCGAACCTGCGATGATGCTCGCCATCTTCACGGCTGCCGTCACCGCAGGCTCCACCAATTTGAGCGTCATCGTCGCGACGCTCTCTTCCACGCCCGCCTCGATGTTGAACCCCGCCCATCTCCTTGCATTTTCCGGCCTGTTTATTGTCACGATGGCGGAGACGGGGCGCGTGCCGGTCGATAACCCGGACACCCACCTCGAATTGACGATGATTCACGAGGCGATGATCCTGGAGTATTCGGGGCGATACCTCGCGTTCATCGAGTGGTCGTCCCAGATGAAACTGGCGATATTCCTGGCCCTTCTGTCCAATATGTTCTTCCCCCTCGGCATGGCCACGACCCTGGCGCCGTGGGCGCTCTGCGTCGGATGCGCCGCCTTTTTCGCCAAGGTGATCGTTCTGGCAGCGATCGTCGCGGTCGTCGAATCGACAAACGCCAAGCTGCGACTCTTCCGCGTCCCCGAGCTCCTCATGGTGGCATTCATCCTCTCGTTGCTTGCGCTGATTCTCTATTTCATCGTCGGGGCGTAGGGATGGATCCCACCAACCTCCAGACGGTCGGCCTTCTCATCGACATACTCGCCGCGGCGATCCTCGTGACGGCATTTCTCGTCGTATCAAGCCGCAGCCTCGTCTTCTATATCAGGCTCTTTGCCCTCCAGTCGTTCTTCCTGGGAGCCGTCGCCCTGCTCGTCGTCCTGGGATACGGAGAAACGCACATCCTCATCGCGGCGGTCCTGACGATCGCCATCAAGGCGATCGCCATCCCTGTCGTCCTTTCCAGGGTCATCGAACGGATTCACGTCCGCAAAGAAGTCGATTTCAGCATCAACATCCCGGCATCGCTCCTGCTGTGCGGCGGCATGGTGATCCTGGCGGACTCCGTGGCACATTCAATCCTGGGCGCCCAGCGGGCGGACGCCCCTGCCGTCTCGCGGGTGCTCTCCGTGTCGATCGCGATGATGCTCATCGGTCTCTTCATCATGACGACGAGAAAGAAGGCCATCACGCAGATCGTCGGTCTTCTCACAATGGAGAACGGGGTGTTTCTCTCGGGGCTCTCGATTACCTACGGGATGCCCCTCATCGTCGAAGTGGGGATTTTCTTCGACATTCTGGTGGCGGTCCTTATTCTGGGGGTCTTCATCTTTCGCATCAACAAGACATTTGAGTCGATCAGCATCGATTCCCTCAGGGGCCTGCGGGAGTGAGCGCGATCCTCTTTGCACTTCTCCTTGGCCTCCCCGTGACGGGCACCCTACTCTGTGCGGTCTTTCACACCCGGAGGGTTCTCGAGACCATCACCGTGATCTGCGCGGGACTGACGTTTCTCTCTGCGCTGTGGCTGGTCACGACGGTGACGCAGTCGGGTGCGCTCAACCCGGGACAGGGGTGGTTGTACGCCGACGGGTTGTCGGCCTATGTCGCCGCGATCGTCACCGGCAGCGCACTCGTCGTCGCCCTCTACTCCACCGGCTACCTGCGCCGCCAGGTCCGCCGGCGTCACGTCGACGGGGGACAATTATGGCTCTATTACCTCCTTCTGAACGCGTTCCTCTTCACGATGATGGTTGTGCTCCTCTCCAACAATCTCGGCGTCCTCTGGATCGGGTCGGAAGCGACCACGCTCGCGACGGCCTTTCTTGTCGCTTTTTACGAGCGGGAAAGCTCGATTGAAGCCGCCTGGAAGTACGTGATCATCTGCTCCGTCGGCATCGCACTCGCGCTGTTCGGCATCATCCTCACCTATTTCTCCGCGCTCCATGTCGTCCCCGCCTCCGGCAACGCCCTGAACTGGTCGTCTCTCATGCTTGTGGCCGGAGGGCTTGACCCGGGAGTGCTTAAACTTGCATTCATTTTCGTCCTCGTCGGGTTCGGCACGAAAGCGGGCCTTGCACCCATGCACACATGGAAGCCGGATGCGTACGGGGAAGCGCCGGCGCCCATCAGCGCTCTCATGGCCGCGGGGCTT
The DNA here is from genome assembly GCA_003161955.1 of Ignavibacteriota bacterium. Classification (GTDB taxonomy): domain Bacteria; phylum Bacteroidota; class Ignavibacteria; order UBA10030; family UBA6906; genus Fen-1273. The sequence continues at coordinate 931 of PMND01000130.1, read as the reverse complement.
GTGAACGTCGCACTTTACTCGCTCATACGTTTTTACATTCTCGTCAACAAAGCGGTGGGGGGGAGTTTTGCACCGACCCTCTTCATCATCTTCGGCCTCGTGTCGATGGGGGTGGCGGTCCCGTTCATACTGATCCAGCGGGACTTCAAGAGATTGCTGGCATATTCCAGCGTCGAGCACGTCGGGATCATCGTCTTCGCCCTGGGGCTCGGGACCCCGCTGGCCTATTTCGGCGCGCTCCTGCATCTCCTCAACAACGCCATCGCCAAAACGCTCCTTTTTCTGACCGCAAGCAACGTGCGGATGGCATACAACTCGAAGATCATGCGCAAAGTGACAGGGGCGATCAAGGTCATCCCGGTGTCGGCCACGTTCCTTATCGCCGGAGTCTTCGCAATAACAGGATGGCCGCCCTTCGGGGTTTTCGTGAGTGAGTTTGCGATCGTGAGTGCGGGGTTTGCGGGCGGGAACGTCGTTCCCACAGTTTTTTTCATCGGGTTCATTGCCGCCATATTCGCCGGCTTCATCTATTACACGTCGAGGATGGTATTCGGAGAGCCCCACCCCGGGATCAAGGGGGGTGACGCGGACACCCTGTCGCTGCTGCTCCTCGGCCTGCTTCTGACGGCACTTCTCGTGCTCGGCGTGTTTGTCCCGCCGCCCTTGCAACAGTGCATAGAAACAGCTCTGACGGTCCTGAAGGGGTGACGGTGATGACAAAAACGGAGCACTATATCGCGTTGATCCGGAAGGACCTCGGAGACCGCCTGAGCATACGGGAGGGGGTCGCGCCGAACGAGGTATACCTGTCGCTGCGCCAGGAGTCGATGGGCACGCTCCCGGAGATATGCTCTCTTCTCACCAGATCGCTCAAGGCACAATTTGCCACGCTCGTGGCGAACGACGAGCGATCGCTCGACGGCAAGTTCGC
>PMND01000138.1 GCA_003161955.1 Ignavibacteriota bacterium | reverse complement strand
GGATTCCATCAACTACATCGTCACGACAAAGGGTGTTCCCCTCCGGGTTGACCGGGGAGATCTCGGTGGACCCGGTTCCACGTCGGCGTCCGTGGAGAGCGAGCTTATGTGCGTCCTGGGCCCCGACAGCGCGCAGATTGGCAACGGCGGCGGGTGTCTCTCGCCTTATTTCGCTCAGACGGCGCATTTCTCGCGCAGAGCATTCGGGATCTACCTGATCACGAGGCTTGACGGTTACTCGCTCCAGGACGTAGAGCGGCTTATCGATAAATCAGGGCCCGGGGTTCTTCTCAACTCTGCATCACCGTTTATTCTCGATGAGGATCCCCTCTGGGCACACGTCTACGATTTTTTGAACGCAAACCTCGCGAAGGCGCGCGCCGTTCTTGCAGGCAACGGCGCGTTGGCCATTCTTGATACGGGCACGGTATTCATGACACACGAGTCGGGCGTTGCGGGATATGCGAGCTGGGGGTCCAACGATCACAGCGCTGTCCTGTATTCAAACAACGGCAGCCCGCACAACACATGGATGCCGGGTGCGATCGCCGAGACGTACGTGTCCACCTCCGCGCGGAGCTTTATGACTGCCACAACGTACGGGCAATCGCTCGTCGCCGACCTGATCCAGGAGGGAGTAAGCGGCGCCAGGGGTTACGTGTTCGAGCCCTACACCTCGGCGATGACCGACGTGTCAATCCTATTCGGGCGGTACACATCGGGGTACAACCTCGCCGAAAGCTACTTCAGCGCCTCGCACTATCTTTCGTGGATGGACGTCGTGGTCGGGGATCCGAAGACATCGATCGTCCTCTCCAGCCTTGCCGCCCTTCCCGTTCAGCTGAGCAGTTTCGAGGCCCTTCCCGTCGACTACCGCTCGGTGCGGGTCGACTGGACGACTCCCTCCGAAACCAATTGCTACGGATTCATCGTTGAGCGCCGCACAGCCGCAACCGGCACCTTCAGCGGCAACCCCGCCTCGTTTACTTACGGAGCGGGAACTTCAGCGGCGACGCATTCATATTCCTGGCTCGACAGCGGCATACCGCCCGGAGCGTATGAATACCGTCTCAATCAGTCCGACCTGGACGGGACGGTGCACTACAGCGGGGCCCTGGCCGTGACGCTTACGCTGACCGATGCGCAGAGAGAGCAGGCATCGGTCACGACGGCACCGGGGCTGCGGCAGAATTTCCCGAACCCGTTTAATCCCGCGACCTCGATCACCTACAGTCTCTCCAGAAACAGCCACGTTACGCTGACTATTTACGACGTCGTCGGACGCGAGGTTGCACGGCTTGTCGACCGGCAGCAGGGACCCGGCAGCTATACCGCTGCCTGGGAAGCGCATGCGGCCGCGTCGGGAGTCTATATCTGCAGGCTCCAGGCGGAAGGACGGACATGGGAGAAGAAGGTTGTGTACCTGAAGTAAGCGGAGCATTCCGGGGTGTTACCCTGCAGGTTCCGGGCGGGCGATGCTGTCCTGACAAACAAAGCGCTCCCTTTTGCGTTGACGGCGGAGAAGCGTTATCTTGGGATATCGGAGAACGCAGAATCAGGAAAGCGGAGCAATGGTGCCGGAACCCTCACGAAGGATCTCCGGTTGCTCCCCGGTGAGATCGATCACCGTCGAAGGGCCCGTGTGAAGCGGGCCGGCGTCGATGATCATCTCCACCCTGTTGTTGAAATGCCCGACGATCTCGTCGGGTTCGTTGAGAAGGGTCCCGTCCTCCAGCGTCACGCTGGTGCTCAGTACCGGATGTCCGAGCCCGCTGACAAGGGCAAGTGTAATCGGGCTGTCCGGTACGCGTATGCCTACCGTCCGCCGCTTCGACACGAGTATCTTCGGGAACTGCCTCATTTTTGCCGCGGGGAGGATAAATGTGTACGGACCCGGGATGAGGTGCTTCATCGTCCGGAAGGCCATGTTGCTGACGAGGGCGTATTCGCTGATGTGTGTCAGCCCCGAGCAGACGAAACTGAACGGCTTTTCTTGCTTCTGATGTTTGATCAGGTGAATCCTCTCGATCGCATTCTTGCTTTCAATGCTGCACCCGATTCCGTACACCGTATCGGTGGGATATATGATGATCCCGCCCGCCCGCAGAACCTCCACAGCACGCTCGATGAGCCTGGGTTCCGGGTTGATGGGATGGATGGCAAGTCGCATGGTGAGACGGCAGTCCGTTGTTCACGTATAGGTACATAGAATTCCAGAAAATGGCAAAGCGATGAACGGAACGGTCAGGCTCGGGGAGCGTGAGATCCCGTACACGGTCCGCCCGAGCAGGCGGGCGCGGCGTGTGTCACTCCGGATCCGGGAAGCCGGACTCGTGGAAGTGGTTGTCCCGGCGCATCTCGTACTGTCCGCTCCGGAAACCGTCCTGAAACGGCACGCGCCGTGGATTTTCCGGACATTTGACAGACTCACGCGCTCCGGCGCTGTCGAAAGGGAACGGCCGCCCGGAGAAGGCTCCCGTATTCTTTTTCTGGGAGCCGAACGGACGATTCGCGTCCTCCGCGATGACCGGCGCCGGCCTTCCGTTGCGCTGACAGAATCTGAGATCATCGTCCGTCTCACTCACGGGAGCCCGGAAGACATCCACATGCTCCTCGAACGCTGGATGAGGGGACAGGCTGAGTCGATCATCCCCCTTCGCGTCAGCCGGCTGAACGAGCAGTGGAAGTTCCGTTACGGCAGGATCACGGTTCGAAACCAGCGGACCCGCTGGGGGAGCTGCTCCCGGAACGGTGCGCTCAGCTTCAACTGGCGCCTCGTCATTCTCCCGATGGAAGTCGCCGACTACCTGATCTGCCACGAGCTTGCTCATTTGCAGTATCTGGACCATTCTTCCCGCTTCTGGGATCTCGTGGAGAAGATCTGCCCTTCTTTCCGGCAATCGGAACGGTGGCTGCGCCGGCATGGACGGTCAGTCCCGCTGTGATCTGCATCAAGGGCCGGTCCGTCCCCTTGTGTTTCCGCATCGAATTGACTATGATGCGTCGGCGATGGCGCATCCCCTCGACATACTGCTCGTGGAGGACAATTACGAGCACCTCAAGCTGACAACGTACATTCTCAAGCGAAACCATGTCCCGGGGGAGATCCACGTCGTGCGCGACGGGCAGGAAGCCATCGACTATCTTTACAGGAAGAACAAGTTTTCCGACGAATCGCTCAGTCCGAGACCGTCGCTCGTGCTCCTTGACTTCAACATCCCGTACGTGGACGGAAAACAGATCCTGAAAATGATGAAGGAAGACGAGGGACTGAAGGATATCCCCGTTGTCGTCGTCAGCTCCTCCAATCGCCAGGAAGACATGGCATTCGCCGCCGCGGCCGGAGCAAGCGCATACATTTCAAAATCCTCCGGTTTTGAAAAACTAAACGAAGCTCTTGCAAACGTCCACACGTTTGCGACCCCCCCCAAGCTCTGATTCCCCCGGCTCGCCCGCATTCGATCGGCATTCCCCGCACGCCCCTTTTCGGTCTTCATCCTCGTCCTCTTGCTACTCGCAGCCGATTGTCGTATTTTTTTTAATCGGGTCATTCATATCNNCACCGGGACGCCATTGTGGACGACGCGCCGGGTGTCACGCGCGACCGGCATTACGCAGAAACGGATTGGGGCGGGAAACGCTTCACGCTCATCGACACGGGGGGATTTGTCCCCGCCTCCGACGACGTCATCGAAACGGCCATACGCGAACAGGCCCAGATGGCGATCGAGGAGGCGGATGTCGTACTGTTCGTCGTCGACGGAAAGGAAGGGAGGCTCCCTTCGGACGTCGAGATCGCAGGCGTGCTCCGCCGCGCACAGAAGAAAGTCGTCCTCGTGGTGAACAAACTCGACGGCGACTCCGTCGCACCCGGTGTTGCGGAATTCTATTCGCTCGGGCTTGGGGAGCCGGTCCCGGTTTCGGCGCTCGCCGGCCGCCGCGTGGGGGACCTGCTCGATATCGTGACGCATGACATCCCCGGGGAGGGAAGCGCGCAGGTCGACCCGCGCCTGAAGATTGCGGTGATCGGGAAGCCGAACGTCGGGAAGTCGTCGTTCGTAAACGCCCTGCTCCAGGAAGACCGGCACATTGTCACGGAGATCCCCGGCACCACCCGCGATCCGATCGACGCCATTCTCCGCTTCCACGGCGAGGAGATTCTGCTCGTGGACACGGCGGGGCTCCGCAGAAAGAGCAAAATCAAAGAGAGCGTCGAATTCTTCAGCACTGTCCGCACGCTCAAGAGTATTGACCGCTGCGACGTGGCGGTCGTCCTTCTCGATGCGACACAGGGACTGGAGCACCAGGACCTGAGAATCATCGAGACGGCGGTGGAGCGGAGGCGCGCGGTGGTCATTGCGGTGAATAAATGGGACCTTGTTGAGAAGGACGACAGCACGGCACGATCCTACGAACGGGCGCTTGAGGAGAAACTGAGGATATACGATTTCATTCCGGTGATATTCATCTCCTCGCTCATGCGCCAGCGGATATACAAAGTGATCGACCTTGTCAAGACTGTCGACGCCGAGCAGAACAAGCGCATCCCCACCAGCGAAGTCAACGATCTCCTGGGGGAGGACATCAAGACCTTCCCCCCGCGGAGCAGGTCGGGGAAGGAGATCAAGATCAAGTTCATCACGCAGGTCAGGGCAAAGCCCCCGGTGTTCGCGTTTTTCTGTAATGAGCCGAAGCTCGTCGATGATACGTACAAGCGTTTCCTGGAGAACAAGATCCGGGGGCACTTCACGTTCAGCGGGGTTCCGGTCATCCTCACTTTCAAACAGAAATAGGTCCATGGGGCGTCGGATCCTTGTAATCGGGGGACTGGCGGCCGGGCCGAGCGCAGCGAGCAAGGCGGCCCGGACGAGTCCGGATGCGGAGGTGGTCCTCTACGAGCAGGGAGATGCCGTGTCATATGGCATCTGCGAGATCCCGTACCATATTTCGGGGGAAGTGAAGGCGGAAGACCTCGCGCCGTTCACTCCTGAGACGCTACGGACCACCCGCCGGGTGGATGTGCGCATCCTGCACCGTGTCGAGGAGATACAGCCGCACAGGCGGATGCTCCGCGTGCGGAACCTGAAGGACGGGACGAGCTCGGAGGAGAGGTTCGACCGGCTTGTCATCGCCACAGGATCGCGCCCCGGGCGCCTGGGATTCGATGGGGAAGACTCGCGCAACGTGTTCCGGGTGAAGACGCTGGACGAGGCCTATGCGCTCCGGAAGTTCGCCGTCGAGGAGCATCCCCGGACTGCCGTGATCGTCGGCGGGGGATACATCGGCATGGAGATGGCCGACGCACTGACAGGTCTTGGCATCGAGGTCACCGTGCTCCACAATTCGAGCCTTCCGATGAAAGCGCTCGAGCGCGAGACCCGCGAGCGCGTCCGTGAGGAGCTGGAGAAAAACGGCGTCCGGTTCGTGGGGATGGCACAGGCGGCCGGCTTCGTCCGGGGCCTGGAGGGGAAGGTCACGCATGTGGTGACAGGGGACGGGTCATTTGAAGCCGGCATCGTGGTGGTCGCGATCGGCGTCGAGCCCAACTCCGACCTCGCGCGGGGGGCGGGGATACGCACGGGCTCCTCGGGAGGGATCCTGACCGACCAGCGGCAGCTGACGTCGGTCGACGGTATCTACGCCGCCGGCGATTGCTGTGAGGTGAAAAACATTGTCAGCGGCCGTCAGGCCTACATCCCCCTGGCGACAATTGCAAGCAAGGCGGGTTGGACGGCAGGAGAGAACGCCGCAGGGGGGAATGCCGTTTTCCGGGGCGCCATCCGCTCCATCGCGGTCCGTGTCTTCGGCCTCGAGGTCGCCCAGGTGGGGGCGAGCGAGGAGGACGCGCGGGAAGCCGGGTTCGAGACCGTCTGCGAGACCATCACCGGCTGGTCGCGTGTCGCGGCGATGCCGGGGAGCGAGCGGGTTACGATCCGCCTCATCGCCGACAGGAAGTCGCAGCGCCTCCTGGGGGCAAACGTCTCGGGGCGGGAGGGGGCCGTCCTCCGCGCAAACACGCTCGCTGTCGCGATCCAGCAGAAGGTGACGATAGGCGAGATGCAGCAATGGGACCTCGCGTACAGTCCCCCGTTCGCCCCCCTCTGGGATCCGCTGCTGGTGGCGGCGAACGCACTGCAAAGGAAGCTCAGGACCCCATGAAGAACCTGACGATAATCGACCATCCGCTCATCAAGCGCGACCTGACGGTCCTGCGCGACCGGCGCACGAACAACCATCTCTTCCGTACGACGCTCCGGCGGATCGCATCCGTGATGGCCTTCCAGGTGACGCACGATCTGAAGCTCCGGAGATGCACGGTCCGCACGCCGCTCGAGAACACGCGCGGGTACATCCTGGCGGACGACATCGTGATCGTTCCCGTCCTCCGGGCGGGACTCGGACTCGTCGAGGGTTTTCTCGATTTTCTTCCTGAGGCGCGGGTCGGACACGTCGGCCTGTACCGGAACGAGCAGACGCTCCAGCCCGTCGATTACTACTCGAAGTTTCCCCGATCGCTCGGCGGGAGCCTCGTCCTGCTTCTCGATCCCATGCTTGCGACCGGCGGGAGCGGGAGCGCTGCGCTCACGTTCCTGAAGAAGAAAGGAGCGCGCCGGATACGATTCGTTACGCTCCTTGCAGCGCCGGCCGGCGTCCGCAAGGTCACGCTCGATCATCCTGATGTCCGCGTGTTTTCCTGCGTCCTCGACAGACGGCTCAACTCCCGCGGGTACATTCTCCCCGGACTCGGAGATGCGGGGGACCGCATTTTCGGCACGGATTGAAAATCACGACGAGTTCAGGCGTGACTGTCCCGCCCGGACCCGATATATTCTCTTTGTGGTTCCGCCTCCCCCGGAACGGTTCCGCGGCGCGGAGTCGGGGTGTTCACTTGTTCTCATCCAACCATGACCAACGTCAAGTATAAAAAGAAACTGGAGGATCTTCTGCTGATATGCCAGAAGAACCTCCCGAAAATGGATGAGAACCTGATCCGCCGCGCGTTTGAATTCGGTTTCAACGCCCACCGCCACGACCTCCGCGCCTCCGGCGAGCCGTTTTTCGACCATCCCTACGAAGTGGCCAAGATTGTCGCGAAAGAGATCCCGCTCGACGACGTCTCGGTCGCGGTCGCCCTCATGCACGACGTCGCCGAAGATACCGAGTACACGATCAACGACATCAGGGAGGAATTTGGGGACACGATCGCGGAGATCGTGGACGGTGCGACGAAGATCTCCGACATCTTCAAGAGCCACGACGTCACCCAGGCCGAAAGCTACCGGAAGATGCTCCTGTCGATGGTCAACGACATCCGTGTGATGCTCGTGAAGTTCGCCGACCGGCTCCACAACATGCGGACGCTCGAGTATCTCCCTCCCGAGAAGCAGAAACGGATGGCCAAGGAGACGCTCGATATCTACGCCCCGTTCGCCCACCGGTTCGGGCTCGCGAACATCAAGTGGGAGCTGGAGGACCTTGCCTTTAAGTACCTGTACAGGGAGTCATACGACGCGGTGGCGCGGGACATCAAATCCCGCAGGCGGGAACGGGAGCACTACATACGGAAATTTTCAGCGCCCATCGAACNNTCGATCTACAACAAGATGATCAAGAGGAACAAGCCGCTCGAGGAGATCTACGACCTGTTCGCGATTCGCCTGATACTCGACACCGAGGACAACAACGACTGTTTCAAGGTCTACGGGCTCATCTCCGATATCTATATACCCAACCCGGAGCGGTTTAAGAACTACATCTCCGTCCCGAAGAAGAACGGCTACCAGTCGATCCACACGACCGTCGTGGGTCCCGACGGCAAAATGGTGGAGGTGCAGATCCGCACGCGCGGGATGCACGAGGTCGCGGAAAAGGGGGTCGCCGCCCACTGGATGTACAAGGAAAACTCCCCGGCGGTCGACCAGGAGCTCCAGAACTGGGTGATCTGGGTCAGGGAGATTTTCGAGAACGCGGCCGAAGGGCAGATCCCGGCGCAGCAGCTCATGGAGAGCTTCAAGCTGAACCTGTACCAGGACGAGATATACGTCTTCACCCCCAAGGGGGAGCTGAAGATCCTCCCCACCGGCTCCACGCCGATCGACTTTGCCTACGACATACACTCCAAGGTGGGGGACCACTGCCTGGCCGCGAAAGTCACCGGCCGCATCGTCCCCCTCGACACGCAGCTCAAGAGCGGCGACCAGGTCGAGATCATCACTTCGAAGAACCAGACCCCGAACCCCGATTGGGAAAAATTCGCCGTCACGCACAAGGCGAAGTCGCACATACGGCGCTGGATCAAGGAGGAGCAGCGAAAGGCGGTCGAAGAGGGGAAGGAGATGTGGGAGAAGCGCGTGAAGAAATCGAAGCTGACGCTCGGCGACGACGAGCTGGAGCAGTTCCTCCACGAAAAAAAGCTGGAGAACACCGCCTCGTTTTTCCTGGGGATCAGGCAGGGGAAGATCGACCCCGACGAGATTATCGCGATCATCCAGGACGAACAGAAGCACCCGTCCGCCGTTGTGACCGAGGAGGGGAAGATCGACGGACTCTTCAACAGGTTCATCACCACCGCACGGGGGATCGCGTCGGGGATCGTGCTCGGGGGGACGCAGGACAATTTTCTTCACAGCTACGCGAAATGCTGCCACCCGATCCCGGGCGATGAGGTGGTGGGCTTCGTGACGACCGGGGAAGGAGTGAAGATCCACCGCCGGAGCTGCCGGAATATCCGGCTCATGCTCCAGATCCAGAGCAACAGGATCGTCGATGTCCGCTGGCCGGCGGACGACGGGACAATGTTCGTGGCCGGGATCAGGACGTCCGGCGACGACCGCCCCGGACTTTTGAACGACCTGACGCACGCGATTTCCACGACGCTGGACACGAATATCCGGAGCGTGAACATCGAGTCCCACGATTCCTTCTTTGAAGGGACGTTCATCCTGCAGGTGAAGAACACCGAGCACCTCACCCGGGTCCTGGAGAAGGTCCGCAAGGTGAAAGGGATGAAACGGGCCGAGCGGTTCGAGGAATGAGCCATGGCCGCTGAACCCGGGAGAGTGATGGGGATCGACTACGGGAGCAGGCGCGTGGGGATCGCCGTGAGCGATCCCCTGCGCATCATCACGCGAGGCCTCGGCGCGCTTGACAATGTGCCGGGCCTCATTGAATCGATCGCAGCGAAGGTTCGGGAGGAACAGGTTGTCCTTATCGTCGTGGGGATGCCCTTCGCGCCCGACGGGGGCCCCGGGGCAAAGGGAGAAGAGGTGGGTCGCTTCATCGAAGCGCTCCGTGCACAGGTGACTGTCCCCGTCGGGATATGGGATGAGAGCTTCACCACCGTCGATGCGCGGCGGGCCTTCATCGACGGGGGAATGAAAAAACGGAAGAGACAACAAAAGGGGCGCGTCGACGAAATGGCGGCACGCGTCCTCCTTCAGGAATATCTGGAGAGCACAAGCCATAGCTGAAATGACGCAGGGCGGACCGTCAGGGTCCGCCGACACGACTTCCGGTTCGGAGGGGCGGATCCCTTTCCCCCGGCGCCTCACCGGGTGGATGCGGAAGCACAAGGCCTACACGGCCCTCCTCCTTATTCTCGCGCTCCTGCTTGCGGAGCTCGCCGGCATCCCCTGGCTTGCCGTCGCGCGTTTGAAGACGCAGAACCCGGGCGAAACCGCACTCATGCGCCAGCGCGGGGCCGAGGCAGAAGCTGCGGGAAAACCGTTCAGGGTCACGCAGACATGGATTCCCCTCTCGCGCATCCCGAAGCGGCTCGTGGACGCGGTCATCGTTGCAGAGGACGGGACGTTCTTCACGCACGGGGGGGTCGACTGGTTTGAGGTCCGGGAATCGCTGGAAAAGGACATCCATGAAGGGCGGGCGGCCCGGGGGGCGAGCACGATAACGCAACAGCTCGCAAAGAACCTCTTCCTCTCGACGTCCAAAGACCCGGTCCGCAAGGTGAAGGAGCTGATAATCACGTTCCTCATGGAACAGGAACTGGACAAAGACCGGATACTGGAGATCTATCTGAACATCGTCGANNCGTCCTGGGGAGGATGGGAGCACGCAACATGGTCCCGGCTCCCCCCGGGACCACGCTTGCCGGCGCGGCCGTGCCGCCGCGCGATTCCTCTGCCGTGATTCCGGGGGCACCCGGTGAGACCGCGGGGGAGGACACGATGGAGATCGATGAGGGGAGAGAGAATGGATTATAAGGATGTCACCAGGATCATCGAGGAAGGCGAAGGGTTTGAAGTCGAGTTCAAGCGGAAGGTCACGACGCCGGAGAAGATCGCCCGGGCGCTGATCGCGTTCGCGAACACCAAGGGGGGACACATCCTCTTCGGGGTCGACGACGACGGGTCTATAGTCGGCGTGGAAAGCGAGAAGAGCGAAGTCGACCTGATCCACCAGGCGGCAAGCGAGTTCTGCTTCCCCGGCATCGAGCCCTCGATCGATATCGTCGCGTTCGACGGAGAGGACGTGATCGTGGTCTATGTGGAGGAAAGCCGCGACAAGCCCCACTATTTCACCGGGAACAGCAACGGAAGCACGCAGGGGGAGGATGAAACAAAGGTGTTCATCCGCGTGAACGACAAGACGATCATGGCAAGCAAGGAGGTCGTCAAGATCCTCCGCGACGGCCGCCCCGACGCTCCTCCCATGCATTTCGAAATCGGAGAAAATGAGAAGCGGTTGTTCCGCTACCTGGACGAACACGAACGGATTACCGCCAGGGAATTCTCGAACCTTGTCAACATCTCGGAGCAGCGCGCCTCGCGCATCCTGGTGTCGCTCGTCCGGGCGGGTGTCGTGAGGATACACACGCTTGAGAAGAGCGACTTCTTCACACTGGCATACGATGTCTTCAGGTAGGTGACTTCAGTATCCTTATCAGCTCGAAGAGCGCCACACCGTAGGCGACCGCGGCGTTGAGTGACTGTTTCACCCCGTACATGGGGATCTCCACTGCAATGTCGGCCTTGTCAATCACCTCGCGGGAGACGCCGGTGAGCTCGTTTCCCACAACGAGGCAGACAGGAAACACGTCTTTCGTCAGCGTGAAGACGGGGACGCTGTTTGTCGTGTGCTCCAGGACGCAGATCGTCATCCCCTGTCCCCGTGCCTCGGCGACGGCCTGGAGGGGGTCCCGGTGGTGCGACCAGGGGACGGATTCGGTCGCTCCGAGCGAGGTTTTGGAAATTTCGCTCCGGGGAGGGGCAGGCGTGTAGCCGCAGAGATAGAGCCTGCGTATGAAGGCTCCGTCGGACGTCCGGAACATCGAGCCGACGTTGTAGAGGCTCCTGATGTTGTCGAGCAATCCGGCCACGGGGTTCCGCTCACGAGCCCCCACCTGACCGGGGGGCACGCTCCTGGCGAGCAGCTCGTCATGTGTCAGTTTTCTCAAGGTTTTCCCTGTCTCCTCTTCAGAAAACGCCGCAGTTTGCCCCCCGTCCGGCTCATTCCAGGGCGGTATGCCCGCAATATATCCAATGCCCTCCCATTTATCCAGCTCTTGCGCCACCGTGCCCAATTGTGTATATTTATAGTCCATTTCTGCGAATCGTATTTGAGCCCAGGGAAGCTGGTTATTGCCATCGATGGGCCCGCTGCCTCGGGAAAGAGCACAACCGCAAGGCTTGTTGCCGAGAGGCTGGGGTATGTACATGTCGATACGGGGGCGATGTATCGTGCCGTGACGCTGAAGGTTCTGCGTGCCGGGATCCCTCCCGCGGACGGTCAAGGGATCGCGCGGCTCCTGGAGACCACGCATGTGGCGCTTCGCCGCGAGGGAGAGCTCATACGCGTCCTGCTGGACGGCGAAGATGTGAACGCGGAAATCAGAAGCCCCGAGGTCACCCGGGCCGTGAGCGCGGTGAGCAGGCACAGGTCCGTGCGGGAGATGATGGTCCGCGAGCAGCGGCGGATGGGTGCGGAGGGGGGACTCGTGCTCGAAGGACGCGATATCGGCACGGTGGTCTTTCCGGACGCCGATCTGAAGTTCTTCTTGATTGCAGGGATCGAAGCCCGGGCACGCAGGAGGGGAGAGGAGCTGCGGGCCCGGGGGATCTCCCCGGACCTGGGGGGCCTGATTGAAGAAATCCGGGAGCGGGATTCGCTCGATTCCACGCGCGATGAGAGCCCGCTGCGGAAAGCGGAGGATGCCATTGAGATCGATACGTCACATCTGACGATCGAAGAGCAGGTACGTGTCGTCGTTGAAAGGGTGCGGGCTGTGGGGGAGGGAAAGGGCGCGTGATAAAAGTGACAGTGGACCAGCACTCCGGCTTTTGCTGGGGCGTGGTGCGGACAATCGACATCGCCGAAGAAGAATTGAAGGAATCGCCGGAGCTCTATTCGCTCGGTCCGGTGATTCACAACCCGAAGGAGACCGGCCGACTCCGTGAAAAGGGACTGGAGACGGTGGGGCCCGGTGATTTTGCGCGGCTCGCCGGGAAACGGGTCCTGATCCGCGCACACGGGGAGCCCCCTTCGACGTACGCCGCCGCACACGCGCACGGCGTCACGATCGTGGATGCCACGTGTCCGGTCGTGACCAGGGTGCAGGAGAGGATACGGAAGTTCCACGAGCAGGGTTTCCAGATCGTCATCTTCGGCAAGANNCGAAAGACTGTCCTGTTCTCGCAAACGACGATGGACAAGGAGACGTTCTATGCGGTGGCGGATGCCCTCAGGGCCCGGATCAGGGAGTTTGTCGTCGGGACGTTCGAGGAGTCTGCAATCGACTTCCACGCCAAGGACACGATCTGCGGTCAGGTCTCCGGCCGTGAAGGCAAACTGAGGGAGTTCGCCCGCGCGAACGATGTCATGGTGTTCGTCGCCGGGAAAGACTCCTCCAACGGGAAAGTGCTGTACGGGATCTGCCGTGAGGCCAACCCGCACACGCACTTCGTGGAAGACGAACGGGATCTCGATGCGGGTTGGTTCGAGGGGGCGTCCACAGCGGGTGTCAGCGGGGCAACATCGACCCCGCAGTGGCTTATGGAAAATGTGAGGAATGCAATAGAGGCAATCGAGGAGCGCACCGTCATCACTAAATAACCCTTACAGTCAATCAACAAGAATTTTCCCTGTGCGCGGCGTGCGATGCCGTATCGATGACGGCGGCGGCGTGCGGCACGGCGGGGAAGGCAAAGTCCCGGTTCTGACCGGGACGGTATGTCACACAGCAGGAGGATGAATGGCTGAGAGCACACACGCGACGAAAGAGGCGCCGAAAGTGATGAGCGGGCTTACGCGACGGATGGCGATCGGTGACCAGGAATACGGCGACACCGAGCGCAACGATCTCACGAAGATGTACGAGGGAACCCTCGGGAAGATCAGCGAGGGGGAGATCGTCAGGGGGAGGATCGTCCACATCGGCGACACCGAGGTGACGGTCGATATCGGCTTCAAGTCCGAAGGGAATGTCCCGCTCGCCGAGTTCAAGAACAGAGACGAGCTCAAAGTCGGCGACAATATCGAGGTGTTCCTCGAAGCCGTGGAAAACAAAGACGGCGTCCTGGTCCTCTCCCGGAAGCGCGCGGATTTCATGCGTATCTGGGAAAGGGTCACGAAATCGTTTGAGACGGGGGAAGTCCTGCAGGGCCGCTGCGTGCGCCGGATCAAAGGCGGCATCGTGGTGGACCTCCTGGGGATTGACGCGTTCCTCCCCGGCTCGCAGATCGACGTCCGTCCGGTGCGCGATTTTGACGCGTTCATCGGGAAGACGATGGACTTCCGCGTCGTGAAGATCAACGGTCCTTCGGAAAACGTCGTCGTCAGCCACAAGATCCTCGTCGAAGAGGAGATGTCGGGACAGCGGAAGGCGATCATCGAAAGCCTGGAAAAGGGGCAGATCCTCGAGGGAACGGTCAAGGCCATTACGGACTTCGGCGTGTTCGTGGACCTGGGGGGCGTGGACGGGCTCGTCCATATCACGGACCTCTCCTGGGGGAGGATCAACCACCCCTCCGAGATTGTCAAGCTGGACCAGACAATCAACGTCGTCGTGCTGGATTTCGACCAGGAAAAGAAACGAATCTCGCTCGGGTACAAGCAGCTCCAGCCGCATCCGTGGGAGAATATTCAGAACAAGTACCCCGTCGGTACGAAGGTCGTCGGCAAGGTGGTCTCGCTCGCCGACTACGGCGCTTTCGTGGAGATCGAGAAGGGGATCGAAGGATTGATCCATATCTCGGAAATGAGCTGGACGCAGCACATCAAGCATCCGTCGCAGGTCGTCTCGATGGGCCAGATGGTCGACGCGATCATCCTCTCGCTCGACAAGGACGCCAAGAAGCTCTCGCTCGGCATCAAGCAGCTCGAGCCCGACCCGTGGCTGACGCTCATGCAGAAATACCCGGAGGGTTCCCGCCACAAGGGGGTCGTCCGCAACCTGACCAATTTCGGCGTGTTCGTCGAGCTCGAACAGGGGGTCGACGGGCTTGTGCACATCTCCGACCTGTCATGGACAAAGAAAGTCCGCCATCCCGGCGAGATCGTCAAGAAGGGGGATGAGCTCGAGGTGGTGATCCTGGGCGTGGATGTCTCCCAGCGGCGCATCTCGCTCGGTCACAAGCAGATCGAGGACAATCCCTGGGACAGGTTCGGCGATCAGTACAGGGTGGGAACAGAGGTGGAGGGGAAGATTGTCCGCATCATCGAAAAAGGGGTGATCGTGGAGCTCCCCCTCGGTGTGGACGGTTTCGTGCCTGTGTCCCAGCTCTCCACGACCCAGGTGAAGAACATCGCCGACAAGTTCAAGGTGGGGGACCCGCTCCCTCTGAAGGTCGTGGAGTTCGACAAGGACACCAAGAAAATCGTCCTCTCCGCGGTCGAGTTCCTGAAGGGGAAGGAGTCCAAAATCGTCGAAGACTACGTGGCGGAGCATCGCCTCGCCCCGTCGACGATCGGCGATACGGCCACAATCACGGGAACCGCTCCCTCGGGCGACACGTCGATCCCGACGGAAAACTGAACCCGGCAATCGAAAACCAAAAAGAGCTGTCCGCGGGGCGGGCAGCTCTTTTTACTATACGCACCATGCCAACGATCGCACTGGCCACACTCGGATGCAAGCTCAACTTCGCGGAGACCTCCGCGCTCGGGAAGCAGTTCGTCGACCGGGGGTACACCCCGGTTGACTTCGGTCTCCCGGCGGACGTCACGGTGATCAACACGTGCAGCGTCACGGCGCGGGCCGACCGGGAATGCAGGCAGCTCATCCGCCGGACGCTCCGGGCCCGGCCGGAGTCGGTCGTGGTGGTGACGGGCTGCTACGCCCAACTGAAGCCCGAGGAGGTTGCGTCGATCGACGGGGTGGACTTCGTGATGGGGACGAGGGAAAAGGCCGCGATCGCCGCTGCGATCGGCGTTCCTGAGAAGCAGTCCTCCCCCCAGGTGCGCGTCAGCGACATCGGCACGGCGGACGATTTCGGGCCGGCCTGGTCCTCGGAGGCGGGGGGGAGGACGCGCGCGTTCCTGAAAGTGCAGGACGGGTGCGACTACTCCTGCAGCTTCTGCACGATCCCGCTGGCCCGCGGAGCGAGCAGGAGCCAGGGGATCAGCGAAACGGTGCGCCAGGCCGGAGGGCTTGTCGCGGACGGGTACAGGGAGATCGTCCTCACCGGCGTGAACGTCGGCGACTATGGACGGAAAGCCGGGACCGATCTCGCGGCGCTGCTCCGGGCTCTCGTCCGGGTGGGAGGGCTCCAGAGGCTCCGGATCAGTTCCATCGAGCCGAACCTGCTCACCGATGAGATCATCGGCATTGTCGCATCGCACGGCGTGATGTGCAGGCACTTCCATGTCCCCCTGCAGAGCGGGTCCGACGAAATACTCCGGGGTATGCGGAGGCGCTACTCGGCCGGACGGTTCGCGGAGCGGATCCGTGCCGTCGCAGAGCGGATCCCTGACTGCGGGATCGGCGTCGACGTCATCGTCGGCTTCCCGGGTGAATCCGACGGGGATTTTCTGGCCACGTGCGCGCTGGTCGCGGATCTGCCCCTGTCGTACCTCCATGTCTTCACGTATTCGGAGCGTCCGGACACGCTTGCCGCACGCGCCGCATCGGCCGTGGACCCGGGCGTCCGGGCGGAGCGAAGCCGGATCCTCCGGGGGATCGGGCTCAGGAAAAAACAGGAATTCTACAGCCGCATGGTGGGGAAAACGGCGCCTGTCCTTCTCGAGGCGGACGAAGAGGATGGATGCCGGTGCGGGTTCACGGGGAATTACGTGCGCGTTGCGGTCCCCGCCGGCGATGCGCCCGGGAACTCTCTCGTGGAGGTCGCTCTCACCGGTCTCAGAGATGGCAGGTGCACGGGTCGTGTCAGGGAGGGGGAGCGCGCATGAAGATCACCGCTGTTGAAGAGTCGGGCATCGCCGGCGAGCTCGGCATCCGTGAGGGGGACGAGCTGCTGGAGGTGAACGGGAAGCGTGTTCTCGACAGCATCGATTACCGGTTTTCTGAAGGGGACCCCCGTCTGACCCTCAAGGTCGCCCGCGACGGGGAGCTGACCGTCTACGATATCGAGAAGGACGAGGGGGAAACCCTGGGGATCGACTTCGAGGAGATGAAGGTCCTCTCCTGCGGCAACGACTGCATATTCTGTTTCGTTGACCAGAACCCGGAGGGACTCCGCAAGGGGCTCTATTTCCGGGACGGCGATTACCGGCTCTCGTTCATGTACGGGAACTATACGACGATGACGAACGCCGGACCGGCGATCCTGCAGCGGATCATTGATCAACGCCTGTCGCCTCAGTATATCTCCGTCCACGTCACGGATCTTGCGGTCCGGACCCGGCTGATGGGGCTCAGGAAGGACGACAGGATACTCGACAAGATCGCACTGCTGAACGACAACGGGATCGACATGCACACGCAGATTGTGCTCTGCCCGGGGATCAACGACGGGGCCACACTGGAGAGGACTGTGCGGGACCTGTTCCGCTTCCACGCTCACGTGGTCTCGCTCGCGGTTGTCCCCGTCGGTCTGACCGATCACAGGTTCGGACTTGCCCCGCTTGCAAAAGTGGACGCCGGGTACGCTGTGAAGCTTCTGGACACGGCGGAACGATGGCAGAAGGAGTTCAGGGAAAAGACCGGGCGGGCATTTGTCTACCCTTCTGATGAATTCTACATTGTGGCGGGGAGGAAGATCCCCCCCTCGTCCGCATATGACGGTTTCCCGCAGATCGAAAACGGGGTCGGCATCGTCCGTAACTTTCTCTCGGAGTTTCGCAGGCTTTCGGCGGGCTTCCCGAAGCGTCTCCGCCCCCGGCGCTCGCTTACGCTTGTCACGGGCGAGCTCGCGCGATCGTTCATGGAAAAGTCGATTCTTCCAAGAATGCGGAGGGTGGAGGGACTCGACGTCAGGCTGGCGGTCGTTCCGAACGTCCTGTACGGCAGGAGCGTTACGGTGGCTGGACTTCTTTCGGGAAAATGCCTATATTCAGCCCTGGAAGGGAGAGATCTGGGAAACCTCCTCCTTCTTCCCCCGGATATTCTGAACGCAGACGGGGTGTTGCTCGATGACGAAACGATCGCAGACGTCGAAGAACGGCTGCGCGTTCCCGTGATGATGTTCGAAGGGAGCTGGGATGCGGTATTCAGGCTCCTGAAAAAACCAACAAGGAGAACCCGCATTCGGCAATTGTTACCATCGTCCACGACTCACGCAGCTTCGAGACACACAACGAAGGTCTGACAATGGGGACAGTGCGCTGGCTGCTCACAGGGTTCATACTCCTGGCATCTCCTCTCATCGCGGACACTCCGTCCCCCGCCCGTCATTCCCTGGCTGACATCCGATGCGAGATCTGTGCGCCCCTGTTTTCCGGTGCGACCGACACGAGCGTCCGGGCGGCGCTCATGCAGACCGGAGCGGCGGGCCGGAAGGCTCCCGCGCTCGCGGCGATCTATTCGCTCGTGCTCCCGGGGATGGGGGAGCTCTACGCCGGGGATTTCTCGTCGGGGAAATACTTCCTCATGAGCGAGGGGCTCCTCTGGCTTACATACGCGGCATTTGAGATCTACGGCAACTCGGTGCGGGACGACGCCAGGCTCTACGCGGTGTCGAACGCCGGCGTGAGCCCGGCGGGAAAGAACGACCAGTTTTACGTCGATGTGGGTAATTTCCTGAACGTGGCGGACTATAACGACAAAAAGCTGCGTGACAGGACCCCCTCGCTTGTGTACGACCCGGCTGCGGGGTACGGGTGGACATGGGGATCCAACGACCAGAGGGTGACGTTCCGGGACCTGCGGGTGCGGAGCGAGAATATGTACAATAACCAGAAATTCGTCGGCGCCGCCATACTCATCAATCACGTCGCAAGCGCGATCAACGCGGCGCGCGCGGCGATTTCGCACAACGCGGACGTCAAAGCATTTCTGGGCGATCTGCGGTTCGGCGCGTCGGTGCTGGGTGAACCGGCGGCTCCTCACGGAATCATGGTAACAGTCTCACGCGGTTTCTGACTCGGGAACTCATGCGCGATATCAAGCTGCTCATTGAATACGACGGGACGAATTTTGTCGGCTGGCAATCCCAGACCAACGGGAGGAGCGTGCAGGACGAGATCACCAAAGTCCTCGACCAGATCCTGCAGGAGCCCATCAACCTGATCGGTGCCGGCCGCACCGATGCCGGAGTCCATGCCCGGGGACAGGTTGCGAGCTTCAGGACGAACTCCCACCTCGGCGTCGGCACTGTGCTGAGCGGGTTGAATGGAATCCTGCCGGAGGATATCTACATCCATTCGGTGGAGGAGGTCGCCGAAGGGTTCAACGCGAGGTACGACGCGCGGGAGCGATTCTACAGATATTATTGTTCGATGAAGCCCACCTCCATCGGGCGGCATTATCAGTGGTACGTCAAGTACGACCTGAACATGACCGCTATGAACGCGGTGGCCTCTCAGATCGTGGGAGAGCACGATTTCGAGTCCTTCTGCAAATTCGAGGCCGAAGTCCGGCATTACCGGTGCGTCGTCAGCCGCTCGGCGTGGAAGGAAATTCCGGGCATGTACGTGTACGAAATCCGCGCCAACAGGTTTCTCCACGGCATGGTCCGGGCGATTGTGGGGACGATGATCGATGTAGGGAGGGGCTTCATCCCCGTTTCCGCGTTCCGCGAAATCGTCAATGCAAAAGACCGGAGGAAGGCCGGGATGGCCGCGCCGCCTCAGGGGCTCTTCCTCGAGGAAGTCACCTATTAGGACGTCATGGGGAGACTGACAAAACTCTTCGGCGGCCTGCTCCGGGAGGCTCCGCCCGAGGAATCGCTTGTCGGGATGTCGACGACCCGTCTCCCCGGCGGTGCGGTCATCCGGGTCAAGGCGAATCATCCCGGTGCCGTCTACAAGAAGGGTGACCTCATCGGCACGGCATACAGGGTCCTCGGCGTTCTCGGGCTCGGAGGATTCAGCGTGGTGTACCTCGTCTATTCGCGCGACACGAAGAGCGTCTATGCGCTCAAGACGCTGCGCGACGAGTACCTTGGAGATAAAGAGTCGCGCGACCAGTTCAGCAAGGAAGCGAAGGTCTGGGTGGACCTGGAGCGCCATCCGTACGTCGTCCGGGCGTATTTCGTCGAAGAGCTTGCGGGGCGCATCTATATCGGGATGGAATACATCGAACCCGACGAGGAGGGGTTGAATTCGCTCGAGGGGTACCTGGGGCGCCGCTCGCCCGATCTCTTGCAGTCGCTCCGGTGGGCAATCCAGTTCTGCCACGGCATGGAACATGCACAGGTCTGCGGGATACGTTGCCACAGGGACGTGAAGCCCGCCAACATCATGATCACGAGGGAAGGGGTTGTGAAGATCACCGACTTCGGCTTCGCCGACGTCATCGATCACACGCGGGCGCGCCACGCGACCGATCCCCTGAGGAGGCGGAAACGGGCGCTCCTGGAGTTTACGGGGTTTGGCACGCCGATGTACATGCCCCCCGAACAGTTCCAGAATGCCGACCGGTGCGACCAGAGGAGTGATATCTACAGTTTCGGCGTCGTCCTCTATCAAATGGCCTCGCACGGCAGATTCCCCTACGAGACGAAACTCCGCGCTCACGACATGGACAAAAGCGCCGCGACGGTCTGGCGCGAGATGCACAGGCTGCACACTGACGCCTATGTCGTGCACCTGGCATCGCCCCTCTTCCCCGTGATTCGGCGCTGCCTGCAGAAGGACCCGAGTTCCCGGTACCAGACCTTCCGGGATCTCCGGCTCGATATGGAGCCCCTCCTGAAGAAGCAGGGGGGGGAGACGGTCGAATCGAGCCGCCGGGACAACCTCGAGGCCTGGGAGCTGTACAACAAGGCATACAGCCTCTCGAGTCTCGGACACCTGGATGAAGCGCTGAGCTACTACGACAAGGTGCTCGCGCTCGAACCGGGGAACACCGACGCATGGAACAACAAAGGCGTCTGCCTCCGGAAGCTGGGAAAGCTCGAGCAGGCGCTCGCATGTTACGACAGGGCGACGGAGAATGACCGGCGGAACGCATCTGCGTGGAGCAACAGGGGAAACTGCTTCTATATGCTCGGGAGATACGCGGAAGCTCTCGCGGACCTCGTGAAGGCGGTCGATATCGACCCGAAAAACGAGTCGGCCCACCTCAATAAAGGCCTCGTGGAAGAACGCCTCGGCCGCCCGTCTGACGCCGCGGCATCGTACCGGGCGTTCATCGCGCTCAACCCCGTTCAGTACCAGGCACACGTGCCGTTCGCAAAGAAGCGCCTCGCCGACATCAAGAAGCGCTGATCCGGCCAGACGATGCACATCCCCGACGGGTTTCTGGATCTCAAGACGGCTGTTGCGACAGGTGTCCTGTCCGCCGCTGCAGTCGGGATTTCCCTCCGCCGTCTGAACGGCAGCCTCCCCCGAAAAAAAGTCCCCCTGATGGGCCTGGCCGGCGCATTCGTCTTTGCCGCGCAGATGGTGAACTTCCCCGTTGCCGGGGGTACTTCAGGGCACCTGATGGGGGGCGTGCTCGTGGCGGTTCTCCTGGGGCCGGCGGCCGGAGTCGTCGTGATCACGTCTGTGCTGATCGTCCAGTGTCTCCTGTTCGCCGACGGAGGAATCGTGGCGCTGGGGGCGAATGTGTTCAACATGGGCGTGATAGGATCGGCCGGCGGTTATGCGATCTACAGGGGGGTGAGACTCGTGTTCAGAAACGAGCGCGGGCGATATCTGGCGGTCGTTCTCGCTGCGTGGGGTTCCACCGTGCTCGCCGCCGTGTGTTGCGCCGGGGAGCTTGCCTGGTCGGGGACAGTACCGTGGACCTCGGCATTCCCCGCCATGACCAACGTGCACATGCTCATCGCCATCGGCGAAGCGGTCATCTCATCCCTCGCGTATTCTGCCATCGCCGCCGCCCGTCCCGACCTTGTTGCGGAAAACCCCCGGTCCGCTCCCGTGCACGAGGGGAGGGACCTGCTCCTGTACGGGGCCCTGATTACGGCCGGAGTGGTCCTTTTCATCTCTCCCTTCGCTTCCCGCTGGCCCGACGGCCTTGAGGCGGTGGCGGCAAAACTCGGGTTCGAGAGCACGGCCATCGCACGCCCGCTCGTTACCTCGCCCCTCGATGGATACACCATCCCCGGCCTCGGCTCGCCGGTTGCCGCAACGGTCATCGCAGGACTTGCCGGGACGTGCATCGTTTTTGCCGGGGGCTTCCTCCTCGCCCGTCTGCTGGCCGGCCGGAGTCGCCATGAGGCATGAGTACATCGACCGCTATGCGCGGCTCGACTCCCCTGTGCACAGGCTCCCCCCGGGCCTGAAGCTCGCCATCGCGCTCGCACTGGTGATCTCGACGGTGATGGTCCCCATCTCGGCAATCCCGTATTTCGCGGCCTGTGCGCTTCTTCTCCTGATCGTGATATTCCTGGCGCATCTGCCTTTCCGGTTCGTCGCCCTGCGACTCCTGACGCTGGAGCCCCTTGCAGGGGGGGTCGGGATTCTCGCCCTGATGCAGCACGATGGCCTGCTCATGCTGATCCGCATTCTGGTCAAGAGCAATCTCTGTCTCCTGACGATGATCGTCCTCTCCAACACGACTCCCTTCGACGGCATACTCGGGGTTCTGCGATCGCTCCGCGTCCCCCAGCTTCTTGTTACCGTCCTGGCACTGATGTACAGGTACGTGTTCCTGCTCATCGATCAATCGGAACGGATGACGCGTGCGCGGAAGTCGAGGACGTTTGCTCCCCGCAGGGGAGGCCGATGGAAGACGGCCGCGGGGATCGTCGGTCAGCTTTTCATCAGGTCCACGGAGCGGGCGGAGCGTATCTACGCCGCCATGAGCGCGCGGGGATGGCGCTGATGAACACGCTCGAAGTAAGGGACCTTTCGTATTCCTATCCCGACGGAAAGCCGGCGCTGCGCGGCGTTTCCATGCATGCCGCCGGGGGAGAGTGTGTCGGGATCGTCGGTCCCAACGGGGCCGGAAAATCAACCCTCCTCCTCCATCTGAACGGGATACTCCCCGAGGACGACAGCCGTCAGGGGGAAGTTGTCATCTGCGGCGAACGGATCACGAACTCGAATCTCCACGAAGTGCACAGAATGGTCGGGCTCCTCTTCCAGGATCCGGACGACCAGCTCTTCTGTCCCACGGTCTCGGAAGACGTGGCGTTCGGTCCCGCGCAATTCGGATTTCCGGCCGCGGAGATCGACCGGATTGTCCGGGAGTCTCTCCGGCAGGTGGGGCTCGAAGGGTTCGAGCGGAGATCTCCGCACCACCTGAGCGGCGGCGAAAAGCAACGGGTCTGTCTGGCAGGCATACTTGCCTGTAACCCGAGCATACTTGTCCTGGACGAGCCGACGAGCGACCTTGACCCCCGGGGCCGCAGAGAGCTGGCCCGCCTCATACGGGGTCTCCCTGCCACCCGCGTAATTGCGTCGCACGACCTGGAGCTCGTCCTCGATCTCTGCAGCCGGGTCTACCTGCTGGATGGCGGAGAGGTCGTCGCCTCGGGAGCCGCCGCAGAGATTCTCTCCGACGAAGAGCTCATGGTCGCGCACGGGCTGGAGAAACCCCACAGCCTGCAGCACCGTCACCCGCATACCTGATACTCCCGCGACTCTCGTCTGTTCACACGTCCGGTCGCAAATCCGACTTCTCCCATGTATAAACATCCGGGGAGCCCCTACCAGTCGAGGACAGGATGCCGGGAACAGACGGGATTGAACTCCGCACCACAGGCGGGACGGAGACCGGTCCCTCTGTCCCCCGGCATTGCCGTGTCCGGGGAGGAGGGGATTGCTTTCCAAGGTCCTGAGCGGCGCAACATACGGCGTGAGCGCCTACGTTGTTGAAGTCGAGACCCACCTCGAGCGGGCAATCCCCGCATTTTCCATCGTGGGGCTCCCTGACAACGCGGTGCGCGAAAGCCGGGGGCGCATTGCAGCGGCTGTGCGCAACTCGGGGTTCGAATTCCCGGCACGGAAGCTGACGGTAAACCTCGCCCCCGCGGACATCCGGAAGGAGGGCTCATCGTTCGATCTCCCGATGGCAATCGGGATACTTGCGGCCAGCGACCAGGTGACCCGGGCGCCCCTGAGAGAGTTCGTCATGATCGGCGAGCTTGCTCTCGACGGGTCTCTCCGTCCGGTGCACGGCACGCTCCCGATCGCGATGGAGGTCCGCCGGAGGGAGATTGCCGGACTTCTGCTCCCGTCGGAGAATGGGAGGGAAGCCTCAATGGTGCGCGAGGTGGCTGTGTACCCGATGTCCTCACTCCGGGATGTCGTTTCATTCCTGAACGCCGGGGAGGGGCGTCCCGGCCCGCTGCGGATTGATGTTGCGGACCTGTTTACCGCCGTGCAGACCTGTTCCGCTGATTTTGCCGACGTGAAAGGGCAGGAAACAGTCAAGAGGGCGCTCGAAGTCGCCGCCGCAGGCGCCCACAACATCATCATGATCGGCCCCCCCGGTTCCGGGAAGAGCATGCTGGCAAAGCGGGTCCCGACGATACTCCCGCCCATGAGCTTCGACGAGGCGCTGGAGACCACGAAGATACATTCCGTGGCCGGCCTGCTCCCGCCGGGCGAGGCGCTTGTGATGAGGCGCCCCTTCCGGTCCCCGCATCACACGATTTCAGACGCCGCACTCGTCGGCGGGGGGATAGTGCCGGGCGCGGGTGAGATCTCGCTCGCACACAACGGCGTCCTCTTTCTTGACGAGCTGCCGGAGTTTGCGCGAAGCGTGCTCGAGGTGCTGAGGCAGCCTCTTGAAGAGGGACACGTGATGATAAACCGGTTGAAGTGTTCGATCGACTTCCCGGCGAATTTCATGCTCGTGTGCGCCATGAATCCCTGTCCCTGCGGCTATTATACCGACCCCGCGAAGGTATGCACATGCCAGAGCGGGGAGATACAGAAATACCTCTCGAGGATCTCCGGCCCCCTGCTCGACCGGATCGACCTGCATATCGAGGTCCCGGCAGTGAAATACAGGGATCTCGCGGGGAGTGAACCGGGAGAGACCTCCGCGGGTATACGCTCGCGCGTGGCGCGCGCCAGGGAGATCCAGTCCGCCCGGTTCAGGGGGAGACAGGGGCTCTATGCCAACGCAGGGATGCAGACGGGGGAGATCCGCCGGTTCTGCCGGCTGGACAGTGCGGGGGAGGAGCTGCTGAAGACGGCGATGACGAAGATCGGACTCTCCGCGCGCGCGTACGACAGGATACTCAAAGTCGGGAGGACGATAGCGGACCTCGCCGGATCGGACGGGATCCGCCCCGAACACATCGGGGAAGCGATACAGTACAGGAGTCTCGACAGGAATATGTTTGACGGGATGCGCGCCTGACCTACTTGCTTCTTTAGGATGGGAGTCATAACTTCCGTTCAGTACACGCAGACCAGAAACACATCGCAGCGTTCTTGCAGGATAGGCCTCTTCACGCTTTGGCACGGCGGGAGAGGCCTCCTCGTTTTCAAGGTGACCCCATGCCCCGCCTCCCCGGGTACTCCCGGTTGACCGCATTCTTCCCGCCGGCACTCCGTTCCCTGTTGACTCGCCGGCCGGCCGTGACATATGCGGCTGCGGCCCTTCTGGTTGTCTGCATCATCTGGTTCTTCTCGTTCCCGGCGTCGGCGGCGAAGTCGGAGGTGATCGTGACCCCCGTGAAGGGACAATTCCTTGTCACCGTGACGACCACCGGCGAGCTGCAGGCGAAGAGCTCGATCAACATCATGGGTTCGGAGAATGCCCGCGCGGCGAATATATGGCAGATGAAGATCACGAACATCATCCCCGAGGGGACGGTGGTGAAGAAAGGGGACTTCGTCGCGGATCTCGACAAGTCGGAGATCACCGGAAAATTCAAGGATTCGCAGCTCTCGGTCCAGAAGCTCGAAGCGCAGTACCTGCAGACGAGGCTCGACAGCACGCTCGCTCTTTCGCAGGCGCGGGACGAGCTCGTTAATCTCTCCTACACGCGGGAGGAAAAACGGCTCCTGATGGAGCAATCCGTGTACGAAGCCCCGGCGATGCGGCGGCAGGCGGAAATCGATTTTGAACGGGCGCAGCGGGCATACGAACAGGCGGGAAAGAACT
Source organism: Ignavibacteriota bacterium (assembly GCA_003161955.1). Classification (GTDB taxonomy): domain Bacteria; phylum Bacteroidota; class Ignavibacteria; order UBA10030; family UBA6906; genus Fen-1273. Next base: position 5,729 of record PMND01000138.1, on the reverse strand, counting down.
ACGTCACCAAGAAAAAGCAGTCTATCGCCAAAGCCCAGGCCGCCGAAGCCGATCTGATGAAAGAGCGTCGCCAAATGGACCTGTACCAGAAAACGATGGTGGAGTTCACGATCAAGGCGCCTGCGGACGGAATGGTCGTTTACGCGCGCGAGTGGAACGGAAAGAAAAAGGTGGTCGGGAGCACGATCAATGCCTGGGAGCCGACCGTGGCGACGCTCCCCGACCTGCGCGAGATGGAGTCCATCACGTACATCAGCGAGCTGGACATACAGAAGATCGCCCTCGGTCAGCAGGTGAAACTGAAGCTTGACGCGAACCCGAACAAGCCGCTTTCGGGAACGGTGACGGCCGTCGCCAATATCGGGGAGCAGAGGCCGAATTCGGACTCCAAAGTCTTCGAAGTCCGGATCAAAGTCATCGAATCCGACACGACACTCAGGCCCGCGATGACGACGTCGAACGAGATCCTTGTCGCAAAGCTCGACAGCGCCATTTCCATTCCGCTCGAGTGCGTCCACACGGAAGGGGCGACCACGTTCGTGTACAGGAAGAACGGCGGGGGGATCGTCAAGCAGGAGGTGAAACTCGGATTGATCAATGAAAACGCGACGGTGATACAGAGCGGTCTGGGTGAGAAGGACGACGTGCTTATGACGGCGCCGGCCGAACCGGGCAAACTCAGGGTCGTTTCACTCGCGGGGCGGAATTGAGCGTTGCAGCCGGAGGGAAGGGGTCCCCTGCGGACGGGCCCGCTGCGATGATACAGCACCTCGCCCAGAGCTTCAGGATCGCAATCGAGGCGATCGCCCACAACAAGCTCCGGGCCGTCCTCACCTCACTCGGCATCGTGTTCGGCGTGGGGTCGGTGATCTCCATGCTCGCCGTGGGGACGGGGGCGAAGCAGGAGATCCTGGAGCAGATGAAGCTCCTGGGGACGAACAACATCATCATCACGCCGATCGTCGAGCAGGAAGAAGGGAAGGTCGCGGATGACGAGCTCGCGAAGAAGACGGAGAAGAGGCGGTTCAGTCCCGGCCTGACGCTCTCCGACGGTGAGGGGATTCTGAGGACGATCCCCGGGGTCGAGTTCGTCAGCCCGGAGGTTCTCGTGGAGACAATGGTGTCCCGCGAAGGGCTGAAGAGGACAAGCAAACTCGTCGGTGTCGATTCCATCTACTTTGCCACAACCGATTTTGAACTCGAGAGGGGGCACCTCTTCTCGAGGATGAACATGGACCTTGCATCGCCGGTCGCCGTCATCGGACAGGCCATCAAAACCAGGTTCTTCCCCATGGAGGACCCGATCGGGGGGAGGATCAAGTGCGGCAGGCTCTGGTTGACGGTCATCGGAGTGCTGAAGGAGCGGAAGGTCAGCAAGGAGAGCATCCAGCATCTCGGGCTTCGCGACTTCAACTACGATGTCTACGCTCCGGTGAGCACGATCCTCCTCCGGTACAAGAACCGGACGCTCGTGACAAAGCTTGACGTGCAGCGGGCCGCACGGGAGACCGGCTCGGATGATTCCGGCGACCAGGCCCCGAAAAAGGCGGTCAACTATCACCAGCTTGACCGGCTGGTCGTGCGCGTGGCGGATTCCGAACAGATGGTCGCGCTCGCGGAGGTCATCAGCCGGATGCTCCAGCGTCGCCACAACCAGGTCGTCGACTTCCAGGTGATGGTCCCCGAGCAGCTCCTGCGGCAGGCGCAGCGGACGCGCGAGATATTCAACATCGTCCTCGGCGCCATTGCGTCGATCTCGCTCGTGGTCGGGGGGATCGGGATCATGAANNATCATGCTCGCCTCGGTGATGGAACGGATGAAGGAGATTGGGATACGGCGCGCCACGGGAGCCACTCGGAGGGCTATCGTCCTGCAGTTCCTCAGCGAAGCGACGATGATCAGCGTGACGGGGGGCGTCATCGGTATCCTGCTGGGCGTGGGACTGAGCTACGCGATCCAGCAGCTTGCGGGTGTCCTGACGATCGTCTCGGTGTTTTCCGTCGTGCTTTCGTTTTTCATCTCGATATCCGTCGGGATCGCCTTCGGGATATTCCCCGCCCGGCGTGCCGCACAGCAGGATCCCGTCGTCTGCCTCCGGTACGAATGACCGGGGGTATCGAACGGCGGCACTTGATCCCTGGCAGCGCATCAGATCCCATGAGACACATGCCCCGGCTGACGCTCCTCCTCCTCCTTGTCCTGGACGCCATGAGCGTTTCAGCCCAGGTTCAATCCCTTCCCCTGACACTCCAGGAATGCATCCGTCTTGCCCGGGCGAACGGCCCGCTCGGCGTGATGGCGCAGAGCGCGTTTGAAAGCAGGCGGTCGGCATACATATCATTCGCCGCGGCAAATTATCCCCAACTGTCGCTCCAGGGGGATGTGCCCGGCTATTATCGCTCTATCAACCCCATCGTTCTTCCGGACGGCAGCACGGTCTTCACCCCCCAGCGGCAGGCCAGCTCATCGTTGAGCCTCGGGCTCACGCAGAAGATCCCGCTCACGGGGGGACTCATGTCGCTTCAATCCGGACTGAACCGGATCGATCTGATAGATCTGAAGACGCAGTACTATCGCTCCAACCCGCTGATGCTGACCCTGAGCCAGCCCCTCTTCCAGATCAACACCATGCAGTGGGATCAGGAAGCCCAGGAGATCACGTACAGGATGGCACCCCGCGAGCTGGCGGAGGCGCTGGAGGATTGCGCGTTCGATGTGACGAACAAGTTCTTCGACCTGTACCTGGCGGAGATGAATTCCGGCAACGCCGCGGTGAACCTGGCGATCAACGACACGCTCCTCAGGATCTCCCGCGGGAGATTCAACGTGGGGAAGATAGCAGAGAACGACCTGCTGCAGAGCGAACTTGCCTACCTCAGCGCACGGACGCAGCTCGAGAACGCCAACGTGGGGCTTCACCGGTCCGGGCAGAACCTCAAGGCCGCCCTCGGCCTCGCCCCGGCGATCGCCATCGTGCTCCTCCCGCCCGTCGAGATCCCGGAGGGGCGCATCGACCCGGATTCCGCCCTCGCCCAGGCGCGGAAGAACCGGAGCGACGTCCTCAACTTCGACCTGCAGCTCCTCGCGGCCGAACGGAAAGTGCGGCAGGCGAAATCGGACAACTCGTTCAACGCCACGATGACTGGGAGCATCGGATACAACCAGCAGGCGCCAATTCTCCCCGACTCGTACCGGAATCTGCTCGACCAGGAGCAATTCAGTGTCGGATTCACGATTCCGCTGATCCGCTGGGGCGCCGGCAGCTCGGCTGTCGATGCGGCGGTGGCGGACCGGAAGCGTGCGGATGCATCAGTCGGTCAACAACGGCACGATTTCGAACAGGAGGTGCTGTACGAGGCGGCCCATTTGAACCTGCTCCGCGAGCAGGTCGCGGTTGCCGCGAAGTCCGACACCATAGCGCAGCGACGGTTTGAGGTGGCGAAGGACCGGTACGTTATCGGCAAAATCGACATTCCGATCCTGTTCATTGCCCAGAGCGAGAAGGACAATGCCCGGCGCGCAAACGTCCAGACGTTGTGGGATTACTGGTCGACGTTCTACCGCGTGCGCCGCCTGACGCTCTATGATTTCCAGACCGGTGAAGCGCTCTCCGGTGGAGAAGCCGGCCGTTGATAACTCACGGGATCCTCCCTGCTATTGGTGCGCCGTGAAAGAACGGTGACTTCACAACCCTGCGGAAAATCCCTCCGAATATCAGGGAAGGGGCCGGATTTGACAATGGCTTCCGAAAATGCTACGTTGATTCCATGATGCCGATGAGCATAAACGGATTTACGCTTTCGCACCCTCCGACCGCGACCACGTCCCTCACAATGGACGGTTGAGGTTGGCTCATCCTGTTGTCACTCCGGAAGACCGACTTCACCGAGCTGAAGCCGGTCTTTCTCATTTCAGGGGATTGCCATGCACGTCATGAAATTCGGCGGCTCATCCGTCGGCACTCCGGACAGGGTCCGGAACGTCATGAANNGACCAGATCATCGCCACGAGCAGGCTCGCCTCGCGCGGGGACAGGAAGTACCTGCGCGGCCTGAAGAAAATACGGGACAGGCACCTCGGGGCACTCGCCGAGCTCGTCCCGGGGCGGGCCCGGAGGCGGGGAGAGAAATTCGTGCGGGAACAACTGGCCGACTTCTCCAACGTGCTCCATGGCGTCCTCTTCACCAAAGAACTGACGGTCAGGACACTCGACTACACGATGAGCTTCGGAGAGATACTCTCGACATCCATCATCGCGGAGGCGCTGAACTCGACCGGCGTCCCCTGCGGGTATATCGACAGCCGGACGCTTATCAAGACGGATGACACCTTCGGCGCGGGAAAGCTCAAGTACGACCTGACCTCGCACCTGATCAGGCAGTACTTCCAGAAGCACCGGGGACTGCAATGTGCGTGCGGCTTCATCGCCTCGACGACCGACAACGATACCGTGACGATAGGACGGGGCGGCTCGGACCTGACGGCCTCGATATTCGGCGCCGCGCTCGGGGCGCGGGAGATCGAAATCTGGACGGACGTCGACGGGGTGATGACGGCGGACCCCAGGAAGGTCGAGAAAGCGTTCTCCATCCCGCGGATGACCTATGAAGAGGCGATGGAAATGTCGCATTTCGGGGCAAAGGTCATTCACCCCCCCACGATGCAGCCGGCACTCGACAGGAATATTCCGATCCGGATCAGGAACACGTTCAACCCGGATTTCGAGGGGACATTGATCGGGAAACGGAACACCTCCGACCGGTTCCTGATCAAAGGGATCTCGTCGATCGACGAGGTCGCGCTCCTGCGGATACAGGGGAGCGGCATGACCGGGATCGCCGGCATCGGAAAGCGCGTGTTCAGCGCGCTCGCGGAGGAGGAAATCAACGTCCTTATGGTCACGCAGGCATCGTCGGAATACTCCCTTTGTCTGGCGGTCCTTCCCGGGGCCGCAGCCGCGGCCAAGCGGCTCATCGAGAAGGAGCTGCGCTTTGAGATCCGCGATCACCAGATCGACAGCGTCGTGATCGAGGGAAACCTCTCCGCCGTCGCCGTCGTCGGCGGGAATATGCGCAAGAAAACGGGGATTTCCGGAAAACTATTCCAGGCGCTCGGGAGAAACGGCATCAACGTGGTGGCGATTGCGCAGGGATCATCCGAGCTGAACATCTCCACGATCGTGGACAAGGCGGACGAGGCGAAGGCGCTGAACGCGCTCCACGACGCATTCTTCCTTTCGGGGACAAAATCGCTCCACCTGTTCATCGTTGGGACGGGCCTCATCGGCGGCGCCCTGCTGCGGCAGATCGCCGCCCAGCGGCAGTTCCATCTGCGCGCTCAGTCCCTTGACGTGCGCGTTGAGGCGGTCGCCAACAGCCGGAAGATGATGTTTGACGGAAGCGCTCCCCTCCCGGGGCAGTGGCAGAAGAAGCTCGGCCGGGGGAGCACGGCGATGAATCTGGAGACGTTTGTCCGCCGCATGAGGGAGATGAACCTCCCCAACAGCGTGTTTGTCGATTGCACGGCGAGCGATGAGCTTGTGACGCAGTATGAGACGATACTCGAATCCAGCATCTCCATCGTCACGCCGAACAANNGGGGACAGGATACTCCGGATCGACGGCGTCCTCTCCGGAACGCTGAGCTATATCTTCAATACCTTCACCGCGGGCCGGTCGTTCGCCGAGGTTGTCGGAGAAGCGAGGAGGAAGGGATATACCGAGCCCGA
>PMND01000087.1 GCA_003161955.1 Ignavibacteriota bacterium | reverse complement strand
TGATAGTATTGTTCAGGAAGTCTGAAATGTCTTGTGCCAGACATACCTGTTGACATAGTCCACGTAGCTGAGGATAACCCGGAGAACCTTTTCGGAGACATTTCCCACTTCATAGTCGCGCGCGAGATTCAGCGTCCGCGCCGCGCCCCGGCCCTGCCGGGAGAGGATCCCGAGCCCCTGGAGTACCCGTTCCGGGTTCAGACCGGTCAACATGACAGAACCCTCCTCCATCCCTTCCGGCCGCTCATGGGCCTCGCGGATATTCAACGCCGGGAAATTGAGAATGGAGGATTCCTCGGTGATGGTGCCGCTGTCGGAGAGGACTGCCGCCGCGTTTGTCTGCAGCTTTATGTAATCCAGGAAACCGAAGGGCGTATGGAGCTCGACGAGCTTCGGCAGGACGAGTTTCCCTGCTTCTATTGCCTTGCGGGTCCTGGGATGAGTGGAAAAAATGATCCGCTTTCCGTATGTCTGTGCCAGCGCCTCAAGAACCAGCCCCAGCTGTCTCAACAATTCAGGTGAATCGACGTTCTCTTCCCGGTGCGCACTGACAAGGAAATATCCCTGCTCCTCGAGACCGAGGTCGACAAGTATGTTTGAGGCACCTATCTCCGGAGCGTAATGGGATAGCACTTCAAACATCGGGCTGCCGGTCTTGATGATCCTGTCGGCGGGGAACCCTTCGCGCAACAGGTACTCCCGGGCGATGCTGCTGTACGGGAGGTTTACGTCGCTGATGTGGTCCACGATCTTTCTGTTGATCTCTTCAGGCACTCTTTGATCGAAACAGCGGTTCCCGGCTTCCATGTGAAATACCGGAATCTTTCGCCGCTTCGCCGGCAGCGCCGCAAGGCAACTGTTCGTGTCACCCAGGATCAGGACCGCCTCAGGCGTGCTCTTCTGAAGGACGGGATCAATGTTGATGATGATCTGTCCGATCGTCTCTGCCGCGGTCTTCCCCGCCGCATTCAAATAGTGATCGGGGGGGCGGAGCTTCAAATCCCTGAAGAAGATCTCGTTAAGCTCAAAATCATGGTTCTGCCCGGTGTGCACAAGCAGGTGATCGGTTTCCCTGTCAAGCACCGCAATGACCCGGGAAAGACGGATAATCTCAGGTCGCGTTCCCACAACCGTCATTACTCTGAGGCGTTTCATTGATTCACCTTCGCTGGGTAGGTATCAGGCATTCCCGGGTCGAATATCTCGTCCGCCCAGAAGAGCGTGATCAATTCCGTTGAACCGGTGTTTTCGATGGAGTGCGTGTAGCCCGGCGGGATATCGACGACCTTGAAATCCGTTCCCTTCACCTGATAGGCCGACATTGCGCTGGTCACGATGTGGCGAAAGCGCACCACGGCTTCCCCCTCCAGGACACAGAATTTTTCGATCTTGGAATCATGGAAATGGTTTCCGCGTGTGATCCCCGGCTTCGTCCGGGAAACGAAGATCTGTCCGAACTGATGTGATTTCAATAACTCGGCAAGCGTGCCCCGGTCATCGGTCCGCTGGTTGAGCGGATAGGCAAACTCAGTCGGTTCGAGGTAGGATAAGAATGTCGGGTACAGGCGCCTCGCGAACGGATCGCTGAAGTCGGGGGAAACGAGTGTCATCCGAATGTCTTTGAAGCGGAGGATCGTGTCCGCGATTGTTTGAAGCGTCACTGTGAACACCGGTCGCACTTCACCGAACGCGAAAGTGTGGTCCTGCCCGGAATCCAGCAGGCCCACGAAAGACCTCACCACGTCATCAATGTACACCAGTTGAATCTCTCTGGCAGGATCCGAAATGGTGATCGGCAGCCCGTGAGCGATGTTGTGGCAAAACGTGGAGACCACNNCCGGGCGCCGCCGCCGTCCCGGTCGACATATTCTTTCAAGACGCCTTCCGCCTGTAATTTGCTTTTGCCGTACGGGTTGTCCAGGAGAGCCTGGGTCGAGGATGTGAGCACAATTGTCGGCCTGCGCGCGCCGGCGTGCAGTGTGTCGACAACATGCCGGGTCAGCCCGGCGTTGACAGCTCCAAATTCCTCAACAGCGGAGGGTCTGTTGACGCCGGCAAGGTGAAAGACGACATCCGCGTCCCTGAGCGCCCCGGTCAGACGCTCCCCGGAATCCCCGATTTCGAACGTCAGGACCTCGACGTCTGAGCGCCGCAGAAGGGCCACAACGAGGTTCTGTCCGATGAACCCCTTCGCCCCTGTCACAAGAACTCGAATCATTGAGCCCGGTCCTCAAGTTGTGTCTTCACGTAATCGAGTTCGCAAAGAAGACTCACTAACTCGTCCACGGTCAGCCGGCGGGTATTGTGTGAGTTGTAGTCCTGGAGGACCGACACCCGCTCCTTGCCTTCGAAAACATAGGCGTTATAATTCAGGTCCCGGTTGTCCGCGACGATGCGGTAGTACCCGCCGAGGTCCTCCGCCTTCGACAGCTCCTCCCGTGTCAGTAATGTCTCGTAAAGTTTCTCTCCATGCCTCGTTCCGATTGTTTGCACCGGATTGTCGGCGTGAAAAACCTGCTTCAGCGCGAGCGCGAGAGTCATCGTCGTGGCGGCCGGCGCTTTCTGCACGAAAATGTCTCCCGGGTTCGCGTGCTCGTAGGCATAGAGGACGAGATCGACGGCGCCTTCGATCGACATCATGAAACGCGTCATGTCGGGGTCAGTGACCGTGAGCGGCCGGCCCGCCTTTATCTGCGATATAAAGAGGGGAATGACAGATCCACGGGAGGCCATCACGTTGCCGTAGCGGGTTCCACAGAGGACCGTCCCGTCCCTGTTGGAAATCCGTGACTTCGCCACCATCAACTTCTCCATCATTGCTTTCGAAATCCCCATGGCGTTGATGGGATACACCGCCTTGTCGGTGCTCAGCACGATGACGCGCTTCACGCGGTGGGCGATCGCTGCATTCATCATGTTCTCAGCGCCCATCGCATTTGTTTTCAGCGCCTCGAACGGATAGAATTCGCATGACGGCACCTGCTTGAGCGCTGCCGCATGGAAAACATAATCAACGCCCACCATCGCTCCGGCGATGCTGTCGTAGTCACGGACATCCCCGATATAGTATTTGATTTTCGGGTCGTTGTAGTGAAGCCGGACCTCCTCCTGCTTCTTTTCATCCCGGCTGAACACACGAATTTCTTTTATCTCCGTTCCCAGGAATCTGCGCAGAACTGCGTCGCCGAACGTGCCGGTCCCCCCGGTTATCAATAGTACACGGTTTGTGAACATGTATCCCGCCTTCCCCAGGAAAATAACGAGAGTGCCGCTTCTGGAGCGGCACACCGCCGATCATCGATGAAAAAGAGCTTAACTCTCAAGTTTACACATTATAGAAATAAACATTCAATGACAACCTGTTTTTACATGCCATTTTGTAGAATTCTCCTCTGACGGCACATCCCCTTATTGCTTTATAAGCAGCGCTCACGCAGAACCGCCTTAATGCATGGCACACATGTTGCCCTTAAAAACAGTGTCACGCCGTGAAGTAATGAGCAGATGGAGAGTCATGACTGCAGGAAACTAAAGAGGGCATAATGAACGATAGTCTCAAGACGTCTGCGGCACTCGTGGAGGAGCTGGCCGCGTCGCGTCGCCGCATCGCAGAATTGGAGACCATCGAGGCACAACACAGGAAATCAGAAGAGGATCTACGTCAAGCCCACCGAATGCTCCAGTTGGTCCTCGACACGCTCCCTCAGCGCGTCTTTTGGAAGGATCGCACGTCTTCCTACCTGGGCTGCAATAGACTGTTTGCGAACGATGCCGGGCTTGACGATCCGGGTACGATCAACGGCAAGCATGACACTGACCTTGGATGGAAAGATGAGGCACATCGGTATACCACCGACGATAGATCGGTGATGGAAACAAATACCCCCCATCTCGACTTTGAAGAACCGGAGACCAGGCCGGACGGGAGCAAAACCTGGGTGAAGACAAGCAAATACCCGCTGCACGATCACGAGGGGAAGGTCATCGGGATTCTGGGGACTTACGAAAACGTTACAGAGCGCAAGCGGGCAGAAGAGACGCTGCAATACGAACGAGGTCTCCTCCGGACAGTGATTGATAATCTGCCCGATGCGATTTATGCCAAGGACAGCAACTGCCGGAAGACCCTTGCGAATCTGGCCGACGCTCATAATATGGGCTACGACTCAGAAGCCGAGGTCTTAGGCAAGAACGACTTTGATATGTTTCATGCAGATGTGGCGTCCGCGTTTTTCGCTGATGACCGTTTGGTGATTGACACCGGCCGGCCTGTGCTCAACAGGGAAGAGTATTTTATCGACGCCGGAGGTCAGAAACGCTGGTTGCTTACCTCGAAGCTGCCGCTGCAGAATGACAAAGGGGAGACTATCGGACTCATTGGTATTGGTCGCGACATCACCCTGCGGAAGCGTGCAGAAGCGGCTCTGCTGGCATCTGAGGCCAAGTTCCATTCTCTTGTCGATAACGTGCGGGAGGGAGTGTACCAGAGCACGCCCGAGGGGAAGCTGATCACGGTGAACCCTGCCTTTGTCAGGATGTTTGAGTACGATTCTGCAGAAGAGATGCTGAGGATCGACATCGGCCGCGACCTGTTCTCGAATGCCTCCGACAGGTTGAAGATGGCGCAACTATTTCAAGATGGCGATGAAGCACGGGGAGTTGAGGTGCGACTGCTGAAGAGGAGCGGGGAAGAGATGGTTGTGTTGGAAAACGCACATGCAGTTCGGGGCGAAGACGACGCGATACTCTATTATGAGGGGACGCTCACGGATATCACGGAGAGAAAGCGCGCGGAGAACATGTTGATCCAGCAATCACGTGAACTGGAACAGGCGAACACACGGCTTCTCCAGTCCAAGGCTGACCTTGAGGACCATGCCCAACTTCTGAAAATCCAGGCTGAAGAACTTATCGCCGCCCGCGAAGTAGCGCTGCAGGCGTCGAGGCTCAAATCCGAGTTCGTTGCCAACATGAGCCATGAAATTCGTACGCCCATGAACGGCATCATCGGCATGACGAGTCTGTTGCTCGATACTGACCTTTCTGTGGAACAGCGTGAATATGCGGAGATCGTGCGCCGGTCGGGGGACTCGCTGTTGACCGTCGTTAACGACATCCTGGATTTCTCGAAGATTGAGGCGGGCAAAATGTCCCTGGAGACCATCGACTTCGACCTGATCTCCGTCGTGGAAGGAACGGTTGAACTCCTGGCGCTTCAGGCTCAGGAGAAGGGTCTCGAGCTTGGATGTCTGCTCGGCACCGAGGTGCTGCGTGATCTGCGCGGCGATCCCGGACGCGTGCGGCAGATATTGACCAACCTTCTGGGCAACGCGATCAAGTTCACCGAGAGGGGAGAAATTACGGTCAGCGCATTGGTGGATGCGGAATCAGAGGAGAGTGTGGTGGTTCGGTTTACTGTATCGGATACGGGAATCGGCGTTTCCGAAGACGCGAAGGCACGCATATTCCGCTCATTCTCTCAGGCAGATGGTTCAACGACGCGCAGGTTCGGGGGCACGGGACTCGGGCTTTCAATCTCAAAGCAACTGGTGGAGCTGATGGGGGGGACGATAGGCCTTGAGAGCGAACCGGGCAAAGGGAGTACCTTCTGGTGGACAGCGACATTCGAGAAACGGCCGGCGAATAGTGCGCATCTCGCGCGACGCACAGATCTTGCGGGGTTACGGTGTTTGATCGTGGATGATAACAAAACAAACCGGACCATTGTGCATCACTACATCACATCGTGGGGGATGGGGAACGGATCGGCGGAGAGCGGTCCGCGGGCATTGGAGGCCCTGCACCGGGCTGTCCGCGAAGGCTCGCCGTACCACCTTGCAATCCTTGACATGCAGATGCCGGAAATGGACGGGCTCGAGCTCGCCCGGACCATAAAGGCCGATCCCGATCTTAGAGGAACCCGGCTCATTCTCCTGACATCGATGGGAAACCAGAACGTTGCGCGCATGGAAGAGGCAGGCTTCAGGGCCGGTCTCGCGAAACCCATCAGGCAGTCACAGTTGTTCGATTGCATTGCCGAGGTCATGGCCGATGCTCTGGCGATTATCGGGGATGGAGGGGATGGAAAGGCCGGCGAAGGGATCGGGACTGTGGCCGTCGCACCCTCGTGCGGGAATGTGGCAGTGAAACGGAAGAAACAGCTGCGGATACTGGTCGCCGAGGATAACGCGGTGAACCGGAAAGTCGCTGTGCGGATGATCGAGAAGCTTGGCTCCACGGCTGACGTCGCAGTAAATGGAGTTGAAGCGGTCACCGCCGTTTCGCTCACCCCGTATGATATCGTGTTCATGGATTGCCAGATGCCGGGGATGGATGGCTTCGAAGCGACCTGCGGGATCCGCAAGGCTGAGGGAGCCTCGCGACGCACCGTTATCGTTGCAATGACGGCGAATGCATTACAGGGAGATAAGGAGAAATGCCTTGCTGCGGGAATGGACGATTACATTGCAAAGCCGATCAGGCAAACGGAACTGGCTGGTGTCATCGACCGTTGGTGTTCCCACGCCCGGATCGTGGAGCAAAACCCGACGAATGCGACCAACACCCCTGAGCTTTTGGATGAATCCGTGTTGCATGAACTAAGCGGTCTTGCGAGCGAGAACGAACCGGATATCCTGGAGCACCTTCTCCGCATCGTCATGCTGGAGACGCCGGGCAGGATTGAGGAGATCCGGCGGGCGGCAGGAATGGGCGACCCGAACGGAGTGCATGAGACCGCACATCGCCTCAAAGGTGCATGCAAACAGCTCGGCCTGATCGCTATGGCTGAGATCTGCCAGGGACTTGAAGATCGCGGAAGATCTGACAATTTGCAGGGTTGCGAAGAGTGGATTACAATCCTTGAGCACCGCTTCCTCCAAACAAAAGAAATTCTCAAAGAGAAATACACATTACTCGAGGTATAAACCATGAAAGTCCTCATAGCCGAAGACGACAGCGTGTCCCGGCTGATCTTGCTCACAAAGCTCAAGAAGATGGGGCACGAGGTCGTTGCCACGGAAGACGGCGAGGCCGCGTGGAATGCATTTCTGTTGGAAGGCCCCCAGATCATTGTCACGGACTGGATGATGCCGAAGATCGACGGTCCGGGCCTGTGCCGGCTGATCCGGTCACACGCTCAGGAGAGATATGCGTATGTTATATTTCTCACCGCCCTGGCAGGGAAGAAATACTACCTGGAAGGCATGGAAGCCGGTGCGGACGACTTCCTGAACAAACCGGTGGATATGGAGGAACTGACGGCACGCCTCCGCGTTGCCGAACGGATTCTCACTCTTCGTACCGTGGTAAAACAACTGGAGGGTCTTCTCCCCATATGTTCGTATTGCAAGAAGATTCGCGATGATCAGAACACGTGGCAGCCCATTGAACGCTTTATAAGCAATCGGACTGAAGCGACATTCTCCCATGGAGCCTGCCCTTCCTGCATCGAGAAGATCGTGAAACCCGATATGGAGGCCTACAGAATCGCGAAACTATCGAAGTCATAGGGTCGGTGTTACGCCTCCTCAATCTTCCCCGGTCGCCTGGCCATCGCGGCAGCACATGTGATCTCGCAATCCTCTTTACGACAATCCCGGTGGTCGTCTTCGGCGGGGGGCATAGTGATGCGCTTCTCCTGTGAAGCGAAAAGGGGAGCGCCAACGCCTACCTGAGCAGCAACAGCTTTTTTGTCTCCAGAGACCCTCCCGCGTTCAACCGGCAGATGTACATCCCGCTTGCGAGGTGGGTGCCGTCGAATGTCGAGTGGTACACCTGTCCCGGTTCGGCGGTCCCGTCGAACAGCGTGCCGACGATCTGTCCAAGAGCGTCGTACACGGTGACCGTCGCCCTGCCGGACCGTGCCACGGTGAACTCAATCGTCGTGGACGGGTTGAATGGATTGGGATAATTCTGCCTCAGGGCGAACACCGAAGGGGCCGGTGCGGGGAGGGCGGGACTGGCTTTGTCGACGACGAGTGGGTCGAGGTATTGCGACGTGCCGTCAAGGTTGATCTGACGGAGACGGTACCGGAGTGGAGGTGCGGGAGCTGAGGCATCCGTCCACTGGTAATCCTGCGGCTGGATCGTCGTCCCGTGTCCCGGGACAAAGCTCCCGGGCAATTCCGTGAAGAGCGTATCTTTGCCTGAAGCGCGCTGGACCGCAAAGCCGTAATTGCCCACCTCACTCAGCGTCCGCCAGAAGAGTATCACGCTCCCGTTCACTCCAATCGTCCCCTTAAACGAGCTGAGTGCAATGGGAAGCGGGCCATTGAGCGTAAAGGAGATCGTCGCTCCGGCTGATCCGATCCCCGAGATATCAAGGCCTCCCGGGGACCCGTCGGAGAGGAACGCTGAAGGGTTCGTCTGGTCGCTTATCTGCGTCCGTCCCGATTCCGCGCTGAAGCGCGCGGTCGTATAGTCACCATCCACGGAAGCCGTTCCGCCCTGCCTGTAGATGTACACCTCATCCGGCGGTCCTCCCCCGTTCCCCTGGCCGTCTGCAAGCGTGTTAATTCTATAGACAAGGAGACCGTTTCCCGGTATCTGCGTCTCGAAAATTCCCGATTGTCTCCGGTATTCCACCACATAGTACTCATTCGCCGTTCCCTGAGAGCGGATCATGTAGCAATTGCCGGTCTGGGATTGCAGCGGTTGAAGTGTGTACGTACCGTGTGCCGTGAGTTCAGGGATGGCGGGGATCCAGTGACCGTACCGGAACTTCATGTACGCCCCCATGTGCTGCGGCGGCGACGTGTTGTATGCCATCAGGTCCCATGTGCCCACAGGCTCGATTCCAGCGTACGAGTAGTGATAGAGATCGGGGGCCCCGAGTGTGTGGAACATCTCGTGGCAGAGAACCGAGCTCCCCTCATTTGCGACGAAATCCTGTATCAGCAGGTTGTATGAACCTGTCGATTTGCCGTGTATGTCGCCTCCCGGAAGCCATCCGCGGTGCGGCCAGAGAAGTGTAGCCCAGGCGGTTGTCCCCCCTTCGATGATGAAGGAGATGTTGTCGATGTATCCATCGTTGTTCGCGTCGATGTCCAGCGAATCGGGGACCAGGTTTTTCACTCCGTTCACAACACCCAGGAGAAGAGAGTCTTCGCGCCCCGTTCTGTTTCCGTCGAGATATCCGGTAGGATTCGCCGTTGCATCATATGGCATGTAGTAGGCCTGCGTATGGCTGTCCCTGTAGGAGACCACCGTGCCATGCGAAGGGGCCGGAAAGAACACGCTGTTGATCGTGAGCTGGTTGTAGGAGACTTCCTGGTAGTATTTCAGGAGCGAAATGGATGAAGCGGATGTCCCGTTGTAGAGCTCACTGTAGGTGGAAATGGGATCGGAAAACTCCGACTGGTCGCTGAACCGGACGAAGACGACAAGGTTCTGGAATGTGCCTGACGTCGGACCTGCCGTGGTCGACGTCTGCTTTGCGAGCGCCTGGCTCCGGATACTCTCGCGCTTCTGGGGAGAGGCGAGCGCATACTTCGGGATTCCAAGAGAAGACGGATCGGCCCTCCCGGCTATCACCCCTGTACATACAAGTATCTGCTGCTGGAGCGTCACATACTCATAGTAACCTGTGTGTGGGTTCCGCATGATGGTGTAACCCTGTGCATCATGCAGCCAGTTGTAATGCTCATCTCCGCTCGCAAAACAACGGAGCGTATCACCTCCCGGCTGGACCACTTTTACCGGGATGCCCCTGATGTAGGCGGCCCGACCCTGATCATGCGCGAACCAGAATATCAGAAGCGCAAAGAAATACGAATATGAAGACCGGGTCATTCAGAGTGCTCGTTGAGACACAATGGCGGGGGAGGACACGACAATATAGAACATCATCGGATGAATTCCATTGCCCTGCATCACTTCCTGTCATGATGCCCGGGAGTTGAGCAAGAGTCCGGTATATCGTATAATTAATATTTCGCTCACTCCCGAATGAGGAACCCCTGTTGAATTCCAGAAATTTCACCCGGACAGTTTTCGCCGGCGCTCTGGCAATCGGACTCTCGATCGTCGCCTCCGCTGCCGCCTCCGCGCAATCCCCTGAAGGCGGAACCGCACGCGACCCCGCCCTCCAGAATCTTGCCTCCCGGTTCTTCACCTGGCGTGCGACGGTGCAGCCGTGCACGGGTGATGACATCCCGAGGGTCGAGCGCCCCGGAGGCTGGGTATCCCCGGTGGCGCCGGAGGCTCTCCGCGACGAGCGGAGGATCTACGCCGAGTTCAAGTTCATGCTCCAGCAGCTTCCCCGCTCCGGCTGGAACCGGAGCGACAGCGTGGATTATCTGCTCCTTCGTTCGGCGATCGAACGGGTGAACTGGGAGCTGAACGTGCTCAAGATCCCCTTCCGCAATCCCGAATTCTACGTGCAGCAGACGCTGGGTGCACTGTATGAGCTGTTGCTGATCAGCTCACCCATGACCGACCTGCGGACGGAAGACATTCTCAGGCGTATTGAATCGATACCGGCGACGCTTCGCTTCGCGCGCGCGAATCTCACCGAGCCTGTGCAACCGTTTGCGAAGCTTGCTGTGGGTGAGCTCGGCGATGCGCGGGCGCGGCTCTACAGGATGGCCTCCGGGCTCCAGGGAGTGATCAAGCCGCAGTACAATCAGGCGCTTGCCGCGGGGGTGGATTCCGCCTCCACCGCGATCGAGGCGTTCGTGAAGGATCTCCAGTCACAAATCCCCGCAATGCCGGCGGCGTTCAGTCCCGGAACGGAGGCATACGCATACTTTCTGAAGACGATCGCGCTCATTCCTGTGGCGACAGTCGACATGCTGACTATCGGAAAAACGGAATTTGACCGGGCCGCCTTCTCGGAGATGATGGAAGGGATGCGCGACGGGGGGATTCCGGACATGCGGATTTTCTCTTCCGCCGATGAGCAAATCGAACAGTCCCGGCTTGACGAGATTGCCATAAGGAAGTTCCTGGATGATCGTGACATACTTACCGTTCCTTCCTGGCTGAAACACTACAGGAACAGGCTGATGGCGCCCTCGATCGCCGTCTTCTCATCCCTCGGGGTGGCCGATGACCTGACCTCACGGACGCGGCTGGATGAGGATGCGATATCGTATATCCCCGCCCCTTCCCCCGGGCTCTCATTCTTCCGGATGGCTTCGGCGAAGGATCCGCGACCCATCATAATCCACGAGGGGATCCCGGGACACTACTTCCAGCTTTCCCTCTCCTGGGCGAATGAGGATTCCGTCCGCCGTCACTTTATCGACTCCGGACCGATCGAAGGGTGGGGGTTCTACGTGGAGGAGATGCTCCTTCAGGCCGGGCTCTTCGATAATGACCGCCCGCGCACACGGGAGACAATCTACCGGTTCATGCGTCTCCGGGCCCTGCGCGTGGAGGCGGACATCCGCCTGGCGCTGGGGGAGTTCACAATCGATCAAGCCGCCGCGTTTCTGGAGAAGACCGTCCCCATGGCAAAGCAGGGGGCGCTGGATGAGGCGGCCTTCTTTGCAAGCACCCCGGGACAGGCGATATCGTACCAGATCGGCAAGGCCCAGATCGAGGCATTCCTGAGGGATGCCCGCCTGCGGAAGGGAGAGGGGTTCAGACTGAGGGATTTCCACGATTACATCGCGAAAAACGGAAACGTCCCGATTGCGCTCCTCCGGTGGGAATACCTGGGATTGCGGGATGAGGTTGCGGGGCTCTGGGGGGAATGAGCGGCTTTTTCTTTCCCGGATATATTCATATTATTAGGTGAATCCGCTGTGCCGGAGAGAGTCCTCGTCGGGGAGATCAAACCGATGCACGAGACAAAGGACCTGTATGGACCCAATGATCGGCAAGAAGATCGAATCGTACGAGATCCAGGAGATCCTCGGGCGGGGGGGGATGGGTGTTGTGTACCGTGCGCGCGACAGCAAACTCGACCGGGACGTCGCGATCAAGATGATGGACCTCCACTACGCAAGCGACCCGAACTTCCTCAAGCGTTTCCAGTCCGAAGCAAAAGCCCTGGCGAGGCTGCAGGACCCGCATATCGTCTCGATCTTCTCTCTGCTTGAGACCCCCGATGGTATTTGCATCGTCATGGAGTACGTCAAAGGCCTGACGCTTGCAAAACTCCTGCAGCCGGAAGTGGCGCTCCCGGTCCAGAGGGTCATCACCATATTCAAGCAGTTGCTCATGGCGCTCGCCCACGCGCACAAAGAAGGGGTCATACACCGTGATATCAAACCGGCGAACATCATCGTCGGGGACGAGGACCGGATCAAGGTGGCGGACTTCGGACTCGCCAAGGTCAAGCAGGAGTTTGCCGTCACTGCGACGAAGGGGACGGCGGGGACGCTCTACTATATGTCACCCGAACAGTTCCGGGGCCTGAAGGAGGTGGACAACCGGGGAGACATCTACTCGGCAGGCATGACGATGTATGAATGCCTGGCAGGAAAACTCCCGTTTGGAACCGAAGACTCATATTTCACAATCGCCCAGCAGGTCGTGCACGGTCAGGTCCCACCCCCCGAGACCCTGAACATGCAGATTCCCGGGGGGCTCGTCGCAATCGTGAAGCGCATGATTGCCTGCGAGCCGAAGGACAGGTACCAGAATGCCGAAGACGTCGTCAAGGATCTCGAAGAATTTGAAAAATCGGGATGGGTGACATCGAGCGTCAAAGGCACGGAACGAGTCTGGCTCGCGGGTGCGGCGGCTCTGGTCGTGGTCCTCGTGGCGGCGTATTTCGTGTTCCGGCCGGGCGGGAATCCCTCCGCAACTGACGCTCCCAGAGCCACACAGGTTCAGGGCGACTCTGCCTCAAAGAATCCACGGACCCCGGAGGAATCTTCTCCCGGCAAGAGCGCGCCCGCGGGCGAATCGGCAAACGCGGCGGAGGGGGCCGGATCCCCGGTCAGGGATGCCGCACGCGCGACGCCGGGGAAAAATGCTCCGGGATCTCCTGCGGACGCACACACCGGTCCGGTTGAAGGGAGCCAGCGCCCGTCACTTGCCAGTACTCCCGGCAAAACGTCCGCCAGTCCCTCCGGCAACGCGCCCGGTAATACTAATGCGGCCCCGGTCGATGACAACGTCGATCCCCCCCCCAATCTCCCTGTTGATATCGAACCGAAAGTCATCACGCGTGCCGAGCCGGATTATAAGGGGGATGTGACCGGGGATGTACGGCTTCTGGTCCTTGTCGACCGGGAGGGAAAGGTTCAGAAGGTGCGCGTCCAGTCGTATGACTCTGAGGCTTTTATCAACCAAGCGATCGAGGCGGCCCGCCAGAGCGTCTTCTCCCCCGCCGTGATGAACAACGTGAAAGTGAGGGCCTGGGCCCCCCTGAAAATAAGATTTGGCGCGAAACAGGACGAGGGGCAATAGTCATTAAACCCGTAAGAGGAGGAAAGCCATGAAATCGACTGCCATTCTTTTGCTCATGCTGGTGATTGCATCCGTCGCGCCCGCCCAGAAGCTGACGTTCCAGAAGGGCACATTCTCTTCGAACTACGCGAGCGATGACTGGATCCTGAACAAGGGAGA
>PMND01000027.1:2359-6054 GCA_003161955.1 Ignavibacteriota bacterium | reverse complement strand
GTCTTCATCTGTGTCCCTTTCGGTCGGTGACTACACCTTGAATCTCACGAACCGTGCCAGGGGTCACATGTTGAATTTGGGGGTCAGAGGGGGCTGGTTTTCCATGGAAGAAGACCTTTTTTCCCTATCTTTGTAGTTTTTCCAAATGATTGTACTTGAGACTCTTTCAGCCTCGGTCAAAGTGATTCACGAACTTCAGGAGCCCCCCCAGTCAGCGTGAGAGAACGAATCTCCTTGTCTGCAAGAACCCTTCCGCCTGCATGCGATAGAAATACAGCCCGGAAGCCAGGCGGCTTCCATCAAAGTTCACTTCGTGTGCGCCCGCAGCCTGATCCCCCTCGAGCAGTGCAGCAACCTGCTGGCCGAGAGAATTGAATACTGTCAACCTCATGGCCGCCCGGTGCGGCAAATCAAAACGTATCGTTGTCGAAGGGTTGAAGGGATTCGGATAATTCTGGTACAGGTCGAAGCCCCCCGGGAGATTGTCTCCAGTCTCCCCGATGCCCGATGTCGGGCCGAGTCGAATCCGGTAGACGCTGTTGCCGGACGTAATATAGAGAGTCCTCCTGTCCTGGTCCCCCCAGTTGCAGTTCGATGTCTGTCCGGGGACCAGTANNACCTTCATCCCGTCTGCATACCCGGCAGGGTTCATCGAGGCGAACCGCCGTCTGTTGGCTATCACCGTGTCCTGCACGACGTCCCAGACGTAGATTACCCGTTCAGCGGAATTGTTGACGTAGAGCCTCTTTTCGTCCGGCGAGAAGCAGATCCCGTTAGGCTGGGTGAGAGAGCTGTCCAGCAGCTGCAGGGCACCCGATGTGCTGATCCTGAAAATCCCCGAAAATGTCAGCTCCGCCTTCTGTCCGGCGGGAATATTGAGCGGGGGGTCGGTGAACCAGACCGACCCGTCGGATTTCACGACGACATCGTTGGGACTGTTCAACTTCTTTCCGCCATACGCTGAGGCGAGTGAGGTCTCGACCCCGTTACTCTCCCTTCGTGCAACCCTGCGCAATCCTGTTTGCGTGAGGATCAACCTTCCCTGTAAATCCAGCGTCAATCCGTTTGAATTGTCGGACGGGTTCATATACGCCAGTGCCCCGCCTGACGCTGTCCATGAATACACCGTATTTGCGGGGATATCAGAGAAAAGAAGACCGGCGCTGTCCTTCCATACAGGTCCCTCAACAAATTGAAATCCGGTTGCGATTCGCTCAAGCTTCGCGCCCGTGGGGACGGGGGATTGGGCCACGGCGCGGGACATGGCCAGGAGGAGAAGCAGTGTGATACCACATCGTGACATCGGAAGGCTCGCAGGCATAGGATTCAAATCCACTCACCAATCTATGAAAATAGTGCACGCCGTGCAATGATCATGGAGGGAGATATCTTCGTAGTGATGGGCGCTGCGGGACGGCTCGCAGCCGTGGACTGCTCACAACCGGACCGGACGATTGCAGTTTGAATATTTCGGCGGTATCTTGGGATCGATTCGCAGCCTTGTTCATTGAATCAGGCGCTCGGCCAGGTTGGATTCACCCCCTTCCTTTTCCGCACCGGATACATCATGTCATATTTCATGGAGGTCGCGATGCTGGACTTTCGGAAGCCCCTCACTCGGATTATTCCGCTCGCACTCCTTGTTTCATTCACTGCCCCGGGCCAGAAAAAGAGTGAAGAACCCAGACGGTGGGTACTCGGAGCGTCAGAGATCAAGACGGTCTCTTCCACCATCACGCACAAGGACTATGAACTCATTATCAACCTCCCATCGGGCTACGCAAAGGAGACTTCCCGCCGCTATCCTGTGTTCTACTTCTGCGACGGTTACTATGATTTCCCGCTGATCACGATGATATACTATGATCAGCTGTTCGATAAAACCGCCCCCGAGTGCATACTGGTAGGTTTTTCGTACAGGGGGGAGAACCTTGACTACGGCCCATTACGGGGGCACGACCTCACGCCCACGGCAGTCGCGGAGGCACCAACCACCGGCGGCGGACCTGATTATCTGCGGGTTATCGAATCAGAATTCATTCCGTATGTCGAATCTCACTACCGTGTCGATACCGCGTTCCGCGCGCTGGGGGGAAGCTCGTTGGGTGGACTCTTCACATTGTACGCAATGTTCACCCGCCCCACACTGTTCAAGGCATATATTGCGGTGAGTCCGGCGGCCATGTGGGATCGGGGGTGGCCCGTCATTGCGGAGGAAATGTACCATCAGCAGCATAAGGACCTTCCCGTTTCACTCTACATGACAGGTGCGGAGAAGGAGTTCTCCGAGAGCCCTGCTTTTATAGAGGGTATCAAGTTTCTGGGCAATCTCTTAAAGAAACGGGATTACCAGGGGTTCAGGTACCAGTTCCGTATCCTCGACGATTCCTATCACGCGAGCTCGAAGCCGGAGGGTTACACGAGGGGGATGCAATTCATATTCGCGCCCCTGGTGGGACAGAAATAATCGAGCGAGGAATCTGCCCTGCGGATCCGGCAGAGTCGGGCCGACCGGAGCGTCAGACAATTCGTTCGACGAGAATGCCGCTATTCCATGCAAAATCGTGTAACGCCGTCGTGGGGGTCAACATAAGTATGATACTATGGACACATGGGCGTATGTTTTTGTCAGCACACGACTTCCGAAGCGGACACTCTCCATGTCCACCTGGAAGTTGATGACCTCACCGTAGCGTAATCCAGAGACAAAGCAAGGGAGGATGATGAAGATCAAGGCGATCGTTTTTGGCGCGACGGGAATGGTGGGAGAGGGGGTCCTCCACGTCGCACTCGATCATCCTGACGTGGAAACGCTCCTCGCCGTGGGAAGAAAATCGTGCGGCGTGAGCCACCCGAAACTTGTGGAGCTCATCCTCGGTGATTTCTTCAACTACACGCCGATCGAAGCCCAGCTGGCCGGGTGCAACGCCTGCTATTTCTGCCTGGGGGTCTCTTCGATCGGCATGAACGAGAAGGAGTACACCCGTATCACGTATGACCTCACGATGGCGGCGGCGAGGTCACTCTCAAGGCTCAACCCGGACATGACGTTTTGCTACGTGTCGGGGCTGGGGACCGATGGCACCGGAAAGGGACGGAGCATGTGGGCCCGGGTGAAAGGAAAAACCGAAAACGATCTGCAGAAGCTTCCGTTCAAAGGGGTCTATCTCTTCCGGCCCGGATTCATCAAGCCTATCAAGGGTCTCAAGAACGCATTTAAGCTCGCCAGTGTTCTTGGCGCGGCGTATCCTCTCTGGAAGGCTCTTCTCCCGAAGTACGTGTGCACGCTCGAAGACCTCGGTCGCGCGATGATCAACGTAACGCAGAAGGGCAATCAGTCGCACGTGCTCGAGTGTATCGATATCACCCGCCTCGGAGCATCCTGATTCACATCTCCGGCGCACGAACGCTTTGCTGTTCTTTCGTCCGGGACTCCGAACGCGGGACATGCGTCTAAAACAGGCGTGATATCGATTCGCCGTACTGGATAATGAATCCACCGCAGACGATCACAGCGAGTCCGATCCAGGTTGACGGCGGGACGTTCTCCTTGAATATGAACAGTCCTGTCAGCACGCTTACCACTGCAAACACCGCCACGTACACCCCCAGCAGTTTCGAAAAATCCCATCGCACAAGATTAACAACAACCCCGTAGCAGCTTAGCACCAGGCAGCCGAGCAGGATCACGGGAA
>PMND01000027.1:0-2332 GCA_003161955.1 Ignavibacteriota bacterium | reverse complement strand
CACCTCAGAATAGTAATGACGAATCGGGTGCGTCAAGAGGCCCCAAGGATCGCCCCACTCGCACAGAGAACGAAAATAGCTAGTTAACATCATTCACTATAACGAGGTACCTCATGTTATTGGGGAAAATGGTTTCAACGATTCGTGCAGGCGCCGCGCTGTTAAGCGCGGTTGCCATCATCGGGCAGGAAGGTGTTTGCCAATCGAAGGACACCGCCGCCGCTCCGCCCCCGGCTCCACCGGCCGTCACGGTCACCGGGTTTGTGGACACCTATTTCGAATACAATCTCGACCGTCCGAAATCGCATATCAATGAACTCCGCAATTTCGATGTGACGGACGAGCAGTTCAAGGTTGCATTGGCGGAGGTTCAGGTGCAGCGGGCTACCTCGGCGACTTCACCCGTGGGGTTCCTGGTTGACCTCGATTTCGGAGAGGCGAATGATATCGTCCAGAGCGGGGCGCCGGGATCGCTCGCGAACGTGCGCCAGGCGTATGTCACACTTGTGGCCCCTGTCGGCTCAGGACTGACATTCGACATGGGGAAATTCGTTACCCACTGCTGCCTCGAGGTCATTCCGGCGAAAGACAATTTCAATTACAGCCGTTCGCTCCTCTTTGCGTGGTCCGTTCCCTATTACCACTTAGGCGCGAGAGCCGCATATGCCCTCACGAGTGAAATCACGCTCAACGGGTACCTCTACGACGGGTGGAACGGCATACCGGTCAACAGCGGAAAAACCCTCGGGTTTGAAGGAACATACGCGCCGTCGAGCGCACTCTCTTTCGTTCTCAACTGGCTCGGCGGCCCTGCCCTTCCCGACACCATAACAAACAAGTACCGGAACGTCTACGAGTTCATCGCGACCTATGCGGTGACGGATAAGCTTACACTGGCCGTCAACGGAGTGTACGGCGACGATCACCCCCGGTTCATGACGGCCGTCTGGCGGGGCGCGGCCGGCTACGTGAAGTACGCATTGAACGATGTCTCGAGCTTTGCGGTTCGCGTAGAAGGCTTCGCCGATCCGGAAGGATTTATGACGGGTGCGGTACAGAATCTCTGGGAAACGACTCTCACGTACGAATACAAGGCTTTCCCCAGCCTTATTCTCCGGGGCGAATACCGGTACGACTCGTCGAACGCATCGTCGTTCGACGGCGACACCCCCCTTTCCAGGACAAACCAGGCGACTGTCGCAATGGGAGCCATTGTTACTTTCTAAAGCTCCGGACGGGGCTCTGTTTGATGAGTTTCCTAATGTACTACTATCTTCAGAAGGGGAGGGCCAATGGCAACTCAAACAAATCCAACATCCGGGATGAAGAAAACGCTCGGACTGACCGGGGTTACCGTAAATGCGATGGCGCTCATCGCTCCGGGCGCGTTCCTCTGGATCACATTCCAGATTCAGGCGGCAAATACCGGGGGGGCGACGGATATGTGGACCGGGATCGTCGCCGCCCTTATAGTCGCGTTTCTCACGGCGATCGCGTTTTCCGAAATGGCGCGCCGTTACCCCGAGGCGGGGGCCGGCGGGTCGTACTATTTCGCCGAGAAGGCGTTTCTGGACAGGGATAAAGCTTCGCATCAGAGATTCGCCCGGATCGCCAAATTCCTCACGGGCTGGGCGGCGCATCTGTTCTACTGGGTTTATCCCGGCGTGATGGTGGCATTCATGGCCACGCTTGTGACGTACATACTGGGGATCTTCGGAATCGATCTCTCAATACCCTACCAGATCGGAGTTGCCATACTGTTTTCGATCGCCGTCGGGTTCATCGCCGTGAGGGGGATCAGCGGATCGACGAACGTGGCGATCGCCATCAATGTCATACAGCTCGTTTCCCTCGTCGGATTCAGCGTCCTGGCGATCATGTTCAGGGTCCAGAATCCACTTCATGCGACGCAGTGGGCTCACCCCGCCGCAATCTCCATCACGTTCCCGCACAGCCTGGCGGCGATGCTTTTCCAGTCCACCATCGCCATACTGATACTCGTCGGGTTCGAATCCTCGACATCGCTCGCGGGAGAGGCGATCAATGCGAAACGGGATATCCCCCGTGGGGTTCTCCTTTCCCTCGTGATTCAGGGACTGTTCGCCTACCTCTTTGAATACTTTGCGGCAAACTATGCGATCAGTGAGAAACTGGTTTACGCCGCTGCTGACGGAACGAAGGTGACAGGGATGGACGCGGCAGCGGCATCGGGAGCCCCCATCGGCGATCTGACGCGCCTGATCGGCGATTCCATGCTGGGCGGGAACGGGCTCGCGCTCATGATCGTCGTCGCGGTCACAGTCGGACTTGCAGTGCTCGGCACGACCCTCGC
>PMND01000030.1:20875-21023 GCA_003161955.1 Ignavibacteriota bacterium | reverse complement strand
CGCTTCATGCTGTCCAGTGTGTGCGAGAGGGGGCCGGCGGAGGGGACGATCGGGTTCTTCAGCGTGAGTCCGAGATATGTCGTTGTCAGGTCCATGGTCATGCCTTCAAGTGATATGTTCGTGAGGTCGTCGGCTCAATGCGCGGCGT
>PMND01000030.1:0-20798 GCA_003161955.1 Ignavibacteriota bacterium | reverse complement strand
TTCGTCATCCCCGTCGTCATGTTAATCCCGTGGGCGATGCAGTGGCTGTAGGCGATGATGAGAGAGGGACCGTCATACGCTTCCGCTTCCATGAACGCGCGAATCGTCTGCATGTCGTTCGCCCCCATGGCCACTCCCGCCACGTACACGGTGCCGTATTGCATCGCGATCAGGCCGAGGTCCTTCTTGGCGAGCGGCTTTCCGCCTGCGGCGAACTTTGCCACCGCCGAGCGGGAGGTCGACTTCGACATCTGGCCGCCGGTGTTTGAATAGACTTCCGTGTCCAGGACGAGGACATTGACGTTCCGGCCGGAGGCCAGGACGTGGTCAAGGCCGCCGTACCCGATGTCGTACGCCCATCCGTCTCCTCCCATGATCCAGACGCTCTTCTTGACAAGCGCATCGGTGAGGCTGAGCAGGCTCTTTGCTTCGGCGGTGTTGACTCCCTGGAGCTTCTTCCGCAGCTCTTCGACCCGGGCCCGCTGCGCGTAGATCCCCGTCTCGTCGCTCTGGTTTGCCTCAAGTATCTCCTTCGCAAGATTCTCGCCGATTGCGGGTGCGAGGGCGTGCACGAGCTCGCGCGCCATCTCATTATGTTTGTCGATCGCAAGCCGCATCCCGAGACCGAACTCGGCGTTGTCTTCGAACAGAGAGTTGGACCATGCCGGTCCGCGCCCGTCGTTGTTCTTGGACCATGGCGTTGTCGGGAGGTTGCCGCCGTATATCGATGAGCACCCGGTCGCGTTGGCCACCACCATCCTGTCGCCGAAGAGCTGGGTCGCGAGCTTGACGTACGGCGTCTCGCCGCACCCCGAGCAGGCTCCCGAGTACTCGAAGAGCGGCTGGAGGAACTGCGAGCCTTTCACCGTATCGACCTTCACCTCGCGGCGGTCCGTCTCCGGGAGACTGAGGAAGAACTCGTAGTTGGCGCGCTCTGCTTCGCGGAGCGGCGGCTGATCGGCCATGTTGATCGCCTTCAGTCTTGTCTCCGACTTGTTCTTCGCAGGGCACACTTCGACGCAGAGCCCGCACCCGGTGCAATCTTCCGGTGCCACCTGCACGGTGTACTTCATCCCCTTGTATTCCGTCCCCTTGTAGTCCATCGACTTGAACGTCGGGGGAGCGTCCTTCAGGTATTTCGGACCGAAGACCTTGACGCGGATCGTGGCATGCGGGCAGACCATGGCGCACTTGTTGCACTGGATACAGACCGGCTGGTCCCATACGGGAATCTCGAGCGCGATGTTCCGCTTCTCCCACTGCGCCGTCCCCGTCGGGTACGTCCCGTCCACCGGCATCTTGCTCACCGGGATCAGGTCGCCGAATCCTCCCATGATCTCCGCAGTCACCTCCTTCACAAAAGCCGGCGCCTTCGGTGATACGAGGGGCGGCATGGCGATCGTGCTCGTGACTTTGGGAGGGACCTTTACTTCAAAGAGGTTCGCCAGAGTCTGATCGACGGCGGCGAAGTTCTGCTGGACGATCTGGTCCCCCTTCTTGCCGTATGTCTTCTTGATGGAATTCTTGATCGCCGCTATCGCCGCCTCGCGGGGGAGGACGCCGGAGATCGCGAAGAAGCATGTCTGCATGATCGTATTGACGCGCGCGCCCATGCCGGTCGCCTGCGCCACTTTGTAGCCGTCGATCACGTAGAACTTGATCTTCTTGTCGATNNGTGCTGTTCAGCAGGAACGTCGCCCCGGGGATTGCGGCTTTCAGCACATCGAACTTTTCAAGGAAGAACCACTGGTGGCATGCGACGAAGTTTGCGCGGTCCACCAGGTACGTCGAATGGATGGGGCGCGGACCGAACCGTAAATGGGAGGTCGTCGTCGAGCCCGATTTCTTCGAATCGTAGACGAAGTAGCCCTGGGCGTAGTTTTCGGTGTCTTCGCCGATGATCTTGATGGAGTTTTTGTTCGCTCCGACCGTGCCGTCGGCGCCCAGTCCGTAGAAGAGGGCCCGGACCACGTCGTCCGCCTCTGTTGTGTACGCGGGATCATCAGCGATGCTCGTATGCGAGACATCGTCCACGATCCCCACCGTGAAATGGTTTTTCGGGGAGGCCTTCTTCATCTCGTCGAACACCCCCTTGATCATTGCGGGGGTGAACTCCTTCGAAGAGAGCCCGTACCGTCCGCCCGTCACCAGAGGGAACGAAGAGAAGGGGGCGGTCTTTGTTGCGAGCGCTTCCGCGATGGCGGTGATCACGTCCTGGTAGAGCGGTTCGCCCGCGCTCCCCGGCTCTTTGACCCGGTCGAGGACCGCGATCTTCTTCGCGGACGCCGGTATCGCCTTGATGAATTCTGATGCCGCAAACGGACGGAAGAGACGGACCTTCAGAAGCCCCAGGTTCTCCCCCTTCGCGTTCAGGTTCTCCACGGTCTCCTGCACGGCCTCCGCGCCGGATCCCATGACAATGATGACGCGTTCCGCGTTCGGGTTTCCGATGTACTCGAAGAGCCTGTACTGGCGCCCGGTCAGCGTTGCAAATTTGTCCATCGCCTTCTGGACGATCCCGGGGCAGGCGGCGTAGAACGGGTTGACGGTCTCGCGTCCCTGGAAATACACATCGGGGTTCTGCGCGGACCCGCGCATGACGGGATGATCCGGCGAGAGCGCGCGACGGCGATGTGCCTGGACGAGTTCGTCGCTGATCATCGAGCGGAGATCCTCGTCGGCCAGTTGCTCAATTTTCATGACCTCGTGGGAAGTCCGGAAGCCGTCGAAGAAATGGAGGAACGGGATCCTCGCCTCGAGTGTCGCGGCCTGCGCTATCAGCGCGAAGTCCATCACCTCCTGCACCGAGTTTGACGAGAGCATGGCGAACCCGGTCGAACGGGCGGCCATCACATCGCTGTGGTCTCCGAATATCGAAAGCGCCTGTGCTGCGAGCGCACGCGCCGAGACATGGAAAACGGTCGACGTAAGCTCTCCCGCGATCTTGAACATATTCGGGATCATCAGCAGGAGACCCTGCGACGCGGTGAACGTCGTCGAAAGCGCGCCGGTCTGGAGAGCGCCGTGAATCGCGCCGGATGCACCTCCTTCGCTCTGCATCTCCGTGACAGAGGGGACCGTCCCCCACAGGTTCTTGCGTCCCGCTGCGGACCATTCATCCGCCCACTCTCCCATGTTGGAGGAGGGTGTGATCGGGTAAATTGCGATGACTTCGCTCAGTTTGTGCGCGACATATGCGGCGGCTTCGTTACCATCGATTGTGACCATTTTCCGTTTCATCATGCGGCCTTAAGTATTGATGTGTTCCGTTTAAATAGCAGATTTTTCTTCCGTCGAGTATACAGAGATGGGCGAATATCATGCCATGCCCGACTGTCCAAAACAGGCCAAATCGCGGGATTCAGGTGCGGGAATTCCAAGAATTAAGAAATCCCGACCATGAAGTGGGAATTTGTCAGAAGAAAGCATCACTGCGGCAGGACGCCGTCATTGCGAGGAGTGGCGCCGCCGGCGCCACGACGAAGCAATGACAGGTTCGAGCGAAGCCTGTCGATGCGGGCGCGTGTCGGGGGGAGATTCTAACCGGGTTGTTGCTGCGACAGGCAGTGGAGTGTCCCGAACCCGAGGACGAGATCGACGGCATGTATGCCGACGACGGGTCTGTCTGTGAAAAGCTCCGAGAGTATACCGAGTGCGGTCCGGTCACGCTGATCGTTGAACGTCGGGACGATCACGCACGCGTTGGCGATGTAGAAGTTCGCGTAGCTCGCAGGAATGCGCAGGCCGTCGAAGTACAGGGGAGAAGGCATCGGAAGGAGGACGACGTCTGGTTTCGACCCGTCCTCGAGCCGCATTCCGGCCAGCCGCTCCCGGTTTTCGTTCAGGGGTGCGTAATTGACGTCGTAAGAATTCTGCTCGTCGCACGTGACGATCGTCCGCCCGTTGACGAACCTCGTGATGTCGTCGACGTGTCCGTGTGTATCGTCCCCGGCGATCCCTTTCCCGAGCCAGAGCACGTTCGTGACGCCAAGCGCTTCTCCGAGCGCACGCTCGATCTGCGCGCGTGTGGCACCCGGGTTCCGCACCTGGACGTCCTGATCGAGCAGGCATTCTTCCGTCGTCAGGAGCGATCCCTGTCCGTTCACATCGATCGAGCCCCCTTCGAGGACGAACGGCTTCCCGTTGACTGTCGCTTCGAAGAGTCGGAGCCCCAGCGCCTTCGCAGCCCGGGAGTGGACACGCGCGTCCTTCTTCCAGTCCGGGTATTTCGCCCAGGCGTTGAACCGGAAACCCACGATAGCGGTCTCCTCGGCACCGCGCCTGACGGCGATCGGTCCGAAGTCCCTGGCCCATCCCCGGTCTGTGGGAAAACGGAAAAACCGGGTCCTCTCAGGGTCCACACCCGCCTTCTTCAGGATTCTCCGTGCGGATGCTTCGTGTGACTTCGATTGGACGATGATCCGGAGGATTTCCCCGTTGGCAATTTTACGGGCGATTTCCCCGTAGACCCACGGGATGGGAGAGAACTTGCCGGGCCAATCGGTCGTATTATGGGGCCAGCCGATCCACGTCGCCTCGTGCTTCCCCCATTCCGCCGGCATGTGAAATCCCGCCCCGGCGGGGGTGTCGGGATTGTGTGTTATGGCGCGATGCTCCATGGTTCATCATTGAGAAACCGGCGGGTGATGCCGCCGTAGGCGTCTATCCGCCGGTCCCGGAGGAACGGCCAGTTGCGCCGCACATCCTCCATGTGTCCGGTATCAACCGCCGCAAGGAGTATCTCCTCGTTCCCCGCGGAGGCTTCGGCGAGGACCGTCCCCTGGGGGTCGGCGATGAACGACGAACCCCAGAACTCTATCCCCGCTCCGCCCCCCGGGGGGGATTCATGGCCGACGCGGTTCACCGCGGCCACGTAGATCCCGTTGGCCACGGCATGCCCCCGCTGGACAATCCGCCATGCGTCCCGCTGCGTGTCGCCGTGCTCTGCTTTTTCAGCGGGGTGCCATCCGATCGCGGTAGGATAAAAGAGCACGTCGGCTCCCTGCAGTGCGGTGAGGCGCGCTCCCTCGGGGTACCACTGGTCCCAGCAGATGAGCGTTCCGATTCTCCCGGCCGCCGTGTCGCACGCGTTGAACCCGAGGTCGCCGGGGGTGAAATAGAACTTTTCGAAATACGCAGGATCGTCGGGGATGTGCATTTTTCTGTAGAATCCGGCGATCCCTCCGTCGGCGTCGATTACGGCCGCGCTGTTATGGTACACGCCGGATCCCCTCCGCTCGAATACCGGGGCGATGATCACCACCCCGAGTGATTTCGCAGTTTCACCGAGAGAATGCGTCGTCGGTCCCGGGACGCTCTCCGCGAGGTCGAAGAGCGCGATCTCCTCGCGCTGGCAAAAATAGCGGGACCGGAAAAGCTCGGGGAGGCATATCACGCGGGCCCCTTTCCCGGCGGCCTCGCGAATCATATCGGTGGCGTGACGGAGGTTCTCGTCGGAATTGTCGCTCACCGACATCTGTATCAGACCGATCGTGAACCGGCGGGGATGAGGAGGAGGAGTCATGGGAAAATATACCCGACCTCGTTCTGAAAATCAAGGCATGTCGTTGCGCGCCCCCCTGTCATTACCGGGCAATCTGCTTGACTCTCGGAGAATTTTCGGGTATGTTCTGCCATGCGATTCGCGCGGATCACGTATGCAGTGATACTTTCGGGGACGGCTGCCTGGTGTGCTCTCATCGTTCTTGCGCCGGCCGCATCGTCCTCTGCCGGATTCGTGGCGTTTGGCGGCATCCTCTACGCATTTTTCAGCCCGCTCTGTCATCAGATCGACGCCAGGTCATTTCATCTCTTCGGCGGACCGCTTGCGGTGTGCGGCAGGTGCTCCGCGATTTACTTCGGGTTTCTTTGCGGCACGGTTGCGTACCCCTTTGCGTCGAGTCTCATTCGCGGGGGACGGCCGGGGAGGATGTTCCTTCTCGTTGCGGTTGTCCCGATGCTCCTCGATGTCGTGCTCGAAGTGACCGGCATTCACGAATCATCGAACGCCCTGCATGCGGTGACAGGAGCGTGGTTCGGCACACTCCTCCCCTTCCTCGTCATTCCGGGGGCCGTCGAAGGGGTCAGCCAGTTGTTGACAAAACCGAATTCATATTCGATCCAATCAGAGAAAGGACCTATCGATGCCTGAAAAACCGGGGAAATTGATGCCTGCTCTCTATGGCGGCGTGATCATGGGAGTGATCTCCGGCATACCGATTCTGAGTATTGTCAACTGTTTCTGTTGCGCCGGGATCATGCTGGGGGGGTTTATGGCCGTCTTCTTTTACAAAAAGGAGCTGAACGCGTCCAGTCCCCCCCTCACCAACGGCGACGGTCTTGCCCTCGGAGCTCTTGCGGGACTCGCCGGGGCGGTTGTCACAGTTATACTGAGCGCGGCATTCCACCTCCTGTTCGGCATGGCGCTGGGAGGCGGGATGCAGCGCCTCGAAGACATGGGGATCGGGGACAGGATTCCCCCGGAAACGATGCGGATGGTGCAGGGGATGTTGAGGGGACCCGGCCTCATCGGCATTACTTTCGTGTTCCACCTGGTCGTCGATCCTCTGTTCGGTCTGCTCGGCGGACTCATCGGATATGCGGTCTTCAAATCGAAGACCCCCGCATTTCCACCGACCCCCCCCATGCCTCCGCAATAGACCTGCTGCGGGCGATGCGAGGCTCAGTCCTTTTCACGAACGGGCGGCGATCCCTGCCGCCCGCTCGTGTTTTCAGAACGGAATCTTCGCCACAGCTCCTTTTTTCAGCATCCGCAGAGCGTCCCGTTCCCAGCCGCTCCCGATCTGCTCTTCGGCGACCCGGACGATGAGCGATTTGCCCGTCACCTGCCGGCCGTTCCATTGCTTGGAGAGCCCGGCGACGCAACTCGGGCACGTTGTCAGGATTTCATGTTCCCCGCCCGCCGATACCTCCTTCACCGGTTCAGCCTTCCTCCGCCGGAGAATGCAGGAAATGTCCGGTCGCGAGAGGCTGAGCGTGCCTGCCTCGCCGCAGCACTCCGGTACCAGAACGGGCGTGGCGCCGAGGAGTGCCCTGACGGTGGCGTCGAAGCCGGGTGACTTCAGGGGTGTGTGACAGGGTTCGTGGTAGAGGAGACGCCCCCTTGCCGGCCGGTCAGCCCGGTTAGGACTGACGAGGTCTCTCTGGACCAGGAATTCATTGATATCCATCAGTGGAGCATTCCGGAAGACCCTGCCGAGGTCGTACTGTTCAAGCATTTCGCGGCATGTCCCGCAGGAGACGAGGACCGCGTCGATCTCTGAAGAGCCGAGGCTGTCCGCCATCCGATGGAAAACGACCCGGTTCTCAAAGCTCTTCAGCGACGCCCGTTCGTTCTCCGCGTTTGCGAGAAACGGATACCCGCAGCAGGTGAATGTGGGGGGGAGGAACGTGCGGACGCCGGACCGGTGGAGCAGGGCCAGCGCGGCCAGGCTGATCTCCGGATAGAGGCGCTCCGATCCGCAGCCGGGGAAATAGACGACATTCGTTTCCACGGGGAGTGACGGGTTTGTCAGGCTGTAGAAGCAGTCCCGCCCCCGCAATCCGAGACGCTCCCGTACCGATGCATTTCCCCGGGCGCTCATCCTTCCCTCCAGCAGCGCGCCCAGTTGCGGCGCGGCGCGGGAGGTTGCTCCGCTGCTCTTCCGGTACAGCCAGTGGCCGAGTCGCTGGAGCGAGAAACCGGGGCGCAGCACCATCCTCCGAATGGCGGCATTCGCAACATACCCGTTCCGCCAGAGGTACGAGAGTGTGAAGCGGACCGCCGGGGCCCGACGCGCCTTCGTCCGCCGGGCCACGAGCTCGCGCATGCCGAGCGTGATCTTTCCGAAATCGATCCTGACGGGGCACGGCACCCGGCATTTGTGGCAGGCGGTACAGTGGTCCGAGATCTCCTTCAGCTTGCGGAAATGCCTGAAGGAGCGCATCTCCATTGTCTGCGCATAATACAGGACCGCCTCGATGATCTGGCCGACGGCGAGTATCTTGTTGCGCGGATTGTACATCATCCCCTCGCGTGGGATCTGCGTGCAGCAGACCGCCTTGCACTTGCCGCAGCGGACGCACGAGGCGATCTGCCCGGAGAGCCGCTCCAGGTCGGTCGCTTCGAGGATGTATGCTTCGAGCTCGAGCAGGCTGAACGAAGGCGTATAGACGAGATGAAGGGGAAAATTCCTTTCGAGCTTCCCCGGGTTGAACACCCCATCCGGGTCATGCTCCCGCTTGTACGCTCCATAGGAGTCAAGGATATCGTCGTCAACGAAGGGGAGCTTCGTCAGCCCGATCCCGTGTTCTCCCGATACCACGCCCCCGAGCCGCACCGCCTCACGCATCGCCGCCGCCGCTGTCTCCTGTGCCTCGAGCATCATCGGGTAGTCGCCGGAGTGCACGGGGATGTTCACATGGACGTTCCCGTCCCCCGCGTGCATGTGCGTCGCGATGATGATCGTGCGCCGGCGTTCATCTGACACGATCCGCTCGATGTCGGAGGCGAGTTCCTCGTAGCCGTGGAACGTCGAGCGGAGGGGAGCCAGAATGTCGGCCTCCACGCTGAANNGTTTTCCGGTCCGTTCCAGTTCCCCGAGCGATCCCGCGATCCTGGAATTGAAGGGTTCATCCCCGTCGGAAGGATGGATCCCGCGGAGGTGCTCGGCGATCCGCCCGGCGGTGGCGGCCGCGGTGGAAAGCTCCTTGTCGAGGTTCAGCCGCTCGATGAAATCGGCAAAATCAGCGAGCGCTTCGAGCGGGATGACGATATCCTCGTTCAGCTTGAAGGCATTGGTGTGAGCGGCGATCGCTCCGAGGTTTTTCCTGTCCCCCCAGAACGCGCTCCGTTCGCTCTCGTCCCTCGCCAGGACCGCCTCGGTGTCGTACCGGGTGACCATTGCCGCGATTTTCGTCGCCGCGGCATCTGCCGCCGCGGCATCATTGCTCTCGACGTCCACGAGGAGGACCGCCTGCGGGATGTCGGTGCGCGCGGACCTGTTCCTGTAGTTGATTGCGCGGACATAACGGATGTCAAAATGCTCGAGGGCCGTGAGAAACGCCGGGCCGCTCCCGTCGAACGCGCGGCGGATCTCCAGTATCGCCTCCGNNGTGATGATCCCGTCCCCTCCTTCCTTCTGGACTCCCGGGAGGCCGTTCAGGGCCTTGTTCGTGATGTCCTTGCCGAGACCTTTCTTGCGGATATCCGTCCCGCGCAGCTCGATCGATCGGAAGAACTCCCCGGACCCCTGCCGGTACACGTCGAATATAACGTTGTCCCCGGGCGCGATCTTCCTGTACGGGTGGTCCCGACGCCGGACCTCGATTGTGTCGCTCCCGGCGGTCACAATCCGCCAGGAGTAGAGGTTGTCGATCGCGGTCCCCCACTGCACGCACTTTTTCCCCCCCGCGTTCTCCGCGATGTTCCCTCCGATCGTCGACGCCCAGGCGGAGGTCGGGTCGGTGGCGAAGATGAAGCCCCGGTCCCGGCAATATTCGATGACGTCTTCCGTGACGGCTCCCGCGTCGACTCCGATGATCGGGAAATCGCCTCCGGCCGCAGTCGCCACGGTGATGCCGTGGATCCTGTTGAGCTTTTCGGTGTTGACGACGATGGTGTGCCGGTTGACCGGCACCGCGCCCGCCGTGAGGCCCGTGCCCCCGCCCCGGGGAATGATCGACATTCCCAGCTTTCGCGCGGCCCCGATAATGCGGGGAAGCTCTTCGACGGAATCGGGGTACACGACAGCCACCGGATGTTCAACGCGCCAGTCGGTCGCATCGGTGGAGTGTGCGACGCGATCGAACGGATCGAACCTGACGTTTTTCTGTGACGTCGCGTCCAGAAGCGCGAGGAGCAACCGCTTCCGGAGGCGCCGGATCCCGCCGACCCTCTCGAAGAATTCCTCGTCGACCTTCCGCACGCGGGCCAGGAGTTCCAGGGCCTCCCTGTTTCCGCGCGCCGAGCCATGGACTGCCGAGATGCGCTGCCCGTGGATGTGCATGAGCTGCGACAGTGTGCCGGCGTCCCGTACGAAGTCCTCGAGGACATAAGGATTGCGGTCGAGCATGAAGATGTCGCCGATGATCTCGGCGATCATCCGGGCGCTCCTGCCGGTAATCCGCTGGCTCCGCAACCGGTCGATGAGGGAGAGCGTCTCCTCATCGAAGTACCGGAGGATGATCTCCCGGTCGGAAAGGGAGGTGTAGTCGTAGGGTATTTCCCTGTAACGTGCCTGTGTGGTCATCTGATCTCCAGATGAGGAAGAGGCAACAAAAACCGGGCCCGAAAACCCGGCGGCGGACGATGGAGGAAATCCCTTAAAGAAGCGACCGGCGGTTGTTGAGCCGGGAGGCTTGTTCCCGATTGTGAGAATGGAATCTCTGGAGCTTGCTTTTTGACCCGCCGTTTCCGTACTTTTGAGTCACTTTTCACCTCTCATTTTACGTTCATCCCCATGGCTCCCCAGGACGCGCCCGGCGCAGGTGGACTCTCTCAGCAGGAGGAAAACCGCAGGCTGAAAAGGGCNNATGCGGACGATCATCCACAGGTCGATCCGGGCGATACGGGCCGACCAGGGGGTCATCACGCTGGTCGACCACCAGTCCCACGACGTGATGAAAACACTCGTTCGCACGATGGCCAGCTCCTCGCAGTCCCCCCAGTACCATTTCAGCCAGAGCCTTCTCGGGTGGATGCATCTCAACAAAAAGCCTCTTACGGTCAATGATCCCCGGACGGACGAGCGTTTCCGGGGGGTCCAGTGGGACGATTCGATCCGGTCGCTCCTGTGCGTCCCCATGATGGTCAAATCGACGCTTGTGGGTGTCCTCACCGTCTATAATAAAAAGGACGGGGTGTCATTCACGGAGGAAGATCAGCGCCTCCTGGCGATCATCGCGGGACAATCCGCTCAGATCGTGGAGAATGCACGTCTGTATGAAGACGAACAGGCCCTTCGCAAGATGAAAGAGGAAGTCCGCCTTGCGGCGACGATACAAATGGACCTTCTCCCCAAGGCTCCCCCTGTTCTCCCCGGTTACGACATCGCCGGTGTGAGCATCCCCGCCCAGCTCGTGGGAGGGGATGCGTTCGACTTCATCCCGGTCGATGATACCCACATCGCGGTCTGCGTCGCTGACGTCTCAGGGAAAGGGCTCCCGGCCTCACTCCTGATGGCGAACGTCCAGGCGACGCTCAGGGGACAGACCCTTTCGAGTCCCACGGCCGCGGTCTGCGTGCAGAGGGCGAACAAGCTCCTCCACCAGAGCACGAGCTCCGACAAGTTTGTCACGCTCTTTTACAGCAGCCTGGACACCAGCAATCACATATTGACCTATTGCAACGCGGGGCATGACAACCCGTTTCACTTTTCCGGGGCCGGTCCGCCGAATCGGCTGTCGACCGGCGGACTCGTCCTGAGCATCATGGAGGATTTTCCCTATCAGGAGGATGTGGCAAAGCTCCTGCCCGGCGACGTCGTCGTTGTTTATTCCGACGGCATCACGGAGGCCGTGGACCTCCGGCAGGTACAGTTCGGCGACCGGAAGATTGAGTCCGTTGTCTCTGAGTGCAGGTCCCTGAGCGCGGCCGGGATCATCGACGCGATCGTCAGCGCGGTCCGTGAACACGCGGGGAGCGCGCCACAGGCAGATGATATGACAATCGTCGTCATCAAGCGGCTATGACGGAGACCGGACATCAGGGGGACGGAAGATCCGTCCGGTGCGCATGATGCGCCAGCAATTCGACAGGGACATTCGATCGCTCGACGCGGTCTTCAGCTTTCTTCACAGGTTTGCAGAGGAGGAGCAGCTTGATGCGCGCGCTTCCTACGTCCTCGACCTGGCCGTCGAGGAATTCTTCACGAACATCGTAAAATACGGCCGGGGGACATCCAGCGACGTTTTCCTCGAGGCGGTCCGGAGCGGGGGGACGGCGACAGTCAGGCTCGAAGAACAGACTTCCGTGCCGTTCGACGTCACGCGGGCGACGCAGACCCAGTTCGACGTGCCGTTTGCCGAACGGAAGCCGGGGGGACTCGGAATTCACATCGCGCGGGAGATGCTTGACGGGCTGGCATACGAATACGTCGACGGCAAAAGTAGAATCACACTGACCAAATACCTGGAGACGTAGCATGTTCAGCATTTCCGTCAATGAGAAGGGGACCGTAGTTTTGACCGGGAGGCTCGATGCCGCGCAGGTCGATAGAGCGCGGGAGATTTTTTCAGGCCTGGATGACTCGGCGGTAGTGGATTTCCAGGATCTGGATTACATATCCAGCGCGGGACTGGGGATTCTTCTTGCAACTCAGCAGCGCCTGAAGAAGGGGGGAAAGGCAATAAAGCTCGTACATATGAACCGGATGGTGCGGGACGTCTTCAAAATAGCCCGTTTTGACCTGATTTTCGAGATCGAATAATACCAACTTTATTGACGCCGGACTGTAATTATGACAGAGCACAACGATGAAGATCTTGTCCGGCAATGCCGGGCGGGCGAACTCAAGTCATTCGATCTGCTCGTAGAGAGGCATCAGCGGGCAATTTTCAATCTTGCTCTCCGCATGGTTAGAGATTCCGATGATGCCGCCGACGTTTCGCAATCGGTGTTCGTCAAGGCGTATGAGAATCTGGAGCGGTTTGATCCGCAGTACAAGTTCTTCAGCTGGCTCTACCGCATAGCGGTCAATGAATCCCTCAACGCGCTCGGGCAGAAGAAGCGATTCGAAGGGCTCGACGGGAACGATCTGGCCGTCGAGACGCCGGACGAGAAGGATGACGAAGCCGTCAATGAAGAGCGGCGGATACAGGACGGGCTGATGATGCTCAACGTGGACCAGCGGGCCGTCATCGTTCTGAAGCACATGCAGGGACTTTCGTACCGCGAGATCGGCCAGATCCTTGATCTCCCGGAGAAAACGATAAAATCACGGCTCTTCAGTGCGCGGCAGACGTTCAAGGATATTCTGAAGAAGAAAGGGGTACGGCGGAATGACCGGAGCACAGCTTCGTGAATTGATAAACAGGGATGTCGATGGTGACCTCTCTCCCAACGAGCACCGGGACCTCACCGCGGCACTCCGGCGCAACGCGTCGGCCAGGAAACTCCACGCTGAAATCAAGGCTCTCGGGACCGCACTCTCCTCGGTACGGCAGGTAGAACCCCCGGCAAATCTGGGGAACAGGATCAGGGCGGACGTTCGCTCAAGGATCAGCACTCCGCCACTCCGGCGTACGAGGCTTGAATCCCTCCGCGCGCTTGTGCAGACCCCCTCTGTGCTCCGTTACGGCACTTTTTTTGCCGGCGGTCTCGTGACCGGCGCTCTGCTGTTCATGTTCCTGATACATCCGCAGCCCGCTCCGAACGTCTCCGCGGATGTGGCGACAGGCACGCTTCTGACTCATTCCGAGACATTCCCGTTCGATCTCAACGGTGCGAAAGGGACGCTCACCGCGATCTCGACCGAAACAGGGAAGGAGCTGACGTTCAGGCTCACATCCGGCATCGCGACAACGACAAAGCTCACCTATGACCCATCGAGGGTGAAACTCGAGAACGTCCGGGAAGTGCAATCCGCAGGAGGACCCGTCGTCGTCAATGCAGGAGTTGTCGAAATGACAGGGACGGGCTCGCAGAAGTGTACTCTCGTATTCTCCGGCGTAAGGGACTCGAGGATCGCGGTACAGGTTGCGGCCGCAGGAGGAGGGACGTTTAACAAAGAGATTCAGGTCCACTGATACGCGCATTCACGGATTTTTCAATCACCATCCCCCCCAGGAGGAACAGATGGATAATTCACCGGCAACACCCTCGAAGAAATCGAAGCGCCGGGTATGGATCGGCGTGGGAGTCGTGGCTGCATGCTTTGTCGTTTATATTGCATTTCACGGTTGGCCCCCGGTCGACAACGCCTCCGGGACGATCGGTGCGGCGAATAAGTACCGTTCAGGCCAGATGAGCGATAAGGATGTCCGCCTGCAGAATCCCGAAGTGCAGAAGATCCTTCAGAACGACAAGATACAGGCGATCATAAACAACGACGGGTTCAAATCGGCCCTCGCCACACCGGCATTCACGGCGGCGATGTCCAGCCCCGCGTTCACGGCGGCGCTTGCCACCCCGCAGCTCGCGTCGGCACTTGCGCAGCCGGGCCTGGCAGCCGCGCTGGCAACCCCCGAGCTCGCATCCGCTCTGTCGTATCCGGCGTTCACCTCAGCACTGTCGAGTCCGCAGCTGGCCTCGGCTCTTGCTTCACCGGCATTCACTTCGGCCCTCTCATCGCCCGCATTTACGGCTGCGCTGGCATCCCCGGCGTTCACGTCGGCGCTTAGCCAGGGGAACCTGACGGCTGCACTGACCGCTGCGAATCTGACGAGCCCCGCCCTGAAGGCGGAGCTCAAAGCGACGCTCGCCTCTTCTGCGCTTCAGGCTGCATTAAAGGCGCCCGGACTCCAGGCGGCTCTGTCATCCCCTGCGCTCTCCGCCGCAATGCAGAGTCCGGCCCTCCAGTCGGCCCTTCAGGCTCCGGCCCTTCAGGCCGCGCTGCAGTCCCCGGCGCTCCAGTCTGCGCTGAGTGCACCGGCCCTTCAGGCCTCGCTCCAGACCCCGGCGCTCCAGTCGGCCCTTCAGGCTCCGGCGCTTCAGTCTGCGCTGAGCGCGCCGGCNNCCCGCGCTTCAGGCGGCCCTCCAGAGCCCCGCACTCCAGGCGGCGCTCACGAGCCCCGAGCTCACGGCGGCGCTCCAGAACGCGGCGTTCACATCCGCGCTCACAAGCGGCGCACTTGGAGCCCAGGCACAGTAGTAAGTATTTTCTTCCCCGTATTTCAGCGGGATCTGCAATCAGAGACGAGGAGGCGTTCTTTTCATTAAGATTATTAATGAGCCGAACGCCTCCCCTTTTTAGCTGAGCGGAAGTCCATCCCCTCCCTGTCTTGCTTTTTGTGCCGAAAAGTCTCATAATCTCACCTGATCTGGTGCATTTTCCCCCCACACATCTGGCACGTCCCTTGCAATTCGTGTGTCGATTCGTCCCTTTTCTTTTCGCTGGGCCGGTGCCTGTTTCCGCATGAGCCGCCCGCTCATGTCATTCCTTCTTATTGTTGCGATCGGCGAATTCTCCCCTTCAGGGCTCCACGCCCAGCTTTTCGAACGGGAGACGAACAATCTGCGTCTTGTCTACTATTCAAAAGCCCACGAGTACCTGGTCCCTCACATCGTCGGCTGCTTTGAGAACGCCTTCCGCTTCGAGAGCCGCCTGTTTGACTACAGACCGGGAGAAAAAGTCAACGTCCTCCTCCAGGATTTCGGGGATTACGCCTCCGGGGCGGCGAACACCGTCCCGTTCGATTTCATGAGTATCGGGATCGCCCCGTTCAGTTACGTGTACGAGACCATGCCCGCGGAGGAGAGATTCAACCTCATGATGATGCACGAGCTCGTGCACGTCATGACGATGGACAAGCCCTCCCCCAGGGACAGCTTCTTCCGCTCGATGTTTTTCGGCAAGGTCGCTCCGATCCACGAGCAGCCTCTCTCCATGATCTACGGCTACGTGACCGGCCCGCGCTGGTATGCGCCCCGGTGGTACGTCGAATCGATCGCGGTGTTCATGGAGACGTGGATGGCGGGGGGACTCGGGCGAGCACTCGGGGCGTACGACGAGATGGTCTTCCGCACGATGGTGAGGGACTCGAGCTACATGTTTGACGAAGTGGGGCTG
This sequence comes from Ignavibacteriota bacterium, assembly GCA_003161955.1. GTDB lineage: Bacteria > Bacteroidota > Ignavibacteria > UBA10030 > UBA6906 > Fen-1273. The sequence continues at coordinate 5,070 of PMND01000030.1, read as the reverse complement.
GAGGCGGAAGGGACGAAAGTGGATTTCCAGGTCGGGGCGGCGTCCTACCTCTACGGGACACGGTTCATCAGCTACCTGGCGCTCCGGCACGGCCCCGGGCCGCTTCTCCAGTGGTTCATACAGTCTCCCGGCTGCAGCGCCGGATATGCCGCCCAGTTCGAAGACGTCTACCACACGTCGCTCGACGATGAGTGGCAGCGGTGGATCGCATGGGAAAAGCGCTGGCAGCAGGCGAACCTCGACTCTCTCCGCCGCTACCCCATCACCCAATACAGGAACGTCACCGCCGAAGCAATGGGATCGGTTTCCCGTTCATTTCTCGATCCAGATTTGCACCGCGCGTACGTGGCGGTTAATTTCCCGGGGCAGACACCCCACATCGCGGCGGTTGACATCGCTACGGGAGCCGTCGAAAACCTGCACGAAGTACGGGGCGGCGCCCTCTTTTATGTTACGTCCCTTTCGTTCGATCCGTCGAGCCGGACCCTTTTCTATACGGCAGACAACAACCACTGGCGGGACCTCTATTCCTATGAAGTCCCCAGCGGCACGTCGCGTCTCCTCATGAAAGACGTCAGGACGGGTGACTTCGCGTTCAACAGAGCGGACCGTTCGCTCTGGGGGGTCCGCCACTTCAACGGGATTTCGACTCTCGTGAGGATCCCGTACCCGTACAGCGAATGGAACCAGGTATTCTCGTTCGACTACGGAAAGGATATTTTCGACATCGACATATCGCCTGACGGCACGCAGCTCGTCGGTGCCCTGACGCATGTCGACGGGACTCAATACCTGATCCGCATGAAAATCCCGGCGCTCCTTGCGGGGGACGCGTCCTTTGACACACTGTATGATTTCGTCAACAGCACGCCGGCGAATTTCGTCTTCTCGGAAGACGGCACCAGGCTTTTCGGCAGCTCGTACTACAGCGGCGTCTCGAACATCGTCCGCTATGACGTCGCGAAGCGGGTGATGGAGTGGGTGACAAACGGAGAAACGGGATTCTTCAGGCCGTTGCCCCTCCGGGGAGATTCCCTTCTCGCGTATCATTTCACCGGCAAGGGTTTTGAACCGGTCGTGATCGCGGACCGGACCGTGACGGACGTGAGCCCCATCGGTTATCTCGGCCAGGCCGTCGTCGACAGTTTCCCGGTGCTGAAAACATGGGCCCTTCCTCCCCCCTCGGCGGTCAACGCAGACTCGGTCACGACGTTCTCCGGCGAGTACAGCCCCGCGGGGAACATCCGGCTGGCATCGGTGTACCCGATCGTGGAGGGGTACAAAGTCTACCCGGGCTACGGCCTCCGATTCAATTTCTCCGATCCCCTGTTTCTCCACAGGATCGATCTGAGCGCCTCCTACACCCCCAACAGCCCGGTCCCCCGAGACCAGAGGCTTCACGCATCGCTGAACTATAATTTCTGGGAATGGGGACTCAGCGGCACCTGGAACCCCGCGGATTTCTATGACATATTCGGCCCGACGCGCGTGAGCAGGAAGGGATCGTCTCTGGGGCTCAACTATAACAAGTACCTGACGTTTGAAGAGCCGGAGAGCATGGAGTTCTCCGGCAGCCTTGCGGGGTACTGGGGACTCGAACGCCTGCCGGAATATCAGAACATCGGCGTCACATTCAACACGTTCTATTCGTTCGACGCGGCAGTGAAATACTCACTCCTGACGCGGTCACTCGGGGCGGTCGAGGAAGAGAACGGCGTCCGCTGGGAGATCGCCTCCCTGAATGACGAAGTGAACGGCACCCTCTACCCTCGCGTCTACGGATCGCTCGCCGCCGGGACGCTCCTCCCCATCGACCATTCTTCCGTCTGGCTCCGGGCGGCCGCCGGGTATTCCCCGGGCGACCGGGCACAGCCGTTTGCAAATTTCTATTTCGGAGCCTTCGGCAACAACTGGGTGGACCACGGAGAGATACGCCGCTACCGGGAGTACTATGCGTTTCCCGGAGCCGCGCTGAACTCCGTCGGCGGCACGAACTTCGGCAAGCTCNNGCCTATTGCACCTGGGCGCAGCTCGCCCTCTTCTCCGGCGGGATCGCCACGAATATGGACGACGCCTCTCTCGGGCAGACGGTCGGCGACGCCGGCGCGCAGCTCGATTTCCGCCTCGTCTTCTTCTCGGCCCTCGAATCGACCCTCTCGTTTGGCTACGCGACCGCCGTGGAGAAGCATGAGAAGATGATGCAGGAGTTCATGGTGTCGCTCAAAATACTCCGCTGAGATCGCACAATGGTATTCCTGCTCGGCCTCATCCCCGTCTGTGTCTTTCTCGCTGCGCTCTTCCTGTTTGACAGCTACAAGCTCGTCCCCCCCCGGTCTCTTTTCGTCGCGCTTGCCGCCGGCTGCGCCGCCGCCTGCATTGCCTATCCGCTGAACGCCTACCTGATAGGCTCCAGCGGCATCGGGCTCACCGGCTTCACACGCTACGTCGCCCCGTTCGTGGAGGAATCTCTCAAAGCGGCGTTTCTCGTCTACCTGATCGCGACCCGGAGGACCGGCTTCCTTGTTGATACCGCCATACAGGGGTTTGCGATCGGGGCCGGTTTCGCACTCGTCGAAAACATCTCGTATGTCGCGTCGCTCGGGTCACACAGCGCCTTCCTCTGGCTCGTCCGGGGTTTCGGCACGGCGATGATGCACGGAGCGGCGACATCCATTGCGGGGATCGTCGGAAAAGTGTTGTCCGACCGTGCCGGGGATGCGCGCGTGGGAACCCTCCTTCCGGGAATTCTGCTCGCCATCGTCATCCACTCGGCATTCAATCACTTCTTCATCCCGGCCGTCGCCTCCACGATGCTCATCGTGCTTCTCCTTCCCGTGCTGATGTCGATCGTCTTCGCGCGGAGCGAAGAGGCCACCCGGCGGTGGCTCGGCGTCGGGTTCGACACGGACCGTGAGCTCCTGGAGATGATCTCCAGCGGGCGGCTCGATGAGACCCGCATCGGCCTGTACCTTCAGGCGCTCCAGTCCCGTTTTCCCGGAGAGGTCCTTGCCGACATGCTCTGCCTGCTCCGTTTGCGGCTTGAGCTCGCGGTCCAGGCCAAAGGACTTCTCCTCATGCGGGAGACGGGGTTTGAGATCCCCCCCGACCCCGAGGCCGGCGAGAAGTTCGCCGAGCTCCACTACCTGCAGAAAACGATCGGCCCGACCGGGATGCTCGTGCTGCAGCCTTTCCTCCACACCCCCGAGGAGCAGCTCCGCCAGATCCTCAGGGCTTGAATAATAACGAGTCCCCTCCGTCATTGCGGGCCCGGCCTGTCATTGCGAATCCGGGNNGCAATCTGCTATGTTGCTTTTCCCGCGCGACTTCTTGATCTTGTTCAGGGCAACCGTCAAATAACCTGTTCTCATCATCCGGAGCTGCGCCATGTTCATGCGCATCGTACATCTGAGGCTTGACCCCAACCGCCTCCTGGAGCTCCGCCGGATGTACTCTACGGTGATCATCGCCGAGCTCTCGCACACTCCCGGCTGCCTCTACGCGGGCCTCCTGCAGAGCGTTGATCCCCCCGACATCGGCATCTCATTGACCCTCTGGAATTCTGCGGCGGACGCCGACACGTACGAGAAGACCGGAGAATACCGCAAGCTCCTGGACCAGTCCAGGCCCTTTCTGGCCGAAACCCCGGAATGGACCGTCCACATGAGCGACGACATGCAGCTCGAATATGCGCCTCTGGAAGACGACCCGGTCATCTCCCGGTATGAAGCATCCGGCGGGGCCGACCTTTCGGTCTTCTCCCCGCCGGGAAAGGGGAGGCTCTTTCTCAGGATACTCTCCCTCCATGTCCGGCGAGGCATGCTGGAGGAGTTCACATCGCTCTACAGGGAAGAGATAATCCCGGGGCTCCGGCGCGTTCCGGGGTGCCGTGTCGCATTCCTGACCGGACAGAAGAACGACACCCATGAGCTGATCTCCGTCACGATCTGGAATTCGAAATCCGATGCGGAGGAGTATGAACAGGACGGTGAATTTGCCGTTTTGAACGAGCGGGTCGGGCACACCCTTGAGAACTCAACGAGATGGAAAGCGGAGGAGCAGCGCGTGGAACGAGTGCTGGGGAGTGATGACATGACGGTCTCGGGATACGCACTCATCGTCGGGCAGATATTTGATCACGGCAGTTGATTTTCGAAGGAGGATGGATGCGGCGATTGTCCGTGCTCATGGTGCTTGCCTGCTCTCTCGCTGTGGCGGGCGAGCCCCGGATTTCTGTTTCGTATTCCCGCTTCACGCTGCCGAACGGACTGGACGTGATACTGCATGAGGACCATACGGTCCCTCTGGTCGTCGTGAACCTGTGTTACCATGTGGGGTCCGCCGACGAGAAGCCGGGGCGGACCGGCTTTGCTCATCTTTTCGAGCATATCATGTTCATGGGCTCGAAGGACGTCCCGGTAGGGAAATTCGACCAGTGGCTCGAAGCGGCGGGAGGCGACAACAACGCCAATACCACCGATGACCGGACCGATTACTTCGAAGATGTCCCGAGCAATGCGCTTGCCCTGCCGCTGTTCCTGGAGTCAGATCGTATGGGTTTTCTTCTCGACTCCATGACGGAGGCGAAAGTGAACGCCCAGCGCGATGTCGTCAAGAACGAGCGCCGGGAGACATATGAGAATGTCCCATACGGGCTCGCCCCGATACTGATAGATGAGAATCTCTACCCGCCCGACCATCCCTATCACTGGCCCACCATAGGATCGATGGCGGACCTCTCGGCCGCCAGCTACAATGATGTGGTGCAGTTCTTCAGGACATACTATGTTCCCGGCAACGCGAGTCTGGTCATCGCGGGCGACATCGATCCTGTGAAAGCCAGGGCCGCAGTCGAGTACTGGTTCAGCGATGTCAGGAGCGGAGCCCCTGTGCCGATCCAACCGGTGCCGGTAGCGCACCTCACCTCCGAGAAGCGTGTTGTGCACGAGGACCGGGTCGAGCTCCCCCGGCTCTACATGGTGTGGAACACCCCCGCGGAGTTCGCACCCGGCGATGCGGAGCTTGATCTGCTTGCCAGCGTCCTCGCCGGCGGGAAAACCTCGCGCCTCTACA
>PMND01000150.1 GCA_003161955.1 Ignavibacteriota bacterium | reverse complement strand
GGCCTTGTCGTACTTCTCCTGCTGGTAGTAGCTGTTCGCCGCCTCCAGCATGTCCGTGATCTTCTTGCGGCGTGCCTCCCGCTCCGCCCTGTCGCCGGGAGAGGAGTGGGATTGCTGCGGAGCAGCAGGCGGCGGGGAAGCCCCCCGGGGGGGGATCGAGGATGGGGGGACCGCCCGCGCCTGCTCGCGGACTCTTGCCCTCTCCTCCTGCAGCGTCTGTAGCCGGGTCTTCAATTCGGTCAGAGCCGGATCATCGGGGATGATCTTGTTCAACTCGGCAAACAGCTCGGCAGCCTTCTCGGCCTTGCCGCGCTCGAGTGCGCTCTGCAGGCGCTCGCGAAGGACAAGGATCTTCTGTTCGGTGGCGGCCCTGTTTGCCGCCGCAGGTGTCTCGGCGGCAGGGACGGGGAACGGGGCGGGCGACCTGCTCTTTATGCGATCGGCATCGGCGTGACCCGCGCGGCTGCGGTCATCGTCCTCAAGCCGTTTCATTTCCGCTTCCTCCGCCCGCCTGCGGATTTCTTCAAGCAGTTGCCTGCGGGAGGAGTCGCTGGGATTATGTTGATCGTCCGACGGCATATCTCACGCGTAGTGGACCTGCGGGGGGGGGACCAGGAGCGCATCAACCGCAGAATAGAGCCCAATATATCCAAATCGGTTCCGAATGTCAATAATCCCGCCTTGACTTCAATCGCGCTTCTTTCTACGTTGCGTGTATCCCTACCACACATCTCATCGGAGAACCAATGGGCCCGCTTCTTATCCTGCTCATACTTGCCGTTGCACTTGTCGCATGGGCGATCATGAAGTACAACGCCCTGGTCACGCTGCGCAACCAGGTGGCAAACGGCTGGAAACAGATCGATGTCCAGCTCAAACGGCGACACGACCTTATCCCGAATCTCGTCAATACTGTCAAGGGCTCCATGGAGTTCGAACAGGAGACGCTGCAGAAAGTCATTGCGGCACGGGGGGCCGCCGTGAGCGCGACCGGAGTGGCGGATGCGGCCGCGAAAGAGGGAGTCCTCTCGGGCGCCCTCGGGCGGCTCTTTGCGCTCGCCGAGAGCTACCCCAGCCTCAAATCGAACGAAAACGTGAAACAGCTTCAGGAAGAACTCTCAAGTACGGAGAACAAGATCGGTTTTGCGAGGCAATTCTACAATGATATCGCGACGAAATTCAATATTGCCCTGCAGGTCTTCCCGGGAAATATCGTGGCGCGGCTCTTCGCCTTCAGGCCATCGGAGCTCTTCGAGATCAAAGACGCGGGAGAGCGCGACGTTCCGCAGGTCGATCTTTCTCTGAAGAAATAGTCCGCTTTCAGTGCCGGACACTCACGCCAACATATTCGAGCAGCAGGCGGCGAACCGCCGGAATACCATCCTCGTCATGGCGGTCTTCGTCCTGTTCGTCGGATTCCTGGGTTTCGGGTTCGACGTGTTCCTCTTCGGTTTCTCTCACGGGAGGCGCGCTTTTTCCGGCTTTCCGATAGCGACCTTTGCCGCTCTCCTCCTCGGGGGGGTCAGCGCCTACAGGGGACTGGAGAACGGCGCACGTTCCATTCTCGATTCGTCGGGGGCGCTCCCTGCACCCGCGGACGACCCGCGGTACACGCAGCTTCACAACGTTGTCGAGGAGATGGCCATCGCCTCGGGGCTCCCGAAGCCGCAGGTCTATGTGATCCCGGATCCCGACCCCAATGCATTCGCAACCGGGAAGGACCCCGACCATGCCTGCATCGTCGTGACGCAGGGGCTCCTCGACACTCTTGACAGGGAGGAATTACAGGGAGTGGTCGCCCACGAGATGGGGCATGTGCGGAATTTCGACATCCGCCTGATGACGGTCATCGCCGCGCTCATCGGCGCGGTGATGCTCCTTGTGGAATTTGGCTCACGGTCGATGCGATTCGGAACGGGAGGGCGGCGGGGCTCATCCGGCAGGGGAGGCGGGGGCGGAGGAGTGATACTGCTTGTCTTCTGGGTGATCGGGCTGATCCTCGCACCGTTCATTTCGCAACTTCTGGCACTGGCGGTTTCGCGCCAGCGCGAGTTCCTTGCCGACGCTTCCGGAGCCGAGCTGACGCGCAACCCGGGCGCGCTCGCTTCGGCCCTTCAGAAGATCGACGCCGCGGTCGAGCCCACCCGCTCGATCAAGAGGGGGACGGCGCATCTTTGCATCGCCAACCCGCTGGGGAGCAGCCTGGATGACAGGGAAGGATTCTTCTCAGATCTCTTCGCGACGCACCCGCCAATCAGGAAGAGAATCATGATCCTGAAAGGGATGGCTTACCAGCACGCGTGAGGGTTAACGATGGCTACTTCTGCACCCCCCGCGCGAGGATCGTGAGCACGTCCCCCTCGAGCGTCGTCTTCGGCGATTCGGTGATCCTCCCTATCTCTTTTCCGTCTTTCAGGAAAATAAATGTCGGTATCCGTTCGATGCCGAATTTTTCCGTGAGTCCGTCGTCGCTTTTCTTGGTGCGGTCCAGAGCATACAGCCTGATCCTGTCTTTCGGGAAGTCCGATTGGTCTGCGAGCCGCAGGAAACGCGGGACTTCACGTTTGCTGTCGCCGCACCACCCGCCGAAGAATATCGTCACGTCGACTCCTTCCCGCACACTGCGGATCATCGGGACGAATTCCGGGGCGATCCTTGCGGAGTCGTACCCTGCGCGAAACGGCGCATAGGGAGGGGTCTCGAGTATGTCCCGCGAGACCCAGCCCCTGTCCGCGGGCTCCCCACCGCCGGGGGCGGACCCCGCACACCCCGCGAGAGATGCAAGAACCGCACAGAGAAAGAGGCACGCAGCTGTTTTCTTCTTCCGCGCAAATCTCATATATTATCCCTGGTGATCATGATCGCCCTCACTATCCCTGCAACAACCCGGAAACCCCCGGCAATGACCAGACCGCTCGACCGGCGCTATGACGTTGAGAAGCTTTCCGCCATCGACGTCGCCGCACTTGAGACCTTCCCGTACGAGTATCCCGGAAAGGACATCACCGTCAACATCGAAACAGACGAGTTCACGGCGGTCTGTCCCTGGTCGGGCCTCCCCGATTTCGGCACCATCCGCGTCGACTATATCCCGGGGCGCCTGCTCATCGAACTTCGCTCGCTCAAGTACTACCTGCTCTCCTACCGGAACGTCGGCATCTACCAGGAACATGCCGTCAACCGGATACTGGAAGACCTTGTCCGCTCGGCAAAGCCGAAGTGGATGAGAGTCTCGGCCGATTATAAGATCCGGGGGGGAGTACACACCTACGCCAGCAGAGAATACACAAGGAAGAAAAAATAGGAGTCAGGCCCCCCGACCCCTGCGCGCAGTGACAGTGCGGAGCCTCGGACCGGAACGGAGCACCACCGCTTCATTGAGATTCCGGTGAAGCCCGCGCGCGTCTGCGATCCGGCCTAGATCGAACACAAGGAGGTGCGACTCTTCTCCGGGCTCCCAGCGGCTGTCGAACACCATCCCGCCCAGCGGATCAAACGCATAGGACCATCCCCCCTCTTCCCCTGACGCGTTGCACCCCACAACAAACACCTGGTTCTCGATCGCGCGCGCTTTCAGGAGGGTCCGCCACGCGTCATCGCGGACGGCGGGCCATCGCGCGGGAACGAACAGCACATCCAGTCCCCCCCGCGCCATCGCGCGAACAAGCTCCGGGAACCGGAGGTCATAACAGATGATGACGCCGCACGAGATGCGGACGCCCGGGAGCGTGACGCGGAATGTCCGGATGTGCGTCCCGGGACGGAAGTAACGGTGGTCTCCGGAGGGACGGAAGAGATGGATTTTGTCGTACCTGTGTACGAGCTGCCCGCGGCAATACACCAGGCTCGTGTTGCTGGTACGGGGAGGGGGCTGTCGCAAGAACACGCTGCCGGCGATGCAGTACGGAGCGAGAGTTTGTGAGGCTGATGCGAACGAGGAGAGAAACTGGTCTCCCGGGCGGTGCGGGGACGCCCCCGCTCTCAGTGCCGCATACCCGCCGTCCACCAGCTCCGGAAAGACAAGCATGTCGGCACCTTCGAGCCGCTTCGCCACGAGCGTCGTCGTAACGGTCCCCGGGCCCGTGCAGAGACGGATGCGGAGTAAGCCCATGCGCGCTACTGCCGAACGACGTTGATCGCCCTTTTCCCTTTCTGCTCGGTCTTGATCTCAAAAGAGACCAGGTCTCCCTGTTTTAGCGTATCGCGAAAACCGGTTTGCTTCACATTGCTCTGGTGAAAGAAGATCTCTTCTCCCCCTTCGGCCGTGATGAACCCGTACCCTTTCGCCCCGTTGAAGAACTTAACCGTACCTGTCATGCACTGTTCCTTCTGATAGCGTCAAATGGAAAAAAGAAAGCCCCGGCAATTGCGCCGGGGCCGGTACCGTGGTGCCGCGCCCACGTCATATCTTGGTGACGTTCGACGCCTGCAGACCCTTGGGCCCCTTCTCAACATCGAACTGGACTTTGTCACCTTCGTTCAGCGTTTTGTAGCCTTCGCCGACGATGGCCTTGTAGTGAACAAACACGTCCTCGCCCGACTCGCGCTGTATGAAACCAAAGCCTTTGGCTCCGTTGAACCATTTCACGACTCCCTTTTCCATGGGAATCTCCTTTCGTAGAGACGTTACTGGAAACGTACGGCAAAGCCGCCCCCGCAGGGGGCACCTGATTTATTGCCTCTTAATAGCCAACAGGCCGGGTAGCGGGTGTTGTCCCTCAACTATCACCGCTGTTACGAGCACTTGCTGTCCGTTCCAGAGGAGACCCTCCGAATCAACGGAACCATTAAAAGTGCAAAAACGGTGTACTGTAGTTTGCACAGCAAGATAAAACACCCATTTTACAATAGCAAGGATTTTTTTGGGCAGACGACACGAAAGACGGGCAGAAGCAGAGAAAAACAGGCAGAAGGAGAGAAAAATGGGGCGGGGAACACGACCCACCATCGTGTTCCCCGCCACCGGAACGAAGGGATCCATTCCCACCAATGGACGCCTTCATTGAATTTGCGACCGAATCGGATCTCAGTTAAGGGAGAGAAACAACTCCCGGCCGAATGCCGTGCTGTAGGCAACCGTGAACCAGCGCTGCATGTCCATCTCTTCAATCAACACCATTTCCANNCGAAAAATGACCCGTGCTTGCACTTATTTCCGGACATCATTCCACCCGGGACGGTAAATTGTAACTATCGCAAGAAATTTCTACCGTTGTAGGTCTTGCCTGATTTGGGTATATTTGGCGTGGGGATGTACTCACAACCATTCGCAAGGAGAGACAGGTAATGCAGATAAAAGAGATAGAGCAATTACTGGGTTCAGAGGGAAAGAGCCTCCTGGAACATCAATGCAAGACGATCGCAAAGGAGTTGCTTCACGTTCCCGGGCCCGATTTCCTCGACCGGGTATTCATTTCCTCGGACCGGAAGACTCCGGTCCTGAAGAGCCTGGCACAGCTTTTCAACACGGGCCGGCTCGCACGAACGGGATATCTGTCGATACTCCCCGTGGACCAGGGAATCGAGCACTCCGCCGGTGCGTCGTTCGCCCCCAACCCGTTGTACTTCGATCCCGAGAACATCGTGAAACTCGCCATCGAAGGGGGCTGCAATGCGGTCGCTTCGACGTTCGGCGTCCTCGGATCGGTCGCACGGAAATACGCGCACAAGATCCCGTTCATCGTGAAAATCAACCACAACGAGTTCCTTTCCTATCCGAACACGTATGATCAGATCATGTTCGGCGATGTGGAAATGGCATTCGAGATGGGAGCCGTGGCAGTCGGGGCGACGATCTATTTCGGCTCCGAGGAATCAAAACGTCAGATACAGGAAGTCTCTGCGGCATTCAAGCACGCGCACGAGATGGGCATGGCGACGATACTCTGGTGCTACATGCGTAATGCGGCATTCAAGACGAAGGAGAAAGATTTCCATGTCTCCGCCGACCTCACCGGACAGGCGAACCACCTCGGCGTGACAATCGAAGCGGATATCATCAAGCAGAAACTCCCCGAGAACAACGGCGGGTACACCGCGCTCAATTTCGGCAAGACGAGCAAGAAGGTGTATACCGAGCTTACCACCGACCATCCGATTGACCTGACACGCTACCAGGTGATAAATTGTTATATGGGACGGGCGGGACTCATCAATTCGGGGGGGGCGTCCGGCGATAACGATCTCGCGGAGGCCGTGAAGACCGCCGTCATCAACAAGCGGGCGGGGGGAACAGGCCTGATTTCGGGGCGGAAGGCGTTCCAGAAGCCGATGAAAGACGGCGCCGCGCTTCTCAACGCAATCCAGGACGTCTATCTTGCGAAGGAGATCACGCTCGCCTGAACCGTCCCTGCACCGGGTGCCGCCGCTCGGGCGGCACCCCCGGAGGGTGAGGGGACCGCGAACTCAGCCTTCGCTCAGCTCTTCCCTGACGATCATCAGGACCGCCGATTGCGGAACGATGAGGTATTTGATCTCCTCAAACTCCACTTCCACTCCCTGCTCACGCAGAAATATCGCGTAATCCCCTTCTTTTGCCTGGAGGGGGATGTATCGCATCGGGTCTTTCTGGGTGGACCAGGGCTCGTCTTCCGTGTAGTTCGGATTCGGGATGGGATACCCCGGGCCGACCCGGACCACGCGCCCCATGGCGACCTTTTCCTTCTCACGTACGGAGGCAGGGAGATAAAGCCCCGACTTTGTCTTGTCCTGACCGTCGTCGAGCTGCAGCAGGACCCTGTCACCGATAACGATCATCTGTTTGCGGAACTGCATCGCTCCTCTCCTCCAGGATTATCCCTTTCCTCAAATGTCGTGAATTCCGCGCTGATCCTCAATGCTTGCCAGTACGGAAGAAATTTTCTATCCTGTCATACCGAACATTCCGGGAGCATCCATGAAGCGGCTCTTTCTCTCTACGAGCGACAAGAAACTCGGCGGGGTCTGCGGTGGTATCGCCGAGTATATGGAACTTGATCCGACGATCGTCAGGCTTCTGACAGTCGTGCTGGCACTCTTCACCGCTGTCATCCCCGTACTGATCGCCTACATCCTGGCATGGATCATCGTCCCACGACACCCGGGTTCCTGACGCCCGGGACGGATCCGAAATCCGGGGCGCGGGGCCTTGATTCTTTTGTGCAGTTTTCTTATATTTGATTTCTTCGTCCTGCAGCCATTCGGCCCGATACAGCAACAATCCCAATCTCACTCTATGTCCATTGCCGTACGCAATCTCGTCAAGATGTACGGGGATACCGCGGCCATCAACGACATCTCGTTCGATGTGAAGACCGGCGAGATCCTCGGCTTCCTGGGCCCCAACGGCGCGGGAAAAACAACGACGATGAAGATCATCACCTGCTACATGCCGCCATCCTCGGGCTCCGTGGAGGTGGACGGCATGAACACCGCCGAGCAATCGCTCGAAGTGCGGAGGAAGATCGGCTATCTCCCCGAGATGAACCCGCTCTACCTCGACATGAATGTCCTTGATTACCTGGAGTACTCGGCACAGCTCCACGGGCTCCGGGGCGGGGCGGTGCAGCAGCGGATCAAGGAGATGGTCCACGTCTGCGGACTCGAGGACGTCCGGCACAAGGATATCGGCGAAATGTCCAAGGGGTACCGGCAACGTGTCGGCCTCGCCCAGTCGATGATCCACGACCCCGAGGTCCTCATACTGGACGAGCCCACGAGCGGCCTTGATCCGAACCAGATCGCGGAGATCCGGACCCTGATCAAGCACCTCGGCAGGGCCAAGACGGTGATACTCTCGACGCACATACTTTCCGAGGTCCAGGCGACGTGCGACCGCGTCCTCATCATACACGAGGGAAAGATCGTCGCCAACGGCTCCCCCGCCCAGCTCCAGCAGGAATTCCAGGGGGCGGACACCATCACGATGGAGATCAAGGCCGTCGCCGCGGACCCTCAGGCGGAGATCGCCCCGCGGCTGAGGACCGTCGCCTACGTCACCGGCGTGACGCTCCTGGCGCACAGCGAAGGCCGGAGCACATTCGAGATACACGCCGACAAGGGAAACGACATACGGGAGGCGCTCTTCCGCACGGCCGTCTCGGAAGGCTGGATCGTGCTGGAGATGCACCGCCGCGTCACAAGCCTCGAAGAAGTGTTCCATAAACTTACGACAGCATAAGCCGCATACCTATGGCAGCATTCCCGCTTTCCAACGTCGGCCCCATCTACCGCCGCGAGATCCGTTCGTACTTCAACTCGCCCGTGGCGTACGTCGTGATCGTCGTCTTCCTGGCGATCGTGGGCTGGTATTTCTCCAACAACCTCTTCCTCATGAACACTGCGTCCATGCGGATCGTGTTCGAGCTGGTTCCGCTGGTATTCCTTTTCTTCGTCCCCGCCGTCACGATGCGGCTCCTGGCGGAAGAGAAGAAATCCGGAACCCTCGAGCTCCTGACGACAAAGCCGGTACGGGATGTCGAAATCGTCCTGGGAAAGTTCCTCGCCGCCTGGACGCTTCTGGCCGCAACGCTTGCCCCGACACTGGTGTACCTGGTGACACTCATGGTGCTCGGCACCCCCGACCTCGGACCGGTGGTAACCGGATATCTCGGGTTGATGCTGACCGGGGGGGTCTACATCGCGATCGGCCTCTTCGCATCGAGCCTGACGGAAAACCAGATCGTCGCATTCCTCATCGGGATGGTCATCATTCTGGCGTTCTTCCTGGCGGACAAGGTCCTCCTGTACATGCCCGCTGCGATCGCGCCCGCCGTGGAGTACCTGGGGATCGACTACCACTTCTCCAATATCGCGCGGGGGGTGATCGACTCGCGGGACATCATCTATTTCGGCAGCGTTCTCGGTTTCGCCCTCATGACGGCGACGGCCTCGCTCGAACGGCGCAAATGGTGAGGATGCCATGACCCCGAAATCGCTCAAATCGCAGACGCTCATCAGGACAGGGATCGTTCTCGCGATCCTCATCGCGCTCAATATCATATCGATCCGCATCTTCGGACGGTTCGACATGACGCGCAACAGCCAGTTCACCCTGTCGGAGGCCAGCAAGTCCATGGTGAGAAACCTGGACGACAGGGTGACCGTCAGGGCATATTTCACCGAGGACCTCCCCGCCCCGTACAACAACAACCGCCGCGCGCTTCTCGACGAGCTGAACGACTACAAAGCCTACGCCCGGGGGAACTTCCAGTTCGAATTCATCGACCCGGGAGGCGAGAAAGGTGAGATGGACGCACAGCAGCAGGGGATCGCCCCGCTGCAGATCCAGGTGATCAAAGAGGACAAGGCCCAGGTCCAGCGCGCGTACATGGGGATGGTCCTTCTGTATGAGGACAAGAAAGAAGTCATCCCGGTCGTCCAGAACCTCTCGACTCTGGAATACGAGATCAGCAGCACGATCAAGCGGCTGACGTCAAAATCACAGAAGAAGATCGGGTTCCTCACGGGACAGGGGGAGCCGGCCGCGAGCACCCTGAGGGCCGCGCAGGAGCCGATGCGGAAACAATACGAGTTCACGACCGTGGATGTCAGCAGGTCGACGCCGGTCCCGCAGGATGTGACAGCGCTCGTCGTCATGGCCCCCGCAACGCCGCTGACCGAGCCGCAGAAGTTCCAGATCGACCAGTACATCATGCGCGGCGGCCGCGTTGCGTTCCTGCTGAACAAGGTCGATGCCACGCTCCAGAAGCAGTACGGCCGGCAGGTCGACCTGAACATGGACGACATGCTGGCCGCTTACGGCCTCCGGCTCAACACCGACCTGGTGCGCGACGCGCAGTGCGCGAGCATCAGCCTCGTCCAGCAGCAGTCGGGGTTCTCGATCCAGTCGCAGGTCCCCTTCCCCTACCTCCCCCTCGTGAGCAATTTCTCAAAGGGAAACGCGATGGTGAAGGACCTCCAGGGATTGATACTCTTCTTCGCAAGCTCCGTGGACACCGACAGGGTCGGAGCGCTCGGGCTGACGGCGGAGATACTGATGCGGTCCTCCAAGCAGAGCGGCCGGCTGACGGGCATGTTCATGTACGATCCGCTCCAGCACTACCTCCGCTCGGATTTCACCGAGGAGGGGATCCCGCTGGCGGCGATCGTCGAGGGGCGCTTCACGAGCCTCTATCAGGGGAAGCCCGCACCGGCAGACACTTCCGCCGGTTCGCTTCCCCCGGCGGCATCGCCGCTTGCGACAAGTCCCGACACAAGGATCGTTCTCGTGGGTGACGGGGATTTTGCACGTGATGAGTATATCGGCGGGAACAGGGACAACGTGACATTCTTTGCGAACATGATCGACTACCTTGTGGACGACGCGGGCCTGATCACGATCCGGACGAAAGAAGCGGTCAACCCGCCGCTCGATCCGGTGGCGGATGCGACGAAGAAGATCGTGAAGTACGCCGACATGGGCCTCCCCCCCCTCCTCGTGATAGGCTACGGAGTCTTCCGCTGGAGGATGAGACGCGCGCGGAAAAAAGCAATCGAAGGAGCATAAGGAGCTGATCGCATCATGACCAAGAACACCTGGATACTCACCGGAGTGCTGGCGGCGCTCATCGCGGCCGCATATTTCGTCATGCAGCGCCCGGGAGAGTCGAGTGCGCCTGAGTCTTCAGGCGCAATGCTCGTGGACTATGATTCCGCGGCGGTCGACAGGATCGAGATCAGGTCGCCGAACGGTCCGGCGGTTATTGAACGGCAGGGGGGAGTCTGGATGGTGACGACGCCGGTCCGCTACCGTGCGGATGACGGGACGGTCGCGTCCGCCCTCTCGAGCGGCAAGCGGATGGCGCTCAAAGGGCTTGTCTCGTCGAACCCCGGGAAGAGGAGCGTCTTTCAGGTGGATTCCACCGGCACGATGGTCCGCGTGTTCGAACACGGTGCGGAAAAAACGGTATTCTGGATCGGGAAGCCCAGTCCTTCCTATACGGAGACGTATGTCCGCCGCGAAGGGTCCAATGATGTCTACATCGCCTCCGGACTTTTCTCCTCGAATTTCTCGCGCCGCACGAGCGAGTGGCGGGACAAGACTGTCTTCAGGACCGACCAGGACGCGATCGCAGGGGTCACGCTCCGGTTTGGCGACACCTCCGTGGTCCTTGCAAGGCAGGACAGCGTCTGGAAGATCGGCGACGACGTGGCAAAGACCGACATCGTGAAGGGCTTCATCGGCGCACTGGCAAACCTCCAGGCCGACGACTTCATCGATACCGCTGTGCAGGATATGCCCCCCCTGACCCTTCAGATCGAGCTGGGGGGCGTGCAGTTACGGCTGTACAAGATGAAGGAAGGGGACCGGTTCTACGTGCAATCCTCAGCGACACCGCAACTTTTCGAAATTGCCGGCTGGCGTGCCACCCAGCTTGTCAAGAGAAAGCAGGACTTCCTCGGCGCAGCGGCATAGCGCGCTTAACGGCGTCCGCCTCTCCCGCCGCCGCTCCGCCGTTCGCCTGCCGGAGCCTCGCTTCTGCCCCCGGCAGATCTTCCCCCGCCCCCCGGTGTAAATGTCCTCTGCGGCGGCGACCAGTTCCCGCTCCGCGGCGTATTATAGCTCCGCCTCTCGGGGCGCGCCCCGTTTACACCGCGATCGGGAGTCCGGACCGCGCGATCAGCCCTGACCACGGGGCGGTTCGGGTTCCGATCCGGGTTGTCCGGACGGACCGCCGGGCGCTCCCGGATGATATTCGGTTCAGAGGATCGAACAGAGGGGGCGGGTCCCGGACCCACAGTCTCACGCACCCGGCGCGGCTCATCGAGCCGCCGCATGTCCGTCCCCCGCGTGTCGAGACCCATCGGATGGTCATCGAGCCGGACCCTGTCGGGGCGCGCGCCCGCACCACCGCGTACGCCGGCATCGAACCGCGGGCGGTACACGCCGATCCGCCCGCCGCCGCTTTCACGCACCATCCCTGCCTGTTCGCGTCCCCGCACATCAACGAGGTTGCCGCGAGGAACACGAATATTTCCGCGCTGCTCCACGTAGTCGCGCTCAGGCCCGCGCGTGATGATCCGCCCGTTGTCGTAGCGGACGCTCCCTGCAGTCCGTGTGCGGCCGATGAAGCGCATATTGTCGCCGGTCCCGTAGACGTACCTGCGCAGATCGTGTGAACCCATGTACCGGCAATCGACGAACGACCAGTAGTTGTAGGGGGTCGCCCAGTACCTGCGATAATGCACGCCCCAGTTTGCACTGAACACCGCATAAGGACTCAGCGGCGCCCATCCGACGTAATCTCCGCCGTAGCGCCACTCGACCCAGGCCGGAGCCCATTCATACCCCGGCATCCAGACCCAGCCATAATAGTCATCACAGTACCAGCGGCCGTAATGGTACGTCGCCCATGCCCACGGCTCATCGGAGGCCCAGTACCATCCGTCGTCCGTCCAGACCCAGTGGCCGTCGGAATAGGGGCGCCAGCCTGATTCCACACCGGCGGGGCGCCACGCATATGTCCCCCCGTCCACAGAGATCCACTCACCCTGTGAGCCGAGCGAAGAGTAGAACATGCCGGCATCTGCCCCTCCCTGAGGCTGTGCCTGTTCAGGAGGCGGTGCCTGTTCAGGGGCCTGAGCATGAGCCTCCGCCGTTGCCACAAACGCGAGAAGAGCAACTGCGAGTAATGTTCTCATAGCAACACCTTGACCTCTCTGTCTGAACCACTCCGGCCAAGTGTACCCCAACACACGTGCCAACTCATTTTCCCCTTCCCCGGCCCGGATTCAGCCGTCCTGCGGGAAGGGACCGTCCAGAATCGTAGTCAATGCCCTTATTTTGACACACCTACATCTGGCCGAGAAGGAACGCCATAATTCCCTTCTGGACGTGGAGCCTGTTCTCGGCCTGGGTCAGGGCAATCGAATGCTTTCCGTCAAGAACGTCGGTCGTGATCTCCTCTCCCCTGTTGGCCGGGAGGCGGTGCATGACGAGGCAGTCTTTCTTCGCGTCCCGGAGAAGATTCCTGTTCACCTGGAACGGCTTGAAAATGTGCGCGAGCCTGCTCCCCCCCGCCGCCTGCGGCCAGACATCGGTATAGATAACATCGGCATCCTTCACCGCCCCGCCCGGGTCGTGCGCGAGCTGGACGCTCCCGATGGCGTTCGCTTTGGCCTGCTCCAGTATCTGCGGGTGCGGTTCGTAACCGGGCGGACAGCAGAGCAGAAGGCGGAAGGAAAATTTCTCCGCCAGCTCGAGCCAGGAATTCGCGATGTTATTGCCGTCGCCGATATACACGATCTTCTGTGCAGGCCCAAAACGTCCCGCTTCCTGGAGCGTGAAGACATCGGCGAGTATCTGGCAGGGATGGAGGAGGTCCGTCATCGCATTGATGACGGGGATGCCGGCACTCTCCGCAAGCTGGACGCAGGTCTGGTGACGGACCGTGCGCGCCACGATGATGTCATTGTACCGCGAGAGGACGGCTCCGATATCGTGCACGGATTCCCGGGTGGCAATGCCGATGGTCTCCTGCTGCAGGAATATGGGATGGCCGCCGAGCTGGGCCACCCCCACCTCAAAGGAAACGCGCGTGCGGAGCGATTCTTTTTCAAATATCAGCGCGACGCTCCTCCGGGCGAGAATCGACGCATCGTTGAGGTCGCCGCTTTTGATCCGGCGGGCGAGCATGAAGACCGACGACAACTCCTTCGTGTTCCAGAGAGCGAAAGAAACGAGGTCCTTTTTCATCATTCCTGTTCAGGATGTGACAGAGGGATGACCGGGGGGGGCCGTTGCGGGCGGACGAACCTGACGCAGCACAAGCGGGAGAAGCCACCGGGGTTGACAATGGCGTCGGTTTGTGGCGGGAGGAACGATCACACCACACAACGGCTCGACTAGCGGAGCATGTGAGTCTCCATGCACGCCGACGGCGACCGGTTGTACTCCTTTTCACATTTCGGGCAAATCCGGCGGGCAGGCTCTTCGTCCAGGAGTCGCTGGTCGATGTCCATCTTGCAACCGATGCAGACGCCGTACGAGCCGTCGTCGATACGTTCCAGGGCGCCGCGGAGCTCATCAAGGTGCGGGTCGCTCTTGAAGGCGAGAACCGCGTCAATCTCGTGAAGTGACGCGCGTTCGCCGACAAACTCCTCACGATCGATATCGATGCCGTACGTTTGATCGAGAAGATCGAACATCCGCGACAGCACCAGACTCCGCATCGCCCTGCTGCTCCTCTTCATAGCAACCTCCTTGACGCAAGGGAGACGAATCCCTTCTCGTCGAACGGCAGCACTCAGAGGGTTCTCCTGTCAATTTACAAAATCGGGATCACAAATGTCAAGTCGCCGGTGTGACGACAAAAAGGAGGAACTCCCCCGCGGCCGGCCATGTTGTACTGTCAGGGCACAACGATGTTTTTCACTCACCTGTCGGGGAAGAACTATGGTGATCGCAGACACATATCATGCCGTCCGTCGCGGAGCGCGCGTGCTCTTCGCGGTCGCGGCATTCACAGGAGCACTTATGAGCCTTGCCATTGCCGGGGAAAAGCCCGCCACGGGTGTCCTCGGTTTCACGATGAAGACCATCGACGGGGAAGATGTGGCACTGTCGAAATACAAGGGGAAAGTCCTGCTGATCATCAATGTGGCCTCAAAATGCGGGAATACACCCCAGTACAAGGATCTCGAGGCACTTTACAATAAATACAAGGACCAGGGGTTCATGATACTGGGCTTCCCGGCCAACAACTTCGGAGCACAGGAACCGGGGACGGACCAGGAAATAAAGACGTTCTGTTCAACGACATACGGCGTCACGTTCGACATGTTCTCCAAGATATCCGTCAAAGGCGATGACCAGCATCCCCTGTACAGGCTCATCACCTCCGACTCCACATATGGTGGAGACGTGAAGTGGAATTTCCAGAAATACCTGGTCGACCGGGAAGGCAATCTTGCAGGGAAGTACCTCCCGAAGGTGCAACCGATGTCGGACGTGTTGACGTCGGCGATCGAGAAGGCGCTGAAGAACTAGCTCTTCGTTGATCATGGATTTTTCCTTGATGATTCGAGGGATGCCGCGGCGTTCTTCTGTCCGGACTGGCCTGTGATGATCAGAACGACGGCCAGTATGATCACTGCGGCCGGAACGAGCATCCGGAGCGTCAACGCCTCGCCCGCCAGGCTCCATCCCAGAAAAATGGCAATCACCGGATTGACATACGCATACGTCGCAACTCTCGAGGCATGGGCCACGCGCAACAACCAGACGTATGCGGAGAAGCCGATGATGGAGCCGAAGAGACTCAGGTACGCCACCGAGAGCCAGGAACGGGTCGAGACGGACGCCGGGTCGAATCTCTGAAACTCCCCCGAAAGCGCCGAGAGGAGCAAGAGCGCCGCCGCGCCAGAGAGCATCTCCATCGAGGTAGCAAGGAGAGGGGAAGAGGGAAGGACCGCCTTGCGGGAATAGAGCGAGCCGGCCGCCCATGAGACCGAGGCAATCAACAGAACGCCGACTCCCGCCATGTCGAGCCGGTTGCGCCCCATAATCTGGTCCGGTCCGACCAGCATCAGGACTCCCGCAAATCCGGCGATCACGCCGATGATGACGCCCGGCCGTGGTCGTCCGGCGCCGTGCAGCATCCAATCGAGAACGACAATCCAGAGGGGGACCGTCGCGGCGAATATGGCGGCGGTCCCCGAAGGAACGTGCTGTTCCGCCCATGTCACCCCGCCGTTCGCTACGAAGAGAAGGAGCAGTCCGATGACTGCGGCCGATCGCCACTCCTTCCCCGAAGGGGGGGGCGCCCCCCTGAGCCGCGCCCAGCCGTAGAGGAGGAGCCCCGCAACGACGAACCTCATCCCCGCCATCATGAAGGGGGGGATTGTCTCGACGCCAAACCGGATTGCCAGGTAGGTGGATCCCCACACCACGTAGACCGCTGCAAACGCCAGCATCACTTTTGATTCCGGAGGTTGCTCTTTCAGAACCGGATCGCGCACTCCCTGCCTCCCGTTTTCGTCAATATACGGAATCATTTTCAGACGATCACGTAAATGACCCCTGTCGCCAGCACCATAACCACGGCGGTCCTCTTCAATCTCCCGGCATCCATCGACTGTGAGTGTGTCACGGTATGAAACAGCCTCTTGCGTCTGTCGCGCGAGAGGCTGTAGCATGACGGAATGTACTCCGGAATCAGAAGAGAATCAATCGTCCTTGCGGTAGGCGATCCTGGATATCGTCACAAACAGTACCGGGACCGCGAAGATCGCGAGCATCGTGGCTGCCAGCATTCCCCCGAGCACCGTCCATCCGATCGTCGACCGGGCCTGCGCCCCGGCGCCCGTGGCGAAGGCGAGCGGGGACACGCCGAATATGAATGCGAGCGACGTCATCAGAATGGGACGGAGACGGAGTCCGACAGCCTCGATAGTGGACCCCACGATCGACACTCCCCTGTCCACCCGCACCTTCGCGAATTCCACGATCAGGATCGCGTTCTTCGCGGCGAGGCCGATCAGTGCAACAAGCCCGATCTGCGCGTAGACGTTGTCGCTGAGCGAGGGGATGAGCGTCAGCGTCACGATGGCGCCGAACGCGCCGATGGGGACGGCCAGAAGCACCGCGAACGGGACGGACCAGCTTTCATAAAGCGCGGTGAGGAAGAGAAACACGAAAACGATCGAGAGCGTAAAAATTGTCGCGGTGCTGCTCCCCGCGTTGATCTCCTCCCGCGAGAGCCCCGAGAATTCATACCCGTAGCCCGACGGGAGAGTCTGCGCCGCCACCTCGCGGAGGGCCGCGATGGCCTCGCCGCTGCTGTAACCCGGCGCCGCCCCGCCGTTTACTTCCGCCGTGCGGAACAGGTTGAAATGGGAGATCAGGGGGGCGTTCTCCACGACCCTCGTGTGTATCAGCGTGCTGAGCGGGATCATGTCTCCCCTGGAGTTCCTGACGTAATACTTCGACAGGTTCTCAATATCGCCCCGGTATTCCGTGTCGGCCTGGGCCACCACGTGGAAATTCCGGCCGTAGACCGTGAA
>PMND01000110.1 GCA_003161955.1 Ignavibacteriota bacterium | reverse complement strand
CGCCGAACGGCATCCGAGAAGGCGCTGGACCAGGAGCTGGTCCGTCCCGTGCGACGCCATCGTGAGGAATGTCCCTCCGAGGAGACTTCCTGCAAGCGTATAGGGAGAGGTCAGGAAATCCATAACACCCGATCCCCCCGAGAAGTTGAATATTTCAAACTTGTTGACGCCGTTCCGCGTGGCAAACGAAACCACGTCGCTCCATCCGCCCGGCAGAGCATGCAGGATCAGCATCATGGACGCCACCGCACCGCCGAGATAGACGAAGAGCTGCACCACGTCCATAGCGACGACCGCTTTCAACCCGCCCACGTATGTGTAAATGAGCGTGAAGACACCGATCAGGATGATGCTCTGCGCATAGTCGAGCCCGGTGATCAGGTGGACGGGAATCGCCGTCGCGAAGAGGCGGACGCCGGACGCGAGGACACGCGTGACGATGAACACGGACGAAGTAAACCTCCGGAGCGGGAGCCCGAACCTTTTCCCGAGGAAATCGTACGCTGTCTCAAGATCGCCCCTGTAGTATGCGGGGATGAAGAACAGGCTCACGAGGATCCTCCCCGTGAAGTAGCCGAACACGAGCTGGAGGAAATGCATGTCCGACCTGAAGGCGAGCCCGGGAATGCTTATGAACGTCAGCGTGCTGGTCTCGCTCGCAACGATCGAGAACCCGACCGACCACCAGGACATCTGCTTCCCGCCGAGGAAATAGTCGCGGGAATCCTTCTGCCTGCCGGCAATGAGCACGCCTGCAACAGTGACGCCGGCAAGGTAGAGGATCACGATGGCGTAGTCGATCGGGGAGAAGCCCATGGGAGTTACTTTGTGAGAAGCGCTGAATGGCTGCGGAGGATCCTGGGCACACCGTGAATTTCAAAACCCACCGCACGGGCGAGCGAAAGGGAACCGTCGAACCCGTCTTCGGACACATGCCCCGCGGGCTCCGAAAAGAGGAGGCTCCCCCCCTTTTTCAGCGCGTCGAAGATCCCGGCGAGGAACCGCCTCGCATCGGGGGCCTCGTGTACCACCGCAATCGCGATCGCGAAGTCGAGTGTTCCTGCCAGGTCGTCAATCGCGAGGGAGTCTTCCGTACATACCCGGTATTCCATCCGACCGTCCAGGCCCGCCCTGACCGCGCGCTTCTTCAGCGATGCGATCATTCTTTCCTGGAGGTCGACACAGACCACGCGCCCCGATTCTCCCACCAGTCGCGCGAGGGGGAGGCTGAAGAACCCCATTGCGGTCCCAGCGTCCAGTACGGTCATCCCGGATCTCACGTAGGGCTTCAGGATGCGATCGGGGTTCGTTATCAGTTTTCTTACCGGGCTCAGGAGGAAGTACCCCACCCAGACCGGACAGACATGCTCGCTCATAACAGTTTCCCTTTCCTTCTTCAGTTCTGTTTCGACGAGATAAACTCCGCCGTCTTGCGAAGAGTCTGGATCTCACTCTCCCGGACGCAATCATCCCATTCCTCTGTTTTCATTCAGCGGCCAGGAAATACTCAAAATCATATTGTGGAAATGGCTCAAAGGCAAGGGCCGGATAGATTGCTTCGACAGCCGCTCGCAATGACAGGCGATTCGCCCGCCAGGGACGGGGGACGTTCGCATGACAGATGACGCGCGCATTAGCTATTGTGGGCCGAAGACAAGTGAGCCGATCGACCCCAGGTCCCACCAAGACTGGTTCTGATCGTATCCGGCCCAGATGTGCTGGTTCTTTCTGAAGCTTGTCCCGTCATTGTCGTTGATGGCGACGTCAAAGCCGACCTTGTATCCCGGCTTTGCGACGACACCGGGCATTCCCGCAAGTGGGAGGCGCACGATCATCCTATACCCATCCCTGGTCCTGTGGAAATGGGTCTCCCCTCCCGGGACGAGATTCGGTTTCAGAAGATACGGCGCAGCTGAACCCTGCCACGCGATTGAGGAGAAATCAGTTTCGCGATAATCCGGAAGGCAGAGGTGCCTATATGTTCCCGGTGTCGGAGGGTCATGCCCCTGAAGAGAATTGTCTCTCGCGTCGATCACCACTTCCATGCAGTCAGTGTCCCACGGGTATCCCATGCGCGGGAAATCCCAGTGTGACACTACGCTGTCGTCGGTCACATCCGCACCCACATACAGGTATGTACGATCATACATCGCATATATTCTCGCCGAAAGATCCTTCTCTCCGTGCCAGGTTTGATTGCCGAAGAGGAGCCTCCCGATCTGAGACGGTCTGTCGATGAGCATCGGCTCTGCGCAATTCCAGCCGCTCCAGGTGCCGTCCAGCGAAGGTGTCGTCTTTGCATAATGAGCCACGCCAACGTAGAAATCATGTGTGATTTCTGAGGCGTACCCGCCTGATTTCAGGGCGAGACGGACGGGGTAAAGCTGATTCTCTATTGTATATCCTGCCAGCCTGAGCGGGATATCGATCCGTTGTGTTTCGAGCGGTTTGAGCGTGACATCCATGTCTGGGATCCGGTCTTGACCGGCCAGCGGATGGCGGCCATGACCGCGGTCCGGGGTCCCGGACGGTCTCCACGAATGATCGGTATTGAGATTCGCCGACACGGTGAGCGAGTCCGGGGTCAGATTTGTCAGATCGATAGAGAGGGTCTCTTTCTTTCCGTTCGGAAGGAACATCGTGGCGGTGACGGGGGGGCGAACGACAAACGTGGTACGGAGAGTATCTCTGTCGTGGGACACGAGCGCATTATAACTGACCGGGGCAGCGTCATTGGGGACGTCAATGCTAAACCGGAACGATCTGGATGCCGACGGGAAATCACTCGCGGATTCAGACTCGACCCCGTGGATCCACGACGCGTCTTTGCGATAACCGGAAGGAAAAGTCCTCCGCTCGACGGGTCCTTTGTTCACGGCGACGAGGTTCACCATGCCACCCCACCATGATACCTGGCTCTGAACCCGTTCCTGCCAATCGGGACTGAGCGAGATTGCGGCCTTGAACTTTGCGGTGTGAGTCGTATCTGCGAGTGTGGCGTTGATGGAATTCTTCCTCCCGAGGAAAAGGAGACTGTCCGGAAGAATGACCCTTCCCTGATGCTTGATATACGGAATGTAACTGCTCGTCATGGAATGAAAGACTCCTCCGATATCGACATACGCGCCGACTCTTTCATAATGACGGGGAACCCCGTTGACTGATACCGAGTCTGCCTCAGGCGCAAAGAACATGAATGCGGGGGCGGCTTTGCTACCGCCGCCGCCGGAGGCGCCATAGTCGAGAGTAACGGTGAGCATCCGGCCGGTCCATCTGCACTGAAAAGAACCGTGATCAGGAGGAGGAAAGATCAGACTCTTACCTCTCCAGAGGCCACTGGTGTTAAAGCCGGCGGCGAATATGGGCATACCGTCCTTCTCTCTTACAATAGAGTAGACGGATTTGCCGACATCTGCCTGAACAATGTCTTTCTCGTTTCCGCGCTCGACGATATACGATCCCGGTTCGGTTCCTTTCCGAAATGCTGTGACGGTCGGACTTTTGCCGTACGCATGTATGAGACTTGCGAACCGGGTTGTGCGGCCAATCCGGCGGGTAATCAGCACCGGAAACGGAGCGCGATCGGGGGCGGACTGCTTGTAGAAACCTCCGATCGGAGGAGTCGATGCCTTGAGAACCTGCGTCCCCGGCTCGCCAATCATACGGACCATCAGGTGTTCACCCCTGTCCGTAAAGACTCCCAGAAACGAGCTGTCGCTCGTGCCTCTATATATATCGGTCAGCTGGTCGTAACCCGGTATTCCGGGCTTGTTCCCGAACATATCGATCGGCTGCCGCTCAAGCGTAAGCCCGTCGAGCGCGAGACCGCCGAAACTGTGCAGGGGGAGATCATACGTGTGAACATCGGGTGATTCCGCATCGAAGAGATCAAGAAAATAGTCGCCGCACTGTATCAGCNNGCGATCGACCGCCTGTACCAGAGCTGGAGACTCGGGTACATGTACGACTCGTTCAGGGGATCGACGATCCAGTTCCGCCCGCCGGCATAATATCCCATTTGCAGCCTGTCGGGATGCCCGTGCTCTCCCCCCAGGATTCCGTAATCGAGGTAAAGATACGTGCGGAGCGTGCTGTCCCGTAGTATCGCGAAACCGTTCCCTTCAAGATTGACGCTCCGTTCCGTATAGATGGCGAGGATATCGCGCGGGAGGTCGGGATCGATATCGAACATGGAAACGGGCTCGCGAGCCTTTCCAAGCGCGGAGCTCTCTCCCACAACCTGCGTCCCGCGCTTGAGACGAGTCAGGTTCAGGAGGCCGAGGTATTTCCTGTCGTGGTATACTTTGTAGCCCACTTCGTAAAACGGCGCGTATTCCAGCAGGCTCCCCCCTCCGCTGTCCTTGCTTCGCGGGAATTCGTTGTTCGGCTGCATCAGGAGGAACGGTGCATCGAACATGCTCTTCATCGTCCTCCCCGCAATCTCCATATGATAGAGATCGTACCCGTTGTGACGCGCCATCTCGGCCAGGCAGATCATGCCGCGGAGCGTTACAAAATGATACCCGGACCATTCTCCCCAGAAACCGCTCTCGGGGAGCGCGGAGCCGAGTTGCCAGCGAAAACCGTATCTCCCTTCTATCGCGAAGTCGATCAACCTGCGGTCGCCGTACAGGAACCCGACNNTTATAGAGGAGATCATAGCCGTAGGCCATATCCACTCCCCAGAACGATTCGGAGAGAGTCCCGAAGAAGACATGAGCGGGCCCGAGTATCGTGTTGTCGGTCGTGTACGTGAGATACAGGTCCGCAAACTTCATCAGTATCTCACGCCCGGCCTCCGCGTATTTCTGATCTCCGTACACATTATAGAGAAGTGCCATCCAGACAAGGTCCGTCCCCAGCAGACGGTTGTACCACCCGGCCCACGCCATATCGTACTTTCCCCCCGAATAGGATTCATTCGTATCGGCAGGACAACGATGATCGAACGGCCTGAAATCCTCATAGAGGAGCTCGACGCCGTGCTTCGGGCAGGTATACATCTGATACACATATGTCTGCTTGAGGGGGGAAACGTACACAGGCCTGCGCGCAATAAACCTGTCGATATCCGCCTTATGCTGCTCGAATATGTTCCGGTACCACGGATACTCCGCGATCCACTTTTTTGCGCTGTCGACCCCCGCACGGTCGGTCATGAGACGGGGGTGCGAGAGCTGCTGTGCCTGGGAGAGGCGCACGGCGCAAGTTGCCAGAACGAGAGGGGAGATCAAAAAAAGAACTCTCAAGGCGTTGCGAATTGGGGCCCGCGGGGTTGATTCTGTTGGCATATATCCCTTCCTTTCGAGATCGGAATATACAGAAAACCGGTCCATCATATCCACACTCTCCTGCTCCGGGTTCCCCCGGAGGACGAGCGACACTATATCCCAACAGAACTTACATGAGCAACCGCATATACATCGATTCCTACGCGTATGTGGGAATGAGAGGCCCCAAAGACGTTGAAGCGCAGTACGAGACTGAAGTTCTCCTCGATGAGATGGAGTGGGCGGGGATACACGGTGCACTCATCACGCACTCGACGGCAAAAGAGTACGACCCGATGTACGGGAACAGGATGCTCGCGCGGGAGCTGAAGAAGAGCCCGCGCCTTTACGGCGTCTGGGCCGTGATGCCTCACCAGACCGGCGAATTCCCGCGCCCCGGGGAGCTGATCAAGGAGCTTCAGGACAATAACATCAAGGCTGTGAGGATGTGCCCGCGGTCGCACCGCTTCCCCTTTCATGTCGATTTCTGCGGGGAGCTGCTCGGCGCACTCGAGGAAGAGGGGGTACTCCTCATGGTCGAGGGGGGGCACCTCTACGTCAACGACGTCCTGGAGACGACGAACCAGGTGCTCGTGAGCGAGCTCGACGCCGTGCTGACGCGCTTCCCCCGCCTCAATGTGCTGCTCCAGGGGGGCCGCTGGGATGCCACGCGGTTCATGTACACGCTGATGGCGAAGCACAGAAATCTCTATGTCGAGCTCTCCGCACACCAGGGGAACCGCGCGATGGAGGTATTCAGCGGCTGGTTCGGGGCCGGCCGCGTCCTCTTCGGGACGGGCGCGCTGGAGAAGTCGCCCGGGGCCGCGAAGTCGTTCGTGGACTACTGCACGCTGAGTGAAGAAGAGAAGGCGAGCGTCGCCGGACTGAATATCGCACGACTTGCCCGTATCGACACGCTCCCTCCCCCCTACCGGCGGTCGAAACCGGGCGACCCGATACTCGCTCTGGCAAAAGAGGGGAAGCCCCTGAAAGATATACTCGTGATCGATTCGCATGCGCACCTCATGCACACCGACGCGGGGGGGACGGGATTCATACACATCCCCTACGGGGACGACAAGAGCATTGTCGAGCGTGCAAAGCTCATGGGGATGGACGCTGCGTGCATCAGCGGGTTCCTCGCGGTGTGGACGGATTACAGGGAAGGGAACAAGATCGTCCACGACGCAATGACGCACTATCCCCGGTTCTATCATGGGTATGCCTCACTCCAGCCCCAGTACGTGAAGGACTGGCCGAGGGAGCTCCGGAAGGTGCATGTCACGTACGGGATGGAAGGGATCAAGGCATACAATCCGCGCACATATCTCCCGTACAACGACAAGCTGTGGAAACCCTGGTATGAATACGGGAACAGGATGAACGCCTACGCGCTCATCCATCCTTCCCCCAACGTCGTTCCGGAGATGATGGATATCGCCCCGCGCTATCCGAACATCTCATTCATCATGGCTCATTCCGGGGGGTCGTTCAAGGACGCCCGGCTCGCGATTGAGATCGCGCAAAAGAACCCGAACGTGTTCCTGGAGATCACGCTGACGGCCGTGACGTACCGGGTGATCGAGTTCATGGTGAAACATGTCGGCGCGGACCGGGTGCTCTTCGGCACCGACCAGCCGATGCGGGACCCGATCCCCCAGTTCGGGTGGATGGTGTACTCTCATTGCACGTTCGAGGAGAAGAAAAAGATGCTGGGGCTCAACATGAAGAAGATCATCCGGCGCGTCAAAAAATAGGAGGAAGTTCCGGATGCAGGATCCATCGCCGGCCCCCGGGGGCGAGAACGTTTCCATCGCCCGGCAGACATTCCGGGAGATCACACAACCCTTCATCGACCTCTTTCACTCGTCGCAGGCACTCTGGGGGATCAACCTCTCCTATCTCCTGGAAGGTCTGACGTACTTCGGCGTCGTGGGGCTCCTCGCAATTTTCTTCAACGACTACATCGGGCTCGACGACATCAGCGCCGGGCAGATGGTGGGGTTCCTGACAGCCGGCATCACGCTCGGGATGCTCTTCATGGGTGCGACCGTCGATCTCATCGGCGCCCGCAGGTCGCTCCTCCTCTCGCTCTTCCTGATGCTCATCGGCCGCACGCTCCTGACTCTGAGTCCTGAGCTCGGAACACGGGGGCTCTGGTCCACCTCGCACTGGCTCGCCATGGGCGGGCTGATGGGGATCATACTCGGGTACGGGATCTACCAGCCCGCGTGCTACGCCGCGGTCAGGCAGTTCACGTCGGAGAAGACGGCGGCAATGGGATACGCGATGCTCTATGCGATCATGAACCTGGGCGGCTTCCTCCCCGGCATAATATCGCCACCGGTCCGGAGGGCCTACGGGATCACCGGGGTCTTCTGGGTCTACGTCGCGCTCACGGTCGCCGGGATTCTCGTCATCGCTCTCCTCCTGACCCGCAAAGCGACCGCGAAGGCGGCGGCGCAGGCCGAGGAGGAACGAAAAGAGAAGACCGTGCCGGAAGAGAAGAAGCCTCTGAAGGAACAGGTACTCTTTTATCTGAGGAATTTCCCGGTCAGGGATTCGCGGTTCATGTTTTTCATATTCATACTGATCCCCGTCCAGACGCTCTTCGCGCACAACTGGCTGACGCTCCCGCAGTACTGCAGCCGCGCGTTCACCGGCGTCGTGAGCGACAACTACGAGTTCTTCGTCAACTTCAGCCCCTTGCTCATTTTCGTGCTCACCCCCGTCGTCACCGCCCTGACGTCGAAGAAGAATACGTACACGATGATGATCGTGGGGACGTTCATCATGGGCGCGCCGACGTTCATACTGGCGCTGGGGCCGAACATCGTGGGGCTGTTTGCCTACCTCATACTTGCGACGCTCGGGGAGGCGACATGGTCCGCGAGGTTCCTGCAGTGGGTGGCGGAGATCGCCCCGAAAAGCATGACGGGTATCTACATGGGGATCGGGCAGTTCCCGTGGTTCCTGACGAAAGTGATCACCAGTCTCTACAGCGGCTGGTTCCTCATGCACTATTGCCCCGCAGGGGTGCCCCCCGAGCAGATGCACACGGGGACCATGTGGTTCATTTACGGCGTTATTGCGTTGATGACCCCGGCAGGACTCCTCCTGGCGTCAAAGTGGATGCGGAGAGGCTTCAAGGAACATGCGGAAACGCTCCAAAGCTAAGAAAATGAATGACATGCCGACTTTCGGGCAAAAGGGGAAAAAAGGCTTGCAATTCTCGGTCGGGGTTTGTAGGTTTCAGAGCCAAATCTCGCGTACACCGTTCTTGCGCCATCAAGTGCTTGCTGATGTACAGCTTTAGCCTGTTAAGGTGAGTGTCGCCAGCAGTCGGATCGCAGACAATGGTGAATTGAGTGCCCCATTGCGTGCGATTTTTTTTTCTGAGCCGACCGAGACGATGTACACAATCCACTAAAATATTCACAGAAAGGGATTTGTTCCATGGAGAAGGGAACAGTCAAGTGGTTCAACAGCGCTAAAGGGTACGGTTTCATCTCCCGCCCGGGTGGTGAAGACGTGTTCGTGCACTTCAAGGCGATCAACGGCGAAGGCTACAAAACTCTGAACGAAGGCGACACCGTCGAGTTCGAGGTCGAACGCGGACCGAAGGGTCTCCAGGCAGCCAACGTCACGAAGGTATAAGGGCACTCTTGCTACAATGTCGTCCGCATCCCCTCCGGTCCGGGGGGGATGCGGTCGTTTTTTAAGTTCTCTGTCATAGTGAAGGAAGCCACCATGAGCTCCCCCGTTTCCAGGAGTTCCGCATTCTGCTCCAAGCTCGAGGTGCTCGCCGATCTCGAAGATACCGTCCGTCAATTCATGGCGAAACATGAAGAGAAACGGGACGACTGGTATCCGTCGGAATTCCTTCCCGCCGGTCCCGACGACCTGAACGACGCGGTGATCACGGAGCTTCGCGACAGGGCGCGCGGTCTCCCTGATTCGGCGCGCGTCGCCTTCACAATCAACATCCTCACCGAAGAAGGACTCCCGCATTTCCACCGCCTGATCGCCGAGTCGCTCGGCAGCCAGACGTTCTGGAGCCTCTGGAACAGGCTCTGGACCGCCGAAGAGGACCGTCACGGCAACATACTTCGCGACTACGCCCGGGACTCGCGGTTTCTCAACTTCTCGGCGCTCGAAGCACTGCAGTTCAAGTACATCCGGAACGGTTTCTACCCGGAGTGGGCGGGGGACCCGTACAAGTTGTTCATCTACACGACATGCCAGGAGCGCGCGACGCAGATCTCGCACCTCAACACCGGGAAACTCGCCGAAGGGCAGGAACCGCTTCTCGTGGCTGTCACCCAGAAGATCGCACAGGACGAGTCACGCCACTACGCGTTCTACATGAACGTCTTCCGCGAGATCCTGGCTCGCGACCCGAACCAGGCCCTCGAGGCCGCCTCATCGATCATGCCTGCAATCGACATGCCGGGGATTTCCATCTCGAATTTCAACGACTACGCCGACGTCATCAGGCGGGCGGGGATCTACGGACCGCGCGACTACAAGTTCATCATCGAGAACCTGATCCATAACTGGAACATCGACGTCATGACCTATCTGAACGAGATCGGACGGAAGGCCCAGGAGAAAATTATGTCGATCCCGTCCCGCCTGGACAAGCTCTCGCAATACATCGAGACCAGAAGCAAGGCCAAGAGCTTCACATTCGAAGTGATCTACGGCAGGATACTCGAGATGGCATAGACGCCAGATCCGTGACCGACATGTCCATACGCATATTTGTCACCGGCGGTACGTTCGACAAGGAATACAACGAGATCGACGGGAAGCTGTATTTCAAAGACACGCATCTTCACGAGATGCTCACGCTCGGTAGG
Source organism: Ignavibacteriota bacterium (assembly GCA_003161955.1). GTDB lineage: Bacteria > Bacteroidota > Ignavibacteria > UBA10030 > UBA6906 > Fen-1273. The sequence continues at coordinate 3,562 of PMND01000110.1, read as the reverse complement.
TGCAAGGCGAACGTTGCCATGCGGACGCTCATGATGGTGGACAGTCTCGAGATGACCGACGCGGACCTGGAGATCATCACGAAGCAGTGCCTGAAAACGCCGGAGCAACAGATTGTCATCACGCATGGGACGGACACGATGGAGGTCACGGCCCGGGTGCTGGGGGAAAAGGTGAAGGGAAAGACGATCGTGCTGACCGGCGCAATGATTCCGTACAAGTTCGGCAGCTCNNCGGTGCTTCCCCTGCGACAATGTGAGGAAGAACAGGAGGACCGGGGAGTTCGAGGAACTCCACAAAGCGGGGGAACAGGGGGGATAGGTGGGTTGGTTCGGCACGCCAGGTTGCTTCGGGGGCCACGCCTCCGGCGTGCTCCCCTCGCAACGACAGCATNNTCCTGGTCACATGAGCATCGTGGTCCGCCTCAGTATCGCACAACCTTCAGGCTCGACACTCCGGCCTTGAAGTTCACGAAAATCCTCCTGGATGCGGTATCGAAGTTTGCCGTCCGGTAGTTCCCATCCCCCCCCTCCACGAACCCGTTGAATGTTTTTGAAGAGAGACCGCTCTCCGAGCTGATCTCGCACCCCGCAGATTCCGGCACCTGCACGCTGATCGAGGAGACGCCCGCGTGGATATTCACCCTGCATTGTTCCGCCCGGTCTCCCAGCTTCACCCGGACATCCGCTGCGCCTGTCTTGATGTCGATGTTCTCCGCGGTAAAGGGGGAGAGGTCGGCAAAGAGCTTCGCGGCACCTAACTCAAGATGCAGCGCCCAGACCGGGCCGGCATTGAGGAACATCGTGACGGTGTTCGTCCCCCCCGTTCTGAACCCTTTCGGATGATCTGCAAGCCGGAGTGTCAGGTCCTTCCCGTCGGAGCCGGTCCGGCTGTCCATCTCATATTTCCCGAAGTCCGTCGTCGTTTCGGCGCGGAAGAGGGCCTCACAGGTGTCCCGGAGCGTGAACGAACCGGCACCGGAGACGAACCTGAGGGACGCATGGTGCAGCGTGCCGTCTTCCGTCTCCATGAATGTCTGGGTGGTCAGGTCGCGCGGGTCCCGGGTCGAACCCCATTCTTCCCATGCCCCATAAACGATGAGGGCCAGAAGTATCGCCGCGACGACTGCGATCAGCGATCGGATGGCCTTCGCTCCGGTGAACAGCCCGATCCCCCAGAGGACGAGCGCCAGGGGCCAGAATCTCCAGAGCGACCCGACGTGAAGCGTCATGATATCGAGCTTCGCAAGCAGGATGAGAACCCCTGCAACGATCCAGAGTGTTCCCCAGAAAAATCTCGAAGTATTCATGTGTTGTGCCGTCATGGTATTTTGCGAAATTCCATCATGGTATTTTTCAGAGTATAGAATAAGCGCTACTTTTTCAACAGGAGCGTATCGAGAGGCATCCCGCGTTCGTTGTAGACAAACAGGCTGAGTGACTCCGGCCTCACGTCGGCAACAGCCCAGTTGTACTCTTTCGCCGATTTCTGTGTATACCAGGCGTGTGCCGGGTCATACAGCGGCGCTCCGGCGGAGCCGATGACCATGTGGTGGATCCCGTTCACAAGGTTGTGCTGGTAGAAGTGAGAATGACCTGTCAGCACCAGATCGACGCCCGTTGTCTCGAAAACGGCGGAGGAGAGCGCGATCATTGAAGAATCCTCCCCGTGCCCGCCGGCGCAGTACGCGGGCTTGTGGACCATGACGACCTTCCATTGCCGGTTCGTGCCATGCAGGTCCTCGTCCGCGAACGCGTACTGGGGTGTGCCGGCCCCGAGCGGGAGCTCGCTGTTGAGCACAAGCACGTGCATATCGCCGCAGTCGAAGGAAAAGAATTCCTGCGAGGCGGACCCGACCGGTCCGTGCGTGAACGCCTGAGTGTTCGTTGTCCATTTTTCGTGNNTCGAATACCTCCGGGCCGTTCCTGTCATCCGCCACCCACGCGAACCGGAAGGGCGTCCCCGGGAGTGATCCTGTGCTGAACCGGGATAACTCCGAGAAGGCACCCCCCTCCCCCGCCCTGTAATAATAGACTGTCTCCGGCCTGAGCCCCCGGAGCGGAATACGGTGAACGTATGTCACCGGCGTTGCGGTTGTCAGCGCGACGCTTTCTGTCTTCGCCGAAAGTCCGCAGTCAGGTGCCGTCCCGTATACCACGTTGACGGCACCGGGCGAATCGGATTCCACGAGCACGTAAACGCTCGTCGGCGTGAGTGCCTGCAGGTACGGCCGCATGATGATACCGGCGGTCGATACCGACAGTGCAACAAAAGCGAGAAGAGGCGTCACGACAAAGCGCATCTGGTTCCTTCCGGTTACTTCATAAGTATCGTCGCTCTCTGCGCAGAAAATCCCTCCGCGAAGAGACGGCAAAAATAGACCCCGCTCGAGAGGCGGGTGGCGTTGAACGTGGCCTGATAGGATCCCGCGGTACGGGGCCCGTCGAAAAGTCGCGCCACTTCGCGGCCAAGCAGATCGCAGACAACCAGACCCACATCAGCGGGGTGGGGTAGCTGGTATGAGATAGAAATCCCCGTTGACAGGAGGGCTCACCCGGATGTTCGACGGCTGANNTAGACGAGTCGGAACGCCAGGTTGTTTCGACGATGCAGGGCGAAGAGCGACCCGTACTAATGAAATATACAATAGTCAGGGGAGAAACTCACTATTTTCCCACCCGGAGCCGGCCGCCGCCGCTCGCAGAACGATGGTCGGCGTTGTACATCGCCTCTGCCACGACGGGCAGTAGGAGAGGCTTCCGTCCGGAGACACAAGGACTTCACGGCAGATATCGCAGACCCGCTGAGAGGTATGNNGATTCCGAGCTCACGTCATCAATCAGGTTTTCACACCGCGGTCCCGGAAGGAGGATCAGGTCGAAGAGCTGGGCGATATTGAGCCTCTCCAGGGGCGTGGCATAATAGAGAAGAGCGGCGGACCTGAGGCCTTCGACGTTCCCGCCGAGCGGAGCGATCGAGAGATAGATCTCGAGGAGCTCCTTCTTCGAGTATCTCGCTTCGAGCTGCAGTGCCCTGAAGACCTCCACCGTCTTGTTCAGAAAATTGCGCTCCCCCGGGTGAAACATACGTGCTATCTGCATCGTGATTGTCGAGGCCCCGGATACGCGGTGGCCGGTCCGGACATTCTGGACGACAGCGCGTAGTATCGCAAATGGATTGACTCCGGGGTGATAATAAAACCACCGGTCTTCACGGCGGAGGAGTATCTCTTTCAGCTTTGGGGGAATCTCGTCCGGGGAGATACGGAGCCGCCAGACCCCGTCCTGCGCCAGGAATGCCTGAAGGAACCTCCCTTCCCTGTCCTCCACGACGAGGGAGTAGGGCTTCAGGGGAGGCAACGGAAACAGAAGCGAGAAGACAAGGAACGCTACGGGGAAAGCAGCCGCGACGAGGAGTCCGCGTTTAATAATCCGTCGTGGCAGCGTCATAGATGCACGAGAAGGATCGCAGACGCTATCCAGGCGCCGTGGAGGAATGCCGCGCGGCGGGAATGCGCGGATGGAAGCAGTGTGACGGGAATATAGAAAAGCGCGCGTGGGAAGT
>PMND01000002.1 GCA_003161955.1 Ignavibacteriota bacterium | reverse complement strand
CTGTCCTCCATTTTTCTTATATTGTGGGGGATCCCCCGCGGATCCCGCGGGGCTGTAGCGGGGCGCGTACACGGGCCTGTGGCGCCGGATGTGGCGCTCCAGGGGCTGCGGAAGCCGGCGCTCCCGACGCCCCCCCGGCCGCCATCAAATTGGAGTAGTGGATATGCGTAGCGCGATTGCATTGGTCCTCTGTCTTCTTCCGCTCCTGAGTCCCGCCCAGCTCAAACTGGTCAAAGTAGAGACGCTCCCGCTCGGAAAGTCGCGTTCCTGGTCCCAGCCCCGCTGGTCTCCCGACGGAAAGACAATCTACTACACTGCGTCGGATCTTGACGGCATCTGGGGGTACTCGACCCCCGGGGGGAAGACCGTGCAGATTACGTCAGACAGAGGATCAGGCTACGGGTTCACCATATCTCCTGACGGGGCGCGGATTGCCTGGCGCCGGACACTCTCCGGTGCGCTCCCGGGGGAACGTCTGCAGGAGACGGTGGTCGGAAACGTCGCCGGCGGCGGCTCAACCGTTCTTTCGTCGGGGAAGTCGGTCTCACTCCCTTCTTTCGTCCGGTCCGATCTCGTGTATTCTGTCGGCAACCGGGTGCAGGGGGTGACTGCGGGAGTTCAGCCTGCCGGGACGTCTGCCATACTCGGTATCGACGAGACGAAGATTGCGATCCTCCGTGACGGCGTGAAGTCTCTCATCGATCCCCTCGGCAACGGGAGCTACGTCTGGCCTTCCCTCTCACCCGACGGGTCAAAGCTGCTGGCCTATGAGATGGACCGGGGCACATTTGTTTCCGATGCGGACGGGAGTCATGCCGTCCGGATCGGCAGGCGCGACGCTCCCGCCTGGACACGCGACGGCAGGTGGGTCGTCTTTATGGCGGACAGCGACGACGGCCATGCGATTCGTTCGTCTGAGATCGCGTACGTCTCACCCGACGGGACAATGAGCGGAAACCTCACATCGGCGTCACGCGCCATCGCAATGTACCCGCAGTGCTCACCTGTGAGTGACGCGATCGTCTGCAGCACGCTGGAAGGGGAGATCCTCGTGATCACGTACACCGAGGCATCGCGATGAACCGGCGCCTGGCCCTCCTCTGCATCATCGCTTTCTTTGCACCCCTGGCGCGAGCCCAGCGGACAGACCTGACGGGGCTGAAATTCTGCATCGACCCGGGTCACGGCGGGTTTAGCAGCGACGACCGCAATGTCGTCCCTGACCCCGGGGTCAATTTCTGGGAGTCGGAGAGCAATTTTGAAAAAGCGCTTCTCCTGAGACAGCTCCTCTGGCAGCAGGGGGCGACTGTCATACTGACACGGACGTCGAATGACACGCTCTATCCGGACGGGAACGACGAACCGAGCCTCACCGCCCGCTGGCAGCTTGCGAACGCGAACAATGTCGACTGGTTCCATTCGATCCACAGCAATGCGAGCGGTCTCGCGGACAACACAAGCATCAATTATACCCTGATGCTCGTGAAAGAGAACATTCCCACCCGCACTGCCGCGTTCCCGCAGGCTGTGGCGATGTCGAACCTCATCGGACCGGCCATTCAGGGGAACCTCCGGACCAGCTCCACAAGCACATGGCTCGATTACACGTTTTATGGGGGGCCGGGTGTCGGGTACAACCTCGGAGTCCTGAGCGGGCTCCTCATGCCGGGTGAGCTCTCCGAAGGCTCTTTCCACGACTTTTTTCCTGAGTGCCGTCGCCTGCTGAACAACAGCTATCACAAAATGGAAGCCTACGCAATACGGGGTGCATTCATGCAGTACTTCGGTGTGCCGGCCGATCCGCGGGGGATCATCGCCGGAATACAGACCGATCTTGCGGGGGGGGGCCCGCTCAATTTCACGCGCGTCCGGCTCCTCCCCCTGAACAGGGTCTACACGGGGGACTCATTCAGGAACGGTTTCTACATGTTTGACAGTCTCGCCGCCGGCGTGTACACGGTCCGGTTCGAGACTCCCGGATACAAGACAGATTCCGTCCAGGTCACCGTGGCAGCAGGCGCCACCGTGTTTGTTGACCGGACGCTGGAATCGACAGGGTTTCCGGTCGTCGTGTCAAATTCTCCGGCGAACAACGATACATCCGTCAACCCCACATTCCCGGTGAAGATCGGGTTTTCCACCCGCATGGACACTGCCGCCGTGCGCGCGGCATTTTCGATTACCCCCTCCATGACGGGGAGCCTCTCCTGGGATCCGAACAACACTGTCCTGACGTTCTCCCCCGTATCCCATCTTCCGTTCCTTGTGAGCTTCACCGTCAAGGTTGATACGAATGCGCGGAGCCAGGCCGGTCAACCACTTGACGGGACGGGGGCCGGGACGCCGGGGAATCCTTTCGTGCTTCATTTTCGGACAAAGCTGATCCGGGTCGATCCCCCAAGGATCATCGTTCGTTTCCCGGATTCCGCAATGACGGTGGCGACCCCCTACCACTCAGTCAACATAACGTTCGACGAGCCTCTCGATCCCGCGACGGTCCTCCCATCCAACTTTGCGGTCGGGAGAATTGGAGGCGGCATCCTTTCGAGAACGCTTCAATACTATGAGGCTTCCGGAAAGGGAGGAGTGAATCTGTTTGCCACTTCCCCCCTTGAACCCGGGGCGTCGTATATCGTCCGTGTGAGCGGTGTGAAAGACATGACGGGGAACATGATCCCGAACACGACCCCTGTCACCTGGAGCTTTTCCGTGGGGCCCTCTTCCCGCGTCACGGCGACAGTTGATTCGTTCGATACGCCCCCCGTACAGTGGAAGCAGCCGACGGCCGACCGCTACACGACGGGTGTTGACACCGCTTCATTCTCGTTCGTTTCGAGTCCGGCCTATCCCGGGATTCAGACAAATCCGGGCGCAGCCTCGCTCTCGTTCAGGTGGGACACGACCGCCGGCGCGTGGCTCCTCCGGGTCCCGCTGGATACGCTCGCTCCGCAGAGATCTCTCCAGTGGCAGAAAGTCGGGACGGTGCTTGAGGCGTACGTGTTCGCTGACGGGGGGGGCAGCCAGTTCAGGTTCGGAGTCGAAGACAGCGTCGATGTGTACCCTGGAGGAAGGTTGCAAAACCACAAAG